>NZ_LIQR01000322.1 GCF_001418575.1 Peterkaempfera griseoplana
GCTCTGGCGGCCATGGCCGCCCGCGCGGAAATCATTCTGGCCGCCAATTCCGAGCTGAGTTGGCAGCAGCCCTATGTCTCGGAATTCCACCGCGTGGACCCGGCGGACGCCGCCGCTCTGGAGGAGCTGGTCCGCAAGGTGGCCCCGGACGGTCTGCTCACCTATGACGAGACCCTGGTGGAGCCGGTGGCGCTGGTCGCCGCCGCGGCCGGGGTGCCGTACACCGACGTCGAGGCCGTCCGCCGCTGCAAGGACAAGAGCGCCATGCGCGCCGCGCTCGCCGAGGGCGGTCTGAGCCCGGTCCGCTTCGCGGTGGCCCGCACCCCGGAGGAGGCCGTCCGCGCGGCAGGGGAGATCGGCTATCCCGTGGTGCTCAAGCCGCGGGCGCTCGGCGGCAGCATAGGCGTGCTCCGGGTGGCCGACGAGAAGGAGCTGCTGGAGTCGTTCGAGGTGGCCTCCGAGGCCAATGTCGACGGCCTCACCTCCGCCCACCCGGGCGTGCTCATCGAGGAGTACCTGGACGGCCCCGAGTTCAGCGTGGACTGCGCCACCTGGCAGGGGGTGACGACCCCGCTGGTGGTCGCCGAGAAGGCGCTCGCCTTCCCCCCGTACTTCGAGGAGTTCGGCCACATCGTGCCGGCCGCCCCGCAACCCGACCTGGACGCCGCCGTCGAGCTGGTGGTCCAGGCGCACCGCGTGGTGGGCCTGGACCGGCTGGTGAGCCACAGCGAGGTCAAGCTGACCAGCCGCGGCCCCCGGATCGTGGAGATCAACGTCAGGCTCGGCGGCGACCTCATTCCCTATCTGGGGCATCTCGCCACCGGGGTCGACGTGGCCGGAGCGGCGGCGGACATCGCGGTGGGACAGGAGCCCGACCTGGGCACCGACCGCGAGCGGTTCGCGGCGGTCGCCATGATCTACCCCGAGTACGACATCCGGCTGGAGGAGGTCCGCCTGAACGGCGACCACCCCGGACTGGAGCAGTTCACCACCTTCCTGCCGGCCGGCACCGAGGTCCGGCTGCCCCCCGAGGGCTTCCTCTCCAGGATCGCCTTCGCCGTGGTCACCGCCGACACCCGGGAGGGGTGCCAGGCCCGGGTCGAGGCGGTCCGCGCCGGAGTGGAGATCTCCGGCACGCCGCTGGCAGCACGGTGAGCGCGACCCACGAGGCCGAGTCGGAGGAGGCGGGGGAGCAGCACCGGTCGGTGCTGAAGGTGGTGCTCTCCGCGCCGCGCCCGGTCTGGGTGCTGGTGGCGGGCGTCTTCATCAACCGCACCGGGTCGTTCTTCTCCACCTTCCTGGTGCTCTTCCTCAAGCAACTCGGCTTCACCGTCAAGGAGATGCCGCTGGTGCTGCTCTGCGTCGGCGCCGCGATACCGGTGGGCTCGCTGGTCGGCGGCTGGGCCGCCGACCGCTTCTCCCGCCGGGCCTCCCTGGTCGGCTCCACCGCGCTGGCGACCGGCGGGCTGGCGCTGATCGGCTTCTCGCCGAACCGGGACGTCGCCCTGGCCGGTGTCTTCGTCGCGGCGCTCTTCGCGCAGGCGTATCTGCCGGCCGCGTCCGCGCTGCTGGTGGACCACACCCAGGAGCGCGACCGGGTGCCGATCTTCGCCTTCTTCCGGCTGGCCCTCAACCTGGGCGCCGCGCTGGGCCCGGTGGTCGCCGCCCTGCTCTCCTCACACGGCCTCAAACTGCTCTTCCTGGTGAGCGCCTGCTGCTACGCCGTCTTCTCGGCGGTGCTGTGGACGGGCCTGCGGACGGGGCCGGTCAAGGACGCCGAGGGCCCGGCGAGCGCCAAGGAGGCAGAGCGGGCGGTACGCGGCCACCAGCGCACCCCGGCGGTCATGCTGGCCTTCTATGCCGCGGTCCTGGGCATCACGGTGGTCTACGTCCAGTACTCCTCCACCGTCTCCCTGGCCGTCTCCGCGGCCCACAGCACCGAGATCTACGCCACCCTGCTCACCCTCAACGGCCTGCTGGTGATCGCCGCCGAGGTGCCGCTGAGCTCCTGGACCCGCCGGCTGCCCTGGTGGATCCCGGTGACCCTGGGCACCGCCTGCATGGCGGTGGGCATCGCGGTCTCCGGGGCCTTCAAGCCCTATGCGCTGGTGGCCGTGGGCGTGGTGGTCTGGTCGGTCGGCGAGATGCTCTTCTCGCCGGTGGTCAGCAGCGCGGTCGCGGAACTCTCCCCACCCGACCGGATCGGTCGGTACCAGGGCTATCTGGCCACCGTCCAGGCGACCGCCTTCGCGCTGGGCCCTGCCCTGGGCACCTTCGTCTACGGGTACTCCACGGGAGTGCTCTGGGCCGGCTGCCTGGCCGTGGGTGCGCTGGCCTGCGGGGCCGTCGTCTTCGCCGGCCGTACGGCGCACCGGCCCGAGGAGAAGCCGATCGCTGTCGGCGCGTGATCGCGCCGTCTCTTCCGAGTCCGCCTCAGACGGCCCGCGACGCCGTCCCTCAGGAGTACGACGTGCAGACAGAGCAGCAGACCCCCGCCGTGCCCGCCCCGGGGGAGTCACCCGGAATCGTCGCCGAGTGGCTCCGGGAGGCACGGACCGGCGGGGTGCACCTGCCGGAACGCGGCGAGGTGCGGTACGTCCCCTGGTCCCAGGTCCACGACGACGTGGAGCAGCTCCACGGCCGGCTGGCCGAGCGTGGGGTACGGCCCGGTTCCCGGATCGGCATCCGGGGCCACAACAGCTATCAGTGGCTGGTGCTGGACCTGGCGCTGCTGCGGCTGGGAGCGGTACCGGTCGCGGTTCCCGTGCCGGACTTCAAGGGCACCTCCAACGCGGAGCTGACCACCCGTTACGGACTGGCCGCGGTCTTCGCCGGACCGGAGTCCCGGTCCGCCGGGGACGGGGAGTCGGTGGCCCCGCTGGAGCGGGTCCTGGAGGGGACGGACGTCACCCCGCTGAGCGACCCGCCGCCGCCGGAGGGCAAGCAGGTCCTGGTCGACCAGCGCGAGGTGTTCACCCTCGCCTTCTCCTCCGGCACCGCGGGCCGGGTCAAGTGCCTGCTGCTGGCCTGGCGCGGGGTGGAGGCGCTGGTTCAGGCGCAGAGCGCGGCGCATCCGATGCGGCCGGAGGACCGCATCATGATCGCGCTGCCGCTCTCCACCTTCCAGCAGCGGTACCTGTGCTACCTGGCGATCCGCAACGGCTGCGACATCGTCCTCACCACCGCCGCCCGCTTCGTGCAGGCGCTGCCCGCGACCCGGCCGACCTTCCTGCTGGGCCCGCCGAACTTCTACGAGTTCGTGGAGACCCGCTACCGCAACCTGGGCGCCCGGCAGCGTCTCCTGCGGGACGCCGCGGCCGGGCTGGCCGTGCTGCTGCCGCGGGAGTCCTGGCGGCGCGGCTGGCGCCGCCGGGTCTTCCGCTCCTTCCACGAGATGTACGGCGGTTCCATGCGGCTGATGATGGTGGGCTCCGCCCCCGTCCGGCCGGGGATGCTGGAGTTCTTCGCCCGTGCCGGATTCGAGCTCTACCAGATCTACGGCATGACCGAGATCGGCTATCTCACCTGGAACCGCCCGGGCGCCAACCGCATGGGCTCGGTGGGCCGGCAGGTCTACCCGGGGACCGTGGAGGTCAACGAGGCCGGCGAGGTCCTGGTGCGCCACGCCTGGCATCTGTGCATCGGCTACGAGGGCGAGTCGCCGGACGACGTGGCGCAGGTGTTCCGCGCCTCCGACACCGTCGCCACCGGGGACCTCGGCGCCTTCGACCAGGACGGCTTCCTGCACCTGAAGGGCCGTAAGAAGAACCTCATCATCACCACCGGCGGCCAGAAGCTCCAGATGGAGGATCTGGAGGCCGAACTGTGCCGGGTCAGGGGCGTCGACCAGGCCGCGCTGTTCACCGTCGACGGCGGGGGCATGGCCGTGGCAGCCTGGGTCCAGGGGGACGAGGGGGAGGCGCGCAGCGGTCTGCTGGCGCGTGTCGGCCAGATCAACTCCCGTCTGGTGGGCGACCTCAAGATCCGTGCCTTCACCCTGGTCGAGGGCACTCTGTCGGCGGACAGCCCGCTGCTCAACCGCAATCTCAAGATCAACCGTGAGGCGGTGCGGGCCGCAGTGGCCGACCGCCTGGAACCACTCGACTGACGAGGAGTCCGATTCCATGTCCCAGGGACAGCTGTCGAACAGCGCGGAACGGCCGGTGGAGGAGGTCGCCGAGCTGTGGACGGCGCTGCTGCACCGCAAGAGCGTGCCCCATGACGTCTCCTTCATCGAACTGGGTGGGGACTCCCTGCTGATCATCGCCCTGCTGGAGGAGATCGAGGGCCGCTTCGGGGTGTACCTGGAGGCCGAGGAGGTCCTGGAGGACCTCACGGTCACCGGTATCGCCACCGCGATAGCCGGCGCCCGCCAGGCCGGCTGAGCGCAGAACGCCCGAGGGCCCCTCCCCGCAGCGGGGAGGGGCCCTCGGGCGTCTGCGGAAGCGCTCCGTGGAAGCGCGTGCGGTCAGACCGGGACGCCGGCCGGTGCGGCCGGCGTCCGGGAGGCGGCCCGCAGCAGCACGGCGCACTGCTCGTCCAGGGAACGGCGGGTCGCCACCGCCTCCGGCGCCGCGGCGTCGAACCCGTGGAAGGTCCCCGGGAACTGGTGCAGCTCCACCGCGACATCGGCGGCCAGCAGCCGTACGGCGTACTGGATGCCCTCGTCGCGCAGCGGGTCGAACTCCGCGGTGAGCACATAGGCGGGCGGCAGCCCCGTGAGGTCCTCGGCGCGCGCGGGCGCGGCGTACGGGGACACCGGCTCCCGGTCGTCCGCCCCCAGGTAGTGGTTCCACATGTGCACGCTGTTCGGCTGGTTCCAGCCCGGCGTGGTGCCGAACTCCCGCATGGAGACGGTGTCCAGGGCGTCGTCGATCACCGGGTAGAGCAGCATCTGCAGCATGATCTCCGGGCCGCCCAGATCGCGTGCGGCCAGCGACACCGCGGCCGCCAGGGCGCCGCCCGCGCTGCTGCCGCCCACCGCGATCCTGCGCGGGTCCACACCCAGCTCCCCGGCGTGCTCCGCCGTCCACACCAGGGCGTCGTAGCAGTCGTGGAAGCCGTGCGGGAAGGGGTGCTCGGGGGCCAGCCGGTAGTCCACCGAGACCACCAGGACCCCGGTGCGCCGGGCGATCTCGGCGCACCGCGCGTCCTCGGTCTCCAGGTCGCCGGCCACGAAGGCGCCGCCGTGGAAGAAGACCAGCGCGGGGGAGGACGCCGCCCGGCCCACCGGGTCGTAGACCCGGACCGGGATGTCCGGTGCGCCCTCCCTGGCCGGGATCAGCCGCTCGCCGACCGTGAGGTCCTGCGGGCCGGCCTGCTTGGGACGCAGCGCCCGGGAGAGCTTGAACGCCCGCTTCAGCGAGGCGCGCACCGCCGGCGGGTCGACATAGTCGAGGTCGGGCTGGAGCGTGGCTGCCCGGACCAGGTCCGGGTCCATCCCCGGCGGAACGATGATCGTCAAGGGTCAGGCCCCTTCAGTGCCATGAGTGGTGACAGCGGAGACAGCGGTGACGGCTGCGAGACGGCGGTCCGACAGGACCGGGAACGCCTTGCGGGCCGCGGCGGTCTCCGCGGGATCGAAGTCGACCGACAGCGTCTGCGGGACGCTGCCGGCCGCGGCGAGCACCTGGCCGCGCGGGTCCACGACCATGCTGTGGCCGCCGACGGCGACACCCGCCTGCACCCCGGCGGCGTTGGCCGCGACCACCAGGGCCTGGTTCTCCACGGCCCGGGCCCGCACCAGCAGCCGCCAGTGGTCGATCCGGGCCAGCGGCCAGGCCGCGGTCAGCACGATCAGCTCGGCGCCCTGCTCCACCATGCTGCGGAACAGCTCGGGGAAGCGCAGGTCGTAGCAGGTGGCCAGGCCGACGGCGCCGAACGGCGCCGGGCTCACCACGACGGCCTCGCCCGCGGTGAGCAGTGCGGACTCCCGCGAGTCATGGCCGAAGAGGTGCATCTTGCGGTACGAGGACGCCAGCTCCCCGTCCGGGGTGAACAGCAGGCTGGTGTTGTACAGCCGCCCGGAGCCGTCCCGCTCCACGAAGGAGCCGGCGTGCAGATGCGCCCCCGCCGAGCGGGCCGCCTCGGCGAGCGCCCCGCGCAGCCTCCCGTCGAGCGGCTCGGCGGTCCCCGGGTAGTCGTCGAAGTGGAAGTAGCCGGTTGGCCAGAGCTCCGGCAGCACCACCAGGTCGGCGCCCCGGCAGGCGGCGATCTGCTCGCACACCGTCTCCACGCGCTCCCGGAGCGGAAGCGCGGGATCGGTGCCGATCTGCAGCAGGTCGATGCGCATGGTGTGCAGCCCCTTCGGGGATCCGGGTCAGCGGACGCGGCCCACGAGCAGGAACGCGTCCAGCGGCCCCAACTGGCCGCGGAAGAGCTTGTCCAGTTCGGGGTCCCCGGTCGTGGGCAGCTCCCCGTACAGCTCGTCCAGCGCGTCGTAGGCCCCGCGGACGGTCAGCGCCGGGGCGTCCAGGATGTCCTGCTGCCCCAGCCACCTGGCCAGGTGCCGGGCCGCCTCCACCACGTCGCCGGGGGCGGCGGTGGCCGGCTGCGGGTACAGCGCGTCGGGGGCGGGCAGCAGCCGGCGCATCAGCCGGTAGAAGATCGGGCTCTCGGTGCGGGCGGTGAGGTAGACCGGCTTGCCGGCCGGGCAGCCCGCCACCGACCCGCTGACCCGGGCCTGCATCAGCTGCCGCATCACCCCGCCGGACTGGCGGGTGGGGACCATCCCGGTGGAGTCCAGGTAGACCAGGGTGAAGCCGTCGTACGGGAGGACGTGGAAGCCGGTCCAGCCGACCATCCGGCCGTCCTCGTCGGCGATCAGGACGAACTCGGCAAGGCGCTCCAGATAGCCCTCCTTGCTGCGCTGCGCCCAGTACGGCGTCATGTCGGCGCCGAAGCTGCTGGTCGTCACCGGGATGAGCGCCGCGTACACCCGCTCCTGGGCCGAGTGGTTCAGTACGGCCCCGGGGCGGACGATGACGGTGGCGGTGAGGCCTGCTCCGAGATCCAGGGTCTCGCAGCCCTCGGCGGCCGAGCCGAGGATGTCCGCCACCGCCGGGAGGACGGGCTGCTGCTGGGTGGTTGTCATGGTGGGGGTTGTCCTCTCTGGCCCTGCTGCTCTGTTCCGTTCACTGATCCTGGCTGCCGAAGACGACGCCGTGCGAGGAGGCCGTGCCGCCGGCCAGCTCACCGCCGTCCACGATCAGCTGCTGGCCGGTGATGAACCGGGCCTGCGGCGACGCCAGGAAGTGGAAGGCCTCGGCGATCTCGGCCGGGTCCGCGTGCCGGCCCGCCGGAATTCTGGCGTTGACCTCCGCCAGCATCTCGTCGGTGTACTCGGCGCGCTGCATCGGCGTCATCACATAGCCGGGGCTGACACAGGCGGTGCGCACATGCGGTGAGAGCTCCAGGGCCAGGGTCCGCGCCAGGGCGAGCACGGCGGCCTTGGAGGCGTTGTAGTCCGCGTAGTAGGGGTACCCGGCGCTGCCGTTGGTGGAGGCCGTGGCGAGCAGCACCCCGCTGCGGGCCGCGACCATGTGCCGGGCGGCGGCCTGCCAGAGGCCGATGACCCCCATCAGGTTGATGTCCAGCAGTGCCCGGACGTCCTTCTCGGTCATCTCCAGGAACGTCCTGCGCAGGCTGATACCGGCGTTGGCGATGGCCACGTCGACGGAGCCGTGGGTCTCGGCCACCCGGTCGACCGCGGCGCCCACCGCGGCCCAGTCGGTGACGTCCACCTCGACCCACTCCCCCGCGCCGGCGTCCCCGGCCGGGGGACGCAGGTCGAAGTTGACGACCTGGTCCCCCGCCGAGGCGAACCGCTGCGCGGTGGCCAGACCGATTCCGGAGGAGGCGCCGGTGACCACTACGGTGCGCTTGTGCATGAATCCTTACCCGAAGATGTAGTCGAGATCTGTGGGGATCAGCTGGAAGAGCTCGGTGAGGTCCTCCCGGAAGGAGACCCCCACCGCGAGTGCGGCCCTGAGTGCGTCGAGGTGGGCGGGATCGGCGTCCCACAGCGCCCCGTGCAGACAGTCTGCCAGTTCCTCCAGCCGTGGCTCGGCCTTGTCGAGCCAATGCGCGTCGGTGGGCGGGAGGCTGATGCCCGATTCGATCAGCCAGCCTGCCGCCAGCGCCGCCGCGCCGCTGTCGGCGAAGTGGTGGTGGCGCCGTGAGAGGTAGCGCAGCAGCTCCGCGATGAACGCCTTCCCCAGCGACGGCGTGGGGAAGAAGGAGACCGCCGACAGCAGCCCCAGCACGTCCGCGTAGGTCTCCTCCAGCGTCATCTGCTCGAAGGGGGTGAGACCGGGGGCGGGACGCCCGCTGCCGTCCACCACCGACCGCCGCCAGAAGTGCGCCAGGTCGTGGCAGCGGAACCAGCGCAGCGAGGCCCGCAGGACCTCGTCGAGGTCCCCCTGGCCGGCTGCGGACGGCTGCAGCCGGCCCAGCAGCTTCAGCGAGCAGCGCTCCAGCCGGCTGGTGTGCACATTGGCGAACACCACGGTGAACTCGCTGCCGTCCACGGTGGAGCCCGGAGCCTCCAGCGGGAAGAAGTGCGCGAAGTTCTTGTGGCCGACCCGGGACTCGCCGCCCGCCAGCAGCAGATCGGCGATCTGCATGGTCGGGTTGACCTGCTGGACGGACTTCACCCCGCTGCCGAGCACCCTGGCGACGACCGGCTGGATCTCCGGCAGCCGGGCGTCGACCGCCTCGATCTCGCTCTGGAGGTCCGCCCGGGGGAGGACCACCAGCAGGGCGAGCGGCGAGTGGACGGTGTGCATCGCCCAGGTGCTGAGCGGGCCGCAGTACAGCCACGGCCGGTCCGGCTCGGGCTGGCGCAGCACGACCGGCTTCCACTCCTGGGTGAAGGCGTAGTGCAGCAGCCGGTCGGCGGCGATCCTGGCCTGGGCCACCGCCTCACGGGAGTGCTCGGCCTGCTCGGCCTCGGCGAACTGCAGCAGTTCGTGGGCCGCGGCGGTGAGCAGCGGGGAGATGCGCTGCAGGTGCAGCGCGGGGCCGACCGCCGCCGGGGCCTCCAGGGCGGCGATGCCGTCGATCAGTCCCTTGAGCCGGACCAGGTGGTGCCAGCTCCGGGGGAACTGCTCGCGCAGCCCGGCGTGGTCGGGGTCGACGTGGGTGACGGCGACCAGGGGCTGTTCCCGGTGCCAGTAGGGGCTCGCGGTCGTCGGCTGCCGGACGGGGACGCCGAGGACCGGAGTGCGGGTCAGGACTGCCTGCGGCTCGGTGGTGTTCATCAGACAGTCCGGGGAGCCTTCGCGATCGACGCTGCGGTGCCCACAGGGGCCGGCCGGGCACTGCTGCTCTCCTCGGGTGCGGACGCGGGCCGGGCGGCCGGCTCGACCGGCACCAGGCTCGCGGACCACTTGCCGCGGTTGGCGAGGAAGGCGAAGACATGGCCCAGGTACTGCACGGTGAACCAGAGCGGCAGGAAGGCGGTGAAGGCCGGTGCCGAGCCGGTCTGGACCCAGCCGACGACGCCCCAGGTGACCACGCCCACCGCGGCGGACAGCGCGACCGTGGTGGAGAGGTCGGTCTGCTGCTGGCCCCACTCGTCGGAGTCGGGCTTGCTGACGGTGCCGATGATCAGTCCGGAGAGCACCGCGCCGAGCAGACCGGCGCCGCCGGCCTTGAGCATGCCCATCGGGGTGTCGGCGGTGGCGCCGATCAGGAAGTGGTACATCGCTCCCAGGCCGAGGCCGACGACCAGGCCGGGCAGGTGCATCAGCGGCTTCCGCCAGTGCACCGGCGCGGGCATGGTGAGGTCGCTCGCGCCGCGCGGGACGCGGTAGACCGGCGGCCAGATCAGACCGGTGACGTCGACGTACGGCTGGTACGAGGCCCGGGCCAGGGTGAGCAGGCGCTTGTCGTAGAGGATGCTGCCGATGACGTTGTAGATGTTGACCACGACGGCCAGCACCAGCAGGTCGGCGGTCATCGTCGGCAGGCAGAAGAACATGCCGAAGAACGCGGTGTGCACCGGGAAGCGGATCCAGCGCCGGCTGCCGACCTTCCAGGGGATGAGCTTGGGCCCCTGGGCCCCGGCGATCTGGGCCACCAGCGTGGTCGACCCGAAGGCCAGACCGCAGTCGTACTCGAACAGGTGGAGCTGCCAGTACCAGAGCCAGGAGGCGACGGCCAGCACGAACATGACGACCATGGGGGCACCCGAGAGGTGCCAGACCACGTGGTCACCGGTGTGCTGCCACAGGGCGCCAGCGCCCAGGATGTAGGCCACGTTGCACAGCGACTCCACGGAGCGCCAGGCCAGCGCCTCCATGCCGGTCCGCGCTCTGACGACGCGCTTGACGCGCAGGGTCGCCAGCAGCGAGTGCTGCACGCCGAATCCCATGACCAGAAGACTGTCTATGACGAGTTTTGCTGTGGTTCCCATGCTGCGAAGCCCCTCATGATTAGTCCGCAGACACACAAGAAATCAGCTCGCCACGTATTGCCGTCGGCAATGCAGGCCAGCTGTACAGAACTCACTGAGACGATTTGCGGCGCCGATTACGAATATCGGACGCCCTTCCCCCGTGGGTGCCTACCCTCCGAGCACCTATGTGACCGTATCGAGACAGTGATTGACTGTCAATGGTCAACCGGTGCGCCGATCGCCCTGCACCACAGCATTCATGACCACTCATCAGCAGTCCAAACCTCGGAGTATCCCCGGTACAGTCCTCCTATGACTTCCGAGACCGATCACACGGCGCGGTTGGACCCAGAGCTCTCCCGCGCGGCGCAACTCCAGCCTTATGTGGCCTTCGGGGACCCCCTCGCCTCCCGCCGGAATTTCGCCAGGTCGGTCAAGATCTCCCGGGCCCTGCGCGGGCCGTCGCCGGTCCAGGAGCGGGTGGCCACCGAGGACCGCACCTTCACCGTCCCGGGCGAGGGGCATGAGCTCACGGTCCGGCTCTACCGGCCGGAGGGCCTGCAGACCCCCGCCCCGGTGCTGGTGTACTTCCACGGCGGGGCCTTTGTCGCCGGCGACCTGGACACCGAGCACGACCGCTGCCTGGCGCTGGCGCTGGCCGCGGACTGCCTGGTGGTCTCGGTGGACTACCGCAGGCCCCCCGAGCACCCCTTCCCGGTGCCGGGCGAGGACTGCCTGGCCGCCGTGCGCTGGGTGGCCGCCGAGGCCGCGGAGCTGGGCGCGGACGCCGCGCGGATCGCGGTGGGCGGCAGCAGCGCCGGCGGGACGCTGGCCGCGGCGGTGGCGCTGATGTGCCGCGACCGCGGCGGCCCCGACCTGGTGCTGCAGATGCTGCTGTACCCGGCGCTGGACGACCGGCTGGACAGCGGCTCCATGCGGCGCTACCCGCGCACCTCCGCCTGGCACACCGAGGACAGCCTGTACATGTGGCAGCACTACCTGGGGGCGGACCCCGCCCACCGGGAGTCCCCGTACGCGGTCCCGGCCCGCTGCACCGACCTCTCCGGTCTGGCCCCCGCCTATCTGCTGGTGGCCGAGGTGGACGCGCTGCGCGACGAGGCGGTCGCCCTGGCCGCCCGGATGCTGGAGGCGGGCGTCTCGGTGGAGCTGCACCTGTACGCGGGGACGTTCCACGGCTTCGAGGCCGCCGTGCCCCTGGCCCAGGCCTCGCAGCGGGCCCTGGCCGAGCAGGGCGCGGCGCTGCGCAGGGCCTTCGCCCGGGGGTGAGCGGCGGCCGCGCCACCGGGGGCACCGGCCGGTGCCCCCGGTGGCGCGAACCGGCCGGCGGCCCGTCAGTGGGCGGTCCAGCCCCCGTCGACGCCCAGCGCCTGGCCGGTGATGTACGACGCCTCCTCGGATGCCAGGAAGAGCACCGCGGAGGCGACCTCCTCGGGCCGGCACAACCGGCCCATCGGGATGTTGCGCAGATAGAACTCGTCCGCCGAGGGCCCGCGGTCCCGGCGGGCCTGCTCCAGCATCGGGGTGAGCACCGGCCCCGGGCAGACCGCGTTGACCCGGACGCCCCGGGCGCCGTAGTCGATCGCCGCGTTGCGGGTCAGGCCGACCACGCCGTGCTTGGCCGCGGTGTACGGGGTGGCGTTGAGGTACCCGGTGAGCCCGGCGATCGACGCCACGTTGACCACCGCCCCGGACCCCTGCCGGAGCATCACCGGGATCTGGTGCTTCATGGACAGCCAGGTGCCCTGGAGGTTGGTGTCCACGATCCGCCGCCAGTCGTCCGCGCCGAACTCGTGCAGCAGCCGCCCGGAACCGGGCACCCCGGCGTTGTTGCAGGCCACGTCCAGCCGGCCGTGGCGGGCCAGCACCGCCTCCACCAGCGCCGCCACCTCCTCCTCCGCCGTGACGTCGGCCTGCACCGCGGCCGCCTCGCCGCCGGCCGCCTCGATCAGCTTCACCGTCTCCGCGAGCGGCTCCGCCCGCCGCCCGGCGACCGTCACCAGCGCACCCTCCGCGGCGAAGGCGCAGGCCACCGCCTGCCCGATGCCGGTACCGCCACCGGTCACCAGGACCGCCCTGCCGGCGAAGCGCGCACCATTGACCATCTCTGTCCTCCGCTCGCTCACCGGGCGCTCTTGACCAGGTCTTCCACGGCCCGCCGCAGGGTGTCCGCGTCGGGCAGCACCGTGGGCTCCAGTGCGGGGCTCGCGGGGTACGGGACGCCCAGCGATCCGACCCGGACGACCGGTGCCCGCAGCTCGGCGAAGGCCGCCTCGGTGACCGCCGCCGCGATCTCCGCCGTGGGCCCGTACCGGACCCAGGCCTCCCCGGCGACCACCACCCGCCCGGTCCGCCGGGCCGAGGCCGCCAGGGTGGCCACGTCCAGCGGGCGCAGCGACCGGACGTCGATCACCTCGACGTCCAGCTGCTGCTCCGCCAGCTGCTCCGCCGCGACCAGGGCCTCGCCGACCATCCGGGAGAGCGCGATCACGGTGGCGTCCCGGCCGGGCCTGACCACCTGGGCGCGTTCCAGAGGCACCAGGTGCTCCCCCTCGGGGACCTCGCCCTCGGTGCCGTAGAGCAGCTTGTGCTCCACCAGGACCACCGGCTCGGAGGACCGCAGGGCCGAGGTGAGCAGCCCCTTGGCGTCGGCCGGGTTGCTCGGCAGCACGGTGTGGACGCCCGGCAGGTGCGCCGTCCAGGCCTCCAGCGACTTGGAGTGCTGGGGCCCGGCGTTGGCCCCCGCGCCGCCCTGGGTCCGGATCACCAGCGGCATCGACACCTGGCCGCCGTAGGCGAACGGGAACACGGCCGCGCCGTTGGCGATGGAGTCCAGCGCCAGGCAGAGGAAGTCGGTGTACATGATCTCCACGACCGGGCGCAGCCCGCTCATGGCCATGCCCACCGCCGCACCCACGATGCCGTTCTCCGAGATGGGGGTGTCCAGCACCCGGTCCGGACCGAACTGCTCCAGCAGTCCGGAGGTCACCGAGAACACCCCGCCGTAGACGCCGATGTCCTCTCCCAGCAGGACGATCCGCTCGTCCCTGAGCATCTCCCCGCGCAGTGCGTCGTTGAGCGCCTGTGCATACGTCAACCGGGTCATCGCCCGCCCTCTCCGTCCCACCGGGCGGCCAGTGCCACCAGGTCCGCCGCCTCCGGCCACGGGCTGGCCTCCGCGAAGGCCACCGCTTGGGCGATCTCCCGGGCCGCCCGTCCGTCCGCCTCGGCCAGCTCCTCGGGCCGCCGTCCACGCGCCAGCAGCCGCTCGGCGGCGAGCCGCAGCGGATCGGTGAGACCCTCGGCCTCCGCCGGGTCCTGGTAGCCGCCGCGGTCGGAGCCGGAGAAGGGGCAGTTGCGGTAGGTCACGGCCTCCACCAGGGTGGGGCCGCCCGCGGAGCGGGCCCGGCCCACGGCGCCCTGCACGGCCTCCCGGACCGCCTCCACGTCGTTGCCGTCCACCTGCACCGCGGGGATCCCGTAGCCGCCCGCCCTGCGGTGGAGCGCCGTCTGGTGCACATGGCGGTCCAGCCGCACGCTCAGCCCGTAGCGGTTGTTCTCCACCAGCACCACCACCGGCAGCCGCCACAGCGCCACCATGTTGAGGGCCTCGTTGAAGGCCCCGGAGTTGACCGCGCCGTCACCGGTGACACAGAGGGTGACCCGGCCCAGGCCCGCCCGGCGCTGCGCCAGGCCGTGGCCGACCGCGAGCAGCAGCGAGTGGCCCACGATGCCGGAGGGGCCGAGCAGTCCGTGCGCGCGGTCGGCGATCAGCATGTGGCCGCCGCGGCCCCCGCACTGGCCGTCGGCCCGGCCCATCATCTCGGCGAGGGTGCGTCCCAGGGGGAGGCCCAGGCCCACGTACTGGGCGTGCGGGCGGTGGGTGGCGGTGACCAGGTCGCCGTCCTCCAGTGCCGCGGTCGCCCCGATGCCGGCCGCCTCCTGGCCGATGCCCAGATGCATGGGCCCGCGCACCAGGCCCTGTTCCACCAGGTCCGCCAGTGCCTCGTCCAGGCAGCGCAGCAGCCGCATCCGCCGGTAGAGCTCCATGAGATCCACCGCAGGGGCCGGCCGGACGCCGGCCGGGGGCTGGATCACCGCGGTCACAGTGCCTCCTCGAGAAGACGGGTCGGTACGTGCGGAGCGGCCCTGCGCCGCAGGGGGGCCGTCAGGGCGAGACCGCCCACGGCCCCCAGCAGCCCGAGTGCCGCGCAGGTCCACCACAGGGCCCAGGGGGCCAGGGCGTACAGGGAGGCCCCCGCCAGCGGGCCGGCCAGCTGGGCGGCGGCGTACGACCAGCCGAAGGCGGCCTGGTACCGGCCCTGGGCGCGGGGAGGTGCCAGGTCGGCGACGATCGCGCCGACGAAGCTGGCCGCGCCGATCTCGCCCAGCGTCCAGACGGCGACGGTGGCCAGATACTGCGGCAGGGTGCCGGCCAGCCCGGTGGCGGCCATGCCGGCACCGAAGACCAGCCAGGACAGGGAGAGCACGGTGATCCGGTCGAAGCGCTCCAGCCAGGCCGCCAGCAGCGGCTGCGCCACCGCGATCAGCACCCCGGCGGTGAGCAGCACGGCACCGTAGGCGGTGGGGTCCAGGCCGCTGTCCCGGACGGCCAGCGGCACCCCCAGCACGATCTGCGCCGCCACCACGCCGTTCAGCAGGTTCAGCGCGATCAGGGCCAGCAGCACCCGGTCGCGCAGCACCGCCGGCGGCTGCCGCCCGGCCGTCCCGTCGGGCGCGGGCGCCTCCCCGGGGGGCCGCCGGGGCGGCAGGGCGACGGCGATCAGCAGCGCGAACGCGGCCCCGGTGGCGGCCTGGACGAGGAAGAGCGGCCGATAGCCGTGTCTCGCCAGCAGGCCCGCCAGCAGGCCCGCGAGGGCCACCCCGAGATTGACCGCCCAGTAGATCAGGCTGAAGGCCCGGGCCCGCGAGGCCGAGGGCACCACCTCGGCCACCAGCGCCGCGGCCGCCGGACGGTAGACGTCCGCCAGGACCCCCACCAGTGCGGCGGTGGCCAGCAGCATCGGCAGCCCGTCGGCCGCCCCCAGCGCCAGGATGCCCAGGGCGGCGGCGGAGGGGCCGGCCACCAGTGTGAACCGCGGTCCGCAGCGGTCGGAGAGGGCCCCGCCGAGGGGCTGGGAGAGCAGGCCGCCGAGGCCCATGGCCGCCAGCACCGTCCCGGCGTCGGCGGCGGACAGGCCCTGGTCGCGCAGGTAGAGCACCAGGAAGGGCACGGCCAGGGCGCCGATGCGGTTGACGAACTGGCCGGCGAAGACGATCCAGAAGCTCCGCGGTAAGCCGGTGAAGTACCGGACAGCGGTGGCGTGAATGCGACCCATGGTCGAAAAACTTCCCTCCGCCGGTGCCGGGGCCACCGATTTTCGGACGGCTTCCATTCCTGATCGGGACTGGTTCCTGATCGAGGCTGCTGCGCGGCCACAGGTTACAAGTGGAAGAGTTCCGGTTGAAGACCCGGGCCGGAATTGTCGCATTTGTGACGGTTGACCAACGGCCTTTCAATTGCGGACAGTTGACCATCGGTCAGTCGCATGGTGGACTCTCGGCGGACCGCCGGATTCCCTTTGGGTGATGATTTCATCGGCCATTGGCCGGGTTTTCGGACAGCGTCCCCCCGGTGTTGACCGCCGGCCCCGCCGCCAATGGAGAGGTATTAGGGTCAGTGACCGCCAGGCATGTGGTTCTCGTGGACACCTATGCGCTGTCCCAGCGGCTCGCGGCGGGCTTCATCGCCGCCGGACTGCTCCCGGTACGGGTCCAGAGCACCCCCGAGGTGCCACGCCTCTACCAGGGGAAGCCGGACCCCAACCGCTATGCGGCCGACCTGGTGTACGACGGCGACCTCGAGGCCCTGGCACGCGATGTGGCGCGGTTCGAGCCGATCGCCGTCCTGGCCGGCGGGGAGCTCGGGGTGGAGCTCGCGGACGCCCTGAGCGAGCGGCTGTCCGCCACCCTGGGGACACCCACCAACGGCACCGCGCTCAGCACGGCCCGCCGCGACAAGTACGCCATGATCGAGCGCATCAAGGCCTGCGGGCTGCGCGGCGCCGAACAGCTCCTGGTCCAGGACGAGGACCAGCTGGTGGAGTGGCACCGCAAGCTCGGCGGCCGGGCGATCCTCAAACCGCTGCGCAGCGCCGCCAACGACGGGGTCCGCTGGTGCGACACCCCCGAGGACTCGGTACGCGCCTACCGCGCCCTCGCCGGGCGCGAGAACATCTTCTCCGAGCCCGGGGACGGCGTCGTCGCCCAGGAGTACCTGGTGGGCGCCGAGTACCTGCTCAACACCGTCAGCCGGGACGGCCGCCACCATGTCTGCGACCTCTGGAAGACCCACCGGATCAGCGCCAACGGCGTCCGCGACCTGGTGGTGGCCTGCCATCTGCTGCCGCGCCGCGGCGAGGTGCAGCAGCAGCTGGTGGACTACGGCTTCCAGGTCCTGGACGCGCTGGGCATCCTGCACGGCCCCGCCCATGTGGAGATCAAGCTGACCCCGCAGGGCCCCTGTGTGGTCGAGGTCGGAGCCCGGGTCTCCGGGCTGGACCTGCCGGGCCTCACCCACCAGGCCACCGGCGAGTCCCAGGTGGAGTGGACCGTCGACGCCTACGGCGACCCCGAGCGCTTCCTCGCCCGCCACGAGGAGGACTACCGGATCGGGCGCAGCGTGGCCTGGGCCGGCATGGTCTCCTCCGCCCGCGGCACGCTCCGCGGCTACCGGGGGCTGGAGGAGGTCCGGGCGCTGGAGAGCGTCCAGGAGGTACGGCTGCTGGTCGGGCCCGGCGAACGGCTGGAACCCACCGTCGACGACTCCACCTACCCGGTCGCGCTCACCCTGGCCCACGAGGTGGACGAGGTGCTGCTGCGCGACCTGGGAACCCTGCGGTACCTGGACGGCGCGGGCTTCTACGACCTGCACCCCGACGGCCCTCCCGCTCCGCAGCAGCGGTAGCCGGGCGCGGTCCCGCTCAGCGCGCCGTGGGCCCGTCGCCGCGACCGGCCGCGGCGAGCGCCCGGATCGCCTGCGCGGCGATGACGGCGTGGCCGCGCATCGAGGGGTGGATGCCGTCCGGACCGTAGAGGCCGCGGTCGCCCTCGGCGGGGTGGCCGGCCATCTCCACCAGGACGGCCCCGTGCCGCTGGGCGACCGCGCGCAGACGCTCGTTGAGCGCGGCCACCCGCGGCCGCAGCACCGACTCGCCGGACCGGCCCAGGGTGAAGTCCAGCAGGGTGAAGAGCAGCGGCCGGGCCCCCGCCGCGCACAGCGGGGCGACGGTCTCCTCCAGCGCCTGCTCGGTCAGCTCCGGCCGGAACCCCCGGGCCAGCAGGTCGTTCCCGCCCGCCAGCACGCAGGCCAGGTCCGGGCCGAAGGCCAGGGCCTCGGAGAGCTGCTGGTCCCGTACCTGGGCCGCCCGCAGCCCGTGCCGCCCCAGGTTGCGGTACGCCACGTCCGGCCGCACCCTGCGCATGGCGTCCCGCACCCGCTCCGCCCAGGGGCGGTCGCGATAACCGGGCGACGGCGCCCCGGTCCCCTCCGCGAGACTGTCGCCGAGCACCGCGAACCGCCGCCACGGCAGGCCGTCCAGCAGGGCGTCGGCGCCGCCGGGCGGCAGGCAGTGCGGATCGTGGAGTTCACCGTCCGGCATCAGCGGAAGTACTCAGCGTTGCGCGCCGCGGCCGACGCCCACTGCGCGGGCAGCTCGTCCTCGGGATAGCACGCGTCCACGGGGCAGACGAAGGCGCAGGAGGTGCAGTCGATGCACTCGCTGGGGTTGATGTACAGCTGCTCGGCCGTGCCGAAGTCCGGTGACCCGGGCACCGGTTGGATGCAGTCCACCGGGCAGACGGAGACACAGGAGGCGTCCTTCACCCCGGTGCACTGGTCGGAGATCACATACGTCACAGTCGTCGGTCCTTGTCCGGTCGCAGGGCCACCACCGTGCCCAGATAGCCGTGCGCCACCCGCAGTTCGCGCCGCAGCCAGGCGCTGCCGTGGCCGGGGGCGGCATGGGAGATGCCCCGCAGTCCGGTGCCCCGGGCCTTGGCGAGCGCCTCCCGGGTGGTCCAGATGCGGTACCAGCGCTGCAGCTCCCGGCCCTGCGGGGCGCGGCGCAGCAGTTCCTGCTCCGCCGGGTCGAAGACCCGCCGGGCGATCGCGTCCAGGTGGCTCCTCGCGGTCAGCGCCTCCAGGTCCACGCCCACCCGGATCCCGCGGCCGACGGCGAGCGCCGCGTACCCGCCGGAGTGCGAGAGGTTGAAGTCGAGCCCGTGACGGCCCGGTGCGCCCGCGAGGGCGGGCCGGCCGCAGGCGTCCCGGTGCAGCGCCAAACGGCGCGGCGTCGTACCGCACCGCCTGGCGAGGACCGTCCGCAGCAGCGCCCGGCCGGCGGCGAAGTGCCCCGCGGAGACCGGGTCGGCCATCCCCGCGGCCTGCTCCAGCTCCTCCTCGGGCAGCGCGTCCGCCACCCGGAGCCCGCCGGCCGGCGGGCCGGCGGCGATCCCCGCCACCCAGGTCGTCAGCGGGCGGCCGAAGGCGGTGCACTCCGCCGTCCGCAGCGGCCGCAGCACCAGGCCGGTGAGTGCGTCCTTCGTGGTCACCGCGGCTCCGCGGCCGGGGCGCCCAGCAGCCGCTCCCTGATCCGGGCCAGGGTGCGGAAGTCCTCCCGGGCGATCACGTCCAGGTCGAACTCCCGGCCCGTGGTCGCCTCCAGCAGGGCGAGCAGCGCCATGAAGCCGAGAGAGTCCAGCACACCGGAGTCGACCAGGTCCAACTCCGGTGGCACCGAGGCCAGTTCCGGCCGTCTGGCCATCAGGAACTGCACCACCAGATCGTCGGCGTCGGTCACCGGACGCCCCCTTCCGCCGGCCGCGCGGCCAGGCGTCGCAGTGTCGTGGCGGTACGCGGCGCCGACTCCGCACCGTCGCACCAGTGCCGGGAGGGCCGGCCGTCCGCGGGCAGCGCGGTCGGCAGCAGCCGGTTGAGGCGGGAGCCCATGCAGGCGGCGGCGAGCGCCGGGTGCGGCTCGGCCGCGTACCGGGTGAGCCGGGCGAAGACCGGGTCGATCTGCTTGACCTCCCCGTCGTCGTCCTCCACCTCCACCCAGGCGTGCTCCAGGTCCAGCAGGCCGAGGATCCAGCCGCGCCGGGTGCGCACCCGGTAGCCGGCGGCGCGGAACTCCCCCTCCAGGAAGAGCGAGGCGGAGATGCACGGCGCCACCCCCGCGGCGAACAGCCGCGGATGGTCCGCCTGGAGCGGCTCCGGGATGCGCAGCCACCGGTAGTCCCTGGCCATGAAGTCGGCGACGATGCCCCGCAGCCGCGGCGAGACCAGCTCCAGGCTCCGGCCCGTGGTACGGACCTGGCCCTCGATCCGGGCCGGGCCCGGGCCGGTGCTGCGCAGCACCGCGTCGTCCACGGTGGCGCCGGGCGGCCGGGCGTCCAGTGTGAGCAGCGCCCCGCCGGCCGCCTCCGGCACGGGCAGAGCGTGCTCCCAGACCGGGTCGGCGCCGCAGCCGCCGGGCCGGGCGCACTCCTGGACGAAGCAGAAGCTCCACTCGGCGTCGCCGGTCCAGGCCGCGGCGCCGCCGTGCATCCAGCGCAGCGAGTAGCGCAGCGCGACCTCGGGCAGCGACTGCCCGGACCCGGCCGCCAGGGCCAGATTGAACAGGTCGAACCAGTCGAACCGCTGCTCGCCCGCGACGCTGCCGACGGGCAGTCCCGCCGCGACCAGCCGGTCCAGCACACCCTCCGGGCAGCGCAGGGTGGCCAGGGCGGCGGCCCGGTCGGCCCCCTCGTCGCGGTACGGCTCGGGGATCAGGAACAGCCCGTCCAGGGCGTCCAGCCAAGCCCCCGCCGAGGCCGTCATGCCGGGGGTGCGGACGGCTCGGCCGTACCGATGACCAGCGCCTCCACCTGGGCGACCGTGGTGAGGTCGGTGGCCTGGTCGTCGTCGAGCGCGGTGAGGTCGAACTCCTCCTCCAGCGCGACCGCCAGCTCCAGGAAGGTCACCGAGTCATAGCCCAGGTCCTCCACCAGCCGGTCGGCCGGGGAGCCGACCGCGGCGCCGGTCGGCGACATCCTGGAGATGATCCCGTGTATCCGCGCGGTGATGTCCGTGGTGCCCAACAGGAGCCTCCCTGGCTCAGACGTGTGCCCGGGGGGTCAGCAGACCCAGCCCGGCGGCCTTCGGTACGGGGTGCGGCGCATCCCAGCGCTGCTCGTAGACGGCGAACGCCCGGGTGAAGGCGCGCTCCCAGGCGCGCTCGGCCTCGTCCCGCAGCGCGTCCAGCCCGATCAGGGCCAGCTGGCGGAGCATCCGGTTCCTGGCGACCGACCACTGCTCGTCCAACTGCCCCGCGTGGTGCGCCAGCGCGGCCCGGATCACCGGGGTCACGGCCTTGCGGCCCGGGTTCACCAGGACCTCGACCGCCTGCTCCAGGGCGCCCAGATAGGTCTGCCCGATCACCTCGGCGAAGCCGTTCTGCACCCCGCGCCGGGCTGCCGTCTGACCGTACGTCAGATGCCGGGTCTCGTCGCGTGCCACGTTGGACAGGCCCTCCTCCAGGGCCGCAAGGCCCCCGACGGCCCGGACGAACTCCCGCAGCCGCTTGAGGCTGGGCGCCGCGATGACCCCCTCGGTCACCAGGTGGTACTGCACCACTCCGGCGTGCCACACCGCCGGGTCCCCGCCGCTCTCCCGCACCCGGCGGGTGGCGTCGCGGAGCACCGGCTCGAAGATCTGCCCATAGGCCGACAACAGGCTCAGCTCGCTGTCCGGCTGCTCCAGCTCGGCGGGGTCGACACCCACCGGGCCCAGCAGGTACTGCTTGAAGAACTGGACGTGGCGCCCCTCGTCGGCGAGCTGGGTGCAGAGGTAGATCCGGTCCTCCTCGGTGGGGGAGTGGTCCACCAGAGAACTCAGCGTCTGGGTGACGCAGACCTCCCCGATCTCCAGCTCCGCGAGGGCGACCAGCAGCTCCCTGCGGGTGACCGGTCTGAGCGTCTCCCACCGGGACGCGTCACGTCCCACCTCCACCCGGGCCACGCTCCACTGCTGCGACTCCCAGCGGTCGTAGAGGTCCCGCGGGCTGGGCAGGGTCACCATCGCTGTCATGCGCCGGCCTCCTGGGCGGTGTCATCGGGTGCCATCGGTGCCACCCGCCTGCTGCGGTTGGTGCGGTTCGTCCTGCGGCCGTACCGGCAGCACGCCGTGCAGGACCCGCCAGCGGCCGGCCGCCTCCGTGCCGCCCATCAGCTGTTCCCACATGGCGCGGCGGCGGGGTTTGCCGCTGGAGGTCCGGATGACGGAGCCGCGCGGGCCGCCGACCACCAGGGTCTGCGCCGCGCCGAAGGTCAGCGCCTTGACCTGCTCGGCGGCCTGCTCGCTCCAGAGCGGGTCGACGCGGCCCTCGGCGAAGACCACGCAGTGGTCGGTGCCGTCCACCACGCCGAAGGCGACCGCGCAGGGGACGGCCCGGTGGGCGGGGTTCCGGGCCAGCTCCGCCTCCACGTCCTCCGCGTGGACACTGGCGCCGCGGATCTTCATCGACTCGCCGATCCGTCCCACCACGAAGAGCTCGCCGTCCAGCGCGAAGCCGGCGTCCCCGGTGCGGAAGCCGGCCGGGTCCAGCGGGGTCAGCCGGTCGGCGGCCACCAGATAGCCGCGGGCCAGCGACGTCCCGGTGAGGGCGATCTCGCCGAAGCAGCCGTCCGGAACGAGCCGCCCCTCCTCGTCCACGACCGCCGCCCCGGAGCCGGGGACCGCGGTGCCGCAGCCGGTGAGCCAGCCCCCGCCGCCGACCCGGTCGACCCCCAGGACGCCCTGCTCGGCCACCGCCACCGGCCCGCCGACCGGCAGGGCGGTGGACTCGACCCTGACCACCCGGCCGCCGGCGCCGACCGGGGTGCCGGTCGCCACGACGGTGTTCTCCGCCAGCCCGTAGGCGGGCACCAGGGTGCGGTGGCTGAAGCCGTGCGGGCCCAGCAGTGAGCTGAAGTCGGCGGCCGCGGCCGGGTCGATGCGCTCCGCACCGACGATGGCCACCCGCCAGCGGGAGAAGTCCAGGCCGTCGAGCTGCTCCGGGGACAGCCGCCGGGCCGCGTAGGAGTAGCCGAAACTGGGGGCGGTGGTGAGGGTGGCGCCGTGCCGGCCGAAGCACTCGATCCAGCGCAGCGGCGAGCGGATGAACTGGGAGGGTCTCAGCAGCCAGGTGTCGGTGCCGGTGGTGATCGGCATCATCATCCCGCCGACCAGGCCCATGTCGTGATGGAGCGGCAGCCAGCTGGCGAAGGCGTCCTCACCGGTCCACCGCAGCCACTCGCGGATGGCCGACAGATTGGCGGCGAAGCTGCCCCGGGTCACCCAGACGCCCTTGGGGTTGCCGGTGGACCCGGAGGTGAACTGGAGCAGCGCCAGGTCCTCCGGGGCCCGCGGCACCGGCTCGAAGGGGACGGGCGGACCGTCCAGGTCGGCGGGCGACAGCGTTCGGAAGGTGCCGCCGGACGCCCGGGCGGCGGTCAGCACCACCTCGGCGAGCTCCGGGTCGGCCAGCACCAGCGCCGGCCGGGCGGTTGCCAGGACCCGGCCCAGGTGGGCGGTGTACCGGTCGAGGCCGCGCAGCGCCGCGGGGGTGGCCAGCGGCGCGGGTGCGGCACCGGCCGCCAGTACGCCCATGAAGGCGGTGACAAAATCCCTGGGTTCGCCGAGGACCAACGAGACAATGTCGCCGGGACGTACCCCGGCGGCCGCAAGTCCTGCGGCGGTCCGCTGGACGTCCCGGGAAAGTTCCGAATAGGGGCAGAAGCTCCAGCCGGCGTCGCCGGCGGCGAAATGTATACCGCGGTGCTCTTGTGCGCCTTGCAGCCAGTCGAGCAGCACAGAATCTCCAGTGGGTGTCTTTCACCGGGGATGGGTGAAGCGAAAGGCAATGCAGATGGACGACCGTGGAACGATGGCCTTGCGGATCGGCCGGTGAACGGCTGATCCTTCATCATCTACGCACATGCGCTGGGCACTTAGCAAGGGGTGACGTCCGGTCCGTGGACAGCGGGGCGAGGCCGGAGCAGGCGGTCCGGCCCGTTCCGGACAGCGGAGCAGGTCCCCCGGGGAGAGGCCGAGAAGGCATCTGGCGCAGTCGGCTTTCGTCGCCTAGGATCACTTCCCGGTGCCGCCCGGACATGGGCGGCCCGTTATGTGAAACGCCACGAACGAGCGTCTCCGGGCGGTCTGGCCCGTGCGGTGACGTCGATTTGCCGACGCTTCACCAGGAGGAGTGTTGCACCCTCTGGCCGGAACTGCTGAATGAACCGGGACTCCGTATTTCTGGAAGCTCCGCGATACGTACTCGGTGAAATGGAGACCGCTCACCGGGACCTGCCGGAACTGCCCCGCCGGGCACGTGAACTGAGGATGCTGCCGGACGCCTCCCTGTGGGGCTGGGGATCGGTCCACCGGACGGCGGGGGCGGTCGAGGCGCTGGCGGTGGCGAGCGGCAGGGAGACCCTGCGGACGGCCGGCCTCCGCCCGGCCGAGGTGGACGCCCTGGTGCTCTGCTCCACCCGGTTCCCCGACTCCGTCGACACCCACGGCCGCTTCGCGGCGCGCATCATGGCCGGCCTCGGCATCGGTGACGCCGCCTTCTTCGGCGTCACCCTCAACAGATGCGCCAATCTGCTGGCCGGCCTGTGGATCGCACACGCCCTGGCCACCGCCGGGGCCCACCGCTGCATCCTGGTCGTCACCGCCGACCGGGCGCCCACGGAGGAGGCCCGGATCACCGACTTCGCCCTCTTCAGCGACGGCGCCGCAAGCTGCCTGGTCACCCGCGCCCGGGTCGCCCAGGAGGGCTGGCGCATCCTCGCCGGGGCCGCCGCGCAGGACACCGCGTTGCTCGACCGGTCCGACGAGATCAGCTCCGACCTGGCCCGCCAGGTCAACGACAGCCTGCTGCAGCCGCTGTCGCTGCGGGTGGAGGAGCTCGCCGGGCTCTTCCCCACCAACCTCTACCGCCCGATCACCCTGATGAAGGAGCGGCAGGCCGGGTTCCGCACCGAGCAGATCTACACCGACAACATCGAGCGGGTCGGGCACTGCTTCGCCGCCGACCCGCTGATCAACCTGGTGGACCGGACCGGTCCCGGCGGGCCGCGGGACGGCGACCACTATCTGCTCGCCGCCAGTGTGCCCGGATCCCGGATCGGCGTGCTGCTGCAGGGGACCGCCGCCCAGTAAGCCACCGCAGGAAGCGCCGCAGCGACGAGAAGGGATGGGGAACTCCATGACTGCAAGCCCGTCCTCCGGGCTGCCGCCCGACACGATCGACCCCCTGCCGCCGACCCGGCCGGGACGCTTCGAGTTCAGCCCCGGGGCCGCCCCCCAGGCTGCGGCGCTGCTGGCACTGCCCGCCGCCGACCGCTACCGGAGGCTGCTCGCCGACCAGGAGTCGGAGCCGGCCCTGCTGGCCGCCCTGCGTACCGTGGACGCCTTCCTGGCCGGGGCGCCGCAGCCCCCGCGGCCGGGCACCGCGGCGGCCGCGCCGCCCACCGCCGACGGCATCGCCGCGGAGGTGCTCGCCGTCCGCGAGGAACTCTCGGCCACCCTCGGCGAACTCGCCGCGGCCCCCGCCGGGACCAGGACGGCGGTGCTGCGCCAGCGCGCCCCCGTCGCCCTGCTGGGCGGCTGCTGGCTGGACACCCTCTCGCAGCCCGCCACCCAGCCCACCACGGTGGTCAACCGGCTCTTCACCCACCACTTCCGGCTCAAGGGGGAGGGTGAGCCGCAGCGCAGCGCCGAGCAGCGCCGCCGCCGGGCCCTGGAGGACCTGGGCGTCCTCCTGCCGCCGCTCAACTCCGAGGCGTTCCTGCGGGAGACCCAGGCCCGCCCGCTGACGGCACTGCACGGCTCCTTCTATCTGGCGCTGTCCCGGTTCCCGGCGAGCTTCCTGCCGGAGGTCGCCGGGGTCCACTACGCCTTCCATGCGCTCGGCGTGGACGACCTGCTGCTCGGCACGCCCCCGGTGCTCGACGAGCCGCTGCTGCGCGGCGCGCTGGCCGACTGCCTCGCCGCCCTGGTGGGCGAGGGCGGCGGCGCGGCCGGGCGGCTGCACACGGCCGTACGCCTGTGCCTGGCCCTGGAGCGGGAACACGTCGCCCTGCTGGCCGGTCTGGCGGACCGCCGGCGGCGGCTGACGCTGGACCAGCGGGTCGGCCGGATCCTCGGGCGGCACGCGCCGTACGCGGGGGAGCAGCACCGCCGGGTGCGGCTCGGCGGGCGCCCGCTCAGCGAGGCGATGGAGTCCTGCGCGGCCGACCCCGGGACGCTGGTGGCGCTGCTGAAGGGCTCGCCGCAGCTGCGCCGGCGTCCCGACGGCGGATACCCCTTCCTGGACGCCATCGCCTTCGGTGGCCCGATGTTCGGCATCTTCGACCGGGAGGAGGCGGCCACCCTGCGCCAGTGGGCCGAGACCGCCGACCGCGGTACCGGGCCCGCCGTCACCGAGACGGCCGGGCCTGCCACCGACGAGGCGGCCGCCGATGAGGCAGCCACCGACGAGCCCGCCGAGTCCGCGGCCGCCGCCGACCGCTGGAGTGCGGCCCTGACCGCCCACCGCGCGGCCGGGGAGGTGCTCGCCGACCCCGGCACCCCCGGCGACCGGGCGCTGCTGCGCCGGCTGGTGGACATCGAGCACTTCCCGGGCACCCTGCCGCTGGCCAGGCAGCGGGCCCTGGAGACGCTGGACGCCGCCGAGATCCTCTTCGAGCACGGCGCCCGCGGCCGCTGCACCGACGCCGAGTGGTTCGACTACACCCCGGAGCGGCTGATCGAGCGGGTGGAGCGGATCTACTGGGACAAACTGGTGGGCTCCTGCCGCCCGGTGGCACGGATGCCCGACCGCGAGCAGGTGGTGGCCGGGCGGCGGCGCGCCGCACTGTCGCACCTGGTGGACGGCGCATGGGCGTACCGGACCGGCAACGCCGGGCGCTTCGACCGGCCGGCCGACGGGATGCTGTTCGCCATCTACGCCGACGAGATGGGGCGCGGCGACCCGCGCAAGAACCATCTCACCCTGATCCGTCAGGTGCTGGCCGACATGGGGATCGGGCTGCCGCACATCCGCGAGGAGGCCTTCGTCGAGCAGGTCGAACTCCCCGACGACAGCTATCCGTTCGCCATCCACCAGCTCTGCCTGGCCCTCTTCCCGGACACCCTCTACAACGAGATCCTCGGGTTCAACCTCGGAGCCGAGATGTTCGGGCTGGGGGAGCTGGGCCTGCAGCAGATCGAGAAGCTGCGGCACCACGGCTTCGACGCCTGCTACGAGCAGGCCCATCTGTCCATCGACAACATGTCGGCGGGCCATGCCCGGCAGGCCGCCGACCTGGTCGTCGCCCACCTGGACACGGTGCGCCGCACCTCGGGCGCCGCCGCGGTGCAGCAGGAGTGGCGGCGGGTGTGGCGCGGCTACGCCTCGTTCGCCCTCTTCGCCGAGCACCGGCTGGTACGCGTCCTGACGGCCCGGACGCAGGGGAGTCCACGCTGATGCCGCCCACCGCCGCACCCGGCGCGACCGCCGGCCGCCTGGACCCGGAGATCCTCCGGCTCCCCTTCTACGAACCGCACCATCTGGGCCTGGCCCGGCGGATCAGCCGCTGGTGCGAGGAGCTGAAACCCGCACCGGACGGTGAGGACCCCCGGGAGACCGGCCGGCGGCTGCTGCGGGCGCTCGGTGACGCGGGACTGCTTGCCCATCTGGACCCGGACGCCGCCGAGGAGGTGCGCCGGGACGGCGACTTCCGCGGCCTGTGCCTGGTGCGCGAGGCGCTGGCCCGCACCGACGACCTGGCCGACTTCGCCTTCTCCGTCCAGGTCCTGGCCGCCCTGCCCATCCTGCGGTACGGCACCGCCGAGCAGCGCCGCCGCCATCTGCCGGGCATGGCCGCCGGCCGTACCAGCGGCTCCTTCGCCGTCTCGGAGGAGCAGGCCGGTTCCGACCTGGCCGCGCTGGCGCTGCGGGCCGAGCGGGTGGAGGGCGGATACCTGCTGGACGGGGCAAAGACCTGGGTCGCCTGCGGCAGCACCGCCGATCTGCACTGTGTGCTCGCCAGGACCGGGGAGGGCCCGGGAC
Organism: Peterkaempfera griseoplana; assembly: GCF_001418575.1. Lineage (GTDB taxonomy): Bacteria > Actinomycetota > Actinomycetes > Streptomycetales > Streptomycetaceae > Peterkaempfera > Peterkaempfera griseoplana. The sequence continues at coordinate 27,556 of NZ_LIQR01000322.1, forward strand.
TGCTGGGCCTGACCGCCTTCCTGGTCCCCGCGGACCTGCCCGGACTGCACACCGAGCAGGTGGCGCTGACCGCCCCCCGGTCCCTCGCCACGCTCTCCTTCGACCGCTGCCCGGTCCCGGAGAGCAGTGTGCTCGGCCGGCCCGGCGGCGGGGCGGTGATCGCCCTGGACACCCTGGCCCGAGCCCGGATGACGGTGGGCGCCGCGGCCCTCGGCTTCGCCCGGTGCGCCAGGGACGCCGCACTGACCAGGGCCCGGTCCCGGCCGATGCAGGGCGGCCGGCTCTTCGACCTGGACACCGTGAAGGCCGGCTTCGCCGACACCGAGGTCAAGCTGAACGCGGCCGCGCTGCTGGTCGCCCGTGCCGCCTGGGAGGCGGACCGGGCCGCGCCGGGCTTCGCCAGGCACTCCAGCATCGCCAAGCTCTATGCGACCGAGGCCGCACAGCAGGTGGTGGACGCCTGCGTCCAGGTCTTCGGCGCCGCCGGCCTGGTCAGCGGCAGCCTCCCGGAGTCGCTGTACCGGCAGATCCGCTCACTGAGGATCTACGAGGGCGCCTCGGAGGTGCAGCGGGCGATCATCGCCGAAGTGCTCGCCCCCGCCGGTCCGGCCCACCCGAGGGAAGGACGCTGACGATGACCGCGCACCACCGGACGCGTCGCGGCCGGCCGCACTTCCACTGCCTGGGCATCGGCGTGGGACCCGCCAACCTCAGCCTGGCCTCGCTGATGCACCCGCACAGCTCCCGGATCTCCCATCTCTTCCTGGACCGCAAGCCGAGCTTCGGCTGGCACGACGGGCAGCAGATCCCCGGCGCGGTCCTCCAGGTGTCGCCGCTGAAGGACCTGGTGACCCTGGCGGACCCCACCAACCCCTTCTCCTTCCTGGCCTACCTGCACGAACAGGGCCGGATCTACCACTACATCAACGCCCAGTTCGACGCCGTGCCGCGCCAGGAGTTCCGCAACTACCTGGAGTGGGCCAGCCACCGCAACAGCAACATCGTGTTCGGCGAGGAGGTGCTCTCGGTGACGTTCGACGGGGCCTCGGGCGGGGCCTTCGTGGTGCACACCGGCAGCCGGACGCTGTCCGCCGACAACCTGGCGATCGGGGTCGGCAGCACCCCCTGGGTCCCGCCGTTCGCCGAGCCGCAGCTGGGGACGAGCCAGTTCCATGTCAGCCGGTTCCGCGAACTGGCGGGCGACCTGACGGCCCGGCGGGTGGTGGTGGTCGGCGGCGGGCAGTCCGGCGCGGAGGCGTTCCTCGACCTGATCTCCCGGCCCGAGGCCGAGCTGCCCCGGCAGGTCTCCTGGGTCTCCAGACGCCGCAACTTCCTGCCGATCGACGACTCCCCCTTCACCAACGACTTCTTCATGCCCTGCCACTCCGAGTACTTCTTCGGACTGGACCGGCCCACCCGCACCGCCTTCAACAGCCGGCACGTGCTGGCCAGCGACGGCATCACCGAGTCCACCCTGCGCAGCATCTACCAGCAGGTGTACGTCCACCGCTTCACCGGGGAGGCCAAGGACCTCACCTCCTTCCACCCCAACCGCGAGGTCACCGCCGTCACCGGCAGCGACGCCGAGGGCTGGCGCATCCGCCTGGCGCACAACGACGCGGCCGGCGCCGCCGAATGGCTGGAGGCCGACGTGGTGGTGTGGGCGACCGGTCTGCGGCCCGGCCCCATGGACTTCCTCGACCCGATCGCCGGACGGCTGGAACGCGACGGCGACGAGTACCGGATCGACCGGGACTTCGCCGTCCGCTGGGACGGGCCGCCCGACCGCAGTCTCTTCCTGCAGAACGCCGCCCGCGGCCAGCGCGGCCTCGCCGACCCCAACCTCAGCCTCAGCGCCTGGCGCAGCATGCGCATCCTGGACCGGCTGCGCGGCACCCACACCCCCGACCAGCTGCCCTCCTTCATCAGCTGGGGGCCGGAGAGCCCCGCCGGGACGCCCGGGGAGGACCGATGACCGCGGACCGCGCCGACATCGCCGTCGTCGGCGCCGGGATCATCGGCTGCATGGTCGCCCGTGAGGCCGGCGCCCGGGAGCCCGCCGCCTCCGTGGTGCTGCTCGACCGGGACTCGGCGGGACAGGGCGCCAGCCGCCGCTCGGCCGGACTGCACATCCCCCGCGGTGCCACCCCCCGGGTCAGGCGGATGACCCGCCACAGCCAGGCGTACTACGAGCGGCTGCTCGACGAGGAGCCCGCGCTGCCCATCCGCCCGCTGCAGATGCGGGTGGTCACCCGGGAGGCCGACGCCGACCGGATCCGCGCCGACTATCTCGACCCCGGCGGCCCCGCCCCCGTCGGCGAACCGCCGGGCGATCCGCTGCGCCTGCCCGCCGGGTACACCGCATGGCACACCGGCGGCAGCCAGTACGCCGACGTCCCGGCGCTGGTGCAGCGGCTGACGGCCCGGCTGCGGCCGGGCGTCGCGGTCCGCGAGGGGGTGGCGGTGCTGCGGGTCGTACCGCAGCGCGACGGCGTCCTGCTGCACCTCAGCACCGGCGGGACGCTGTCCGCGGGCCGGGTGGTGCTCGCCCCCGGGCCGTGGACCGCCGCCCCGGCCTGGCGGGACGCCGTCGCACCCGAGGGGGTGCGGGTCAAGAAGGTGGTGGCACTCCACATCGACCTGCCCTGCTCGGCGGCGGACCCGGTGACCGTCCTGCACGACGAGGACGCCTTCCTGCTGCCGCTGCACCACCGCAACCACTGGCTGTTCAGCTACACCTGCCGGGAGTGGGACGTCGACCCGGACGCCCTCGCACCCGGCCCGTCCCCCGGCCATCTGGCGCAGGCGCGGGAACTGCTGCGCCGCTACGCCCCCGCGGCGGCCGAGCGCTGCACCGCGGGCCGGGTCTTCTGCGACGCCTACAGCCCAGGCCGCGAGCCGCTGGTCCGGTCCGTGGGCGGCGACACCCGCCTGGTGTTCGCCGGCGCGGCAGGCGGCTCCGGCTACCGCCTGGCCCCGGCCATCGCGTCGGAGGCCGCCGACCTGCTCGAACCGAGTACGGCACTGAGGAGCCACACGTGACCCACTCCAGCCACGACGCCGGCGCCCGTCACCCGGGGCAGCCGGCCGACGACCCCGGCCGCAGCCTCGACGAGCGGCCGGTGCTGGTCTTCTCCACACCCCCCACCCCCAACGGCGACCTGCACCTCGGCCATCTCTCCGGGCCGTACCTGGGCGCCGACGTCTTCGTCCGCTTCCAGCGGATGCACGGAGTGGACGCCTGGCACCTCACCGGCAGCGACGACTACCAGAGCTATGTCGTCGACACGGCGGCCCTGGAGGGCGGTTCACCGGCGGAGACGGCCGCGCGCTACAGCGCGGAGATCCTGGCGACGCTGCGGCTGATGGACATCGAGCCGGACCAGTACACCGCCACCGGCACCGCGGAGGGCTACCCCGACGGGCTGCGCCGCTTCTTCAGCCGCATCGTGGACTCCGGCAGGCCCGCACTCGCCGAGGGCCCCGCGCTCTTCGACGAGGACAGCGGCCGCTACCTCTACGAGGTGGACGTCGCGGGGCTCTGCCCGTGGTGCGGCCAGTCCACGGGCGGCAACATCTGCGAGGACTGCGGCGAGCCCAACTCCTGCGCCGACATCCACCACGCCCGCGCCACCCGCTCCCCGCACGCGCCCCGCAGGGGCACCGCGGTGCGCTGGTCCCTGCCGCTGCACGAGTCCGCGGAGGACGTCGCCGCGCACCACCGGCTCGGCCGGGTGCCGGCCAGGCTGCGGGAGCTGGCCGAGCGGATCTTCCGCCGCGACCGGGTGGACATCGCCCTCAGCCACCCCGCGCGCTGGGGCGTCCCGGCGGCCGAGCCGGGGACCGACGGCCAGGTGATCTGGGTGTGGCCGGAGATGGCCTACGGCTTCCTGTACGGCATCCAGACGCTGGGCCGCCGGCTGGGCCGTGACTGGTCGGCGGACCGACCCCGACAGGACTGGAAGATCGTCCACTTCTTCGGCTACGACAACAGCTTCTACCACGCGGTCCTCTACCCGGCGCTCTACCGGCTGGCGTTCCCGCAGTGGAACCCGGACATCGACTACCACCCCAACGAGTTCTACCTGCTCGACGGTGAGAAGTTCTCCACCAGCCGCCGCCACGCCGTGTGGGGCAAGGAGATCCTCAGCCCCGAGAGCGTGGACGCGGTGCGCTACCACCTCTCCCTGACCCGCCCCGAGGGGCGGCGCACCAACTTCAGCCGCGGCGCCTATGACGCCTCCCTGCGGGACACCCTGATCGGCCGCTGGCAGGCCTGGCTGAACGACCTCGGCACCCGGATCGACACCCGCCACGGTGGAGAGGCCCCGGACGCCGGGGTGTGGACCCCCGAGCACCGGGCCTTCCTGGACCGCCTGCGGCACCGGCTGGCCGAGGTCACCGGCGCCCTCGGCCAGGACGGCTTCTCGCTCAACCTGGCGGCGGAGGCGCTGACCGGCATCGTGGCGGACGCCCAGCGTTTCCACCGCACCGAGGGGCGGCTCGCCGACTCCCCGGCCCTGGCCGACGAGTCCCGTACCGCGGTGGCCCTGGAACTGGCCGCGGCACAGCTGCTCGCCCGCTGCGCCACTCCGCTGATGCCGCGGTTCGCCGGACGTCTGGCGGCCGCGCTGGGGGCCGCGGCGCCGGTGGAGTGGCCGCGTGCCGTGGAACTGGTCAAGCCGGGCACCCGGATCACCCTCGCGGACCAGGAGTTCTTCACCCCGGCGGTGGCGGCCCGGTGACCCCCGTTGCCGAGCGGCCCGGCACCGACTCCCTGATCAACCGGATCGCCGCCGGCCTCCCGCCCGCCGCCGGCCGGATCCGCTGGGTGAGCCTGGGCGCCACCGAGTCGATGGAGCTGGCCGAACTGGCCGAGCAGGCCGGCCGGCTGGCGGCCAGGCTGCACGAACTCGGGGTCGGCCCGGGCGACCGGATCGGCATCCTGGCCGCCAACAGCCCCGCCTGGGTGCTGCTGGACCTCGCGGCGCTGCGGCTGGGCGCGGTGACCGCGGGCCTGGAACCGCACAAGTTCCGCGCCCCCGACGAGCTCTGCGCCCGCTACGGCCTCACCCTGCTCTTCACCGACCAGCCGTCGGACCACCCGGCGGTCCGGTCCATGGCCGAGGTCGCCCGGCTGGTGGAGAAGGGCGGCCCGCAGCCCGGGCTGCCCGTGGCCCACTATCCGCCGGACGCCCCCACCACCCTCAAGTTCACCTCCGGCAGCAGCGGCCGGCCCAAGGCGCTGGCGGCCACGGCGGGCAGCATCGACCTGTCGCTGGGGGCCGTCCAGCAGCTCTTCGGACACGGCCCGGGGGACGACCTCTTCGTCTTCCTGCCGCTGTCGCTGCTGCAGCAGCGGTACTGGGTGTACTCCGCGCTGCTCTTCGGCCACGACATCACCGTCTCCACCTACGAGGCGGCCTTCCCGGCACTTGCCAGGGTCCAGCCGACGGTGGTGATGGGCGTGCCCGGGTTCTACGAGACCGCCCGGGCGCACATCGAGGCGCAGGCCGCCCATGACGGTACGTCAGCAGACGAGCCCGGCGACCGGCTTCGCGACGCGGCGCGGCGGCTCTTCGGCAACCGGATCCGCTATCTGTGGACGGGGTCGGCGCCCGCCGCCCCCGCGACGCTGGACTTCTTCACCTCGCTGGGCATGCCGCTCTTCGAGGGCTACGGCCTCAACGAGACCTGCATCGTCAGCAAGAACCACCCCGGCGCCCACCGGCCGGGCAGCGTCGGCCAGGTGCTCCCCGGCAAGGAGGTGCTCTTCGACGAGCAGGGGGTGATCAGCGTACGCAGCGCCCAGCCGGTGGCCCGGCGCTACGAGTACGCCGCACCCGGCGACTCCGAGCGCACCTTCGGTCCGGACGGCACGGTGCGCACCGGCGACGTCGGCTACCTCGACCAGGACGGCTTCCTCTTCGTCCAGGGCCGCCACGACGACGTGATCGTGCTGGACAACGGACGCAAGGTCATGGTCCGCCCGATCGAGGAGTTCCTGCGCGCCGATCCGGCCGTCGAGCAGTGCGTCCTGTTCTGCGTCGACCAGACACGGCTGGTCGTGGTGGTGGCGCCGGCCACGGACCCGGCCGACGAGCAGGCCGTCGCGGAGCGGGTGGCGCTCGCCAACCGCACCTTCGACCACGACGAGCGGATCAGCCGGTTCATCGTCGCCCCGGAGGGCTTCAGCATCGGCAACGGCCTGCTCACCTCCCAGTTCAAGCCCAGACGGAGCCGGATCCGGGAGGCCTTCCGGCAGCAGATCGACGACCCCGACGGAGGAGCACATGCACGCTGACGCAGAGCGCGCGGCGCGCGGCAGCCTGGCCCGCGTCCTGGCCACCGGGATCAGCCCCGAGGACCTGGAGCCGGACGCCGACATGGCGGAACGCTACGGCCTGACCTCGCTCAACAAGGTCCTCTTCATGATGTCGGTCTGCGACGAGGCGGGCGTGGACCTCTCCTGCTTCACAGAGCACGACATCGCCCGGCTGCGCACCCTGCGCGAGGTCGCCGACGCCCTCGCGCCCCACTGCGGAAAGGCGGTCTGAGATGGGCTGGCTGGACATCGCACCGGCGGTGCTGGAGAACGACCGGGTGCTGCTGCGGCCGGTCACCCCCGAGGACCGGGAGTCGCTGCACGCCATCGCCATGGACGAGGCGATCTGGCGCTACTTCGTCTCCCGGGTGGAGACCGACGCCGACTACGAGGCGTTCTTCGCGGCCGGCCTCGCGGACGCGGCCGCCGGGCGGCGGGTGGTCTTCCACATCACCGACAAGGCCACCGGACGGGCCGCAGGCAGCATGAGCTTCGGCAACCTGGCCGAGGCGGACGGACGGCTGGAGATCGGCTGGTCCTGGCTGGGCCGGGAGTTCCGCGGCCGGGGCGTCAACCACTGGGCCAAGTACCTGCTGCTGGAGCACGCCTTCGAACGGCTGGGGGCGCTGCGGGTCGAGTTCAAGACCGATGTGCTCAACGAGCAGGCGCGCCGAGGCCTGCGCAACATCGGCGCCGTGGAGGAGGGCGTGCTCCGCAGCTTCAACCCGATGCCCGGCGGCCGGCGGCGGGACGCGGTCTTCTACAGCATCCTGGCCCAGGAGTGGCCGCAGGTGCGACAGCGACTGTCGGCGGGTCCCGGTGCGAGGACCGCCGGGAACGCCCGGTGACGGTGCAGCCGCAGGCCCCGCTGCTGCGGCTGGCGGGGGAGCCGTACACCCTGGGGCGACTGCACGGCGAGGCCCGGGCGGCCGCGCTGCGGGCCTTCCTGGACGACGCCCTCGGCCGGCTGAACCATCTGCTGCCCGCCCCGGTGACCATGGCCGACCTGCTGCCGCGGGTGGCCGCCTACCGGGCCGAGGTGGCGGCGTCCTTCCCGGAACTGGCCGAGGAGGTGCGGGGGCTGGCCGACGGCGCGGGCATCGGCGAGGAGCAGGGGTGGCTGCTGCAGCTGCGGCGGGAGTTCCTCGGGTACCTCAAGATCCCCACCCTGGGCGACTGCACCACCTGGGCCAGGTCCGGGGCGGCGGCCGGCGGCAACCCGGTGCTGGCGCAGACCGTGGACCTGAACGGCGACCTGGACGACCAGATCGCCGTGCTGGAGATCGCTCCCGCCGGCTCCCCCCGCAGGGTGCTGATGCTGAGCTTCGCCGGCCTGCTGGGCTACCTCGGCGTCAACAGCGACGGGCTGGCGGTGGGGATCAACCTGGTGCTGGGCGGCGACTGGCGTCCCGGGCTGCCGCCCTATCTCGCGGTCCGGCACCTGCTGGAGAACGCCTCCGACGTGGCGTCGGCCTGCCGGCTGATCGAGAAGCTCGACCTGGCCAGCTCCCGCTCCTTCAGCCTCTGCGACGCCGGGACCACCGCCTTCGCCGAGGTGCTGGAGGGCCGGGTACGGGTGGTGGAGTCGGCGCACCATGTGCACACCAACCACTATCTGCATCCCGAGCTGGCGCCCTCCGACGAGCTCAACGTCTTCGCCCGGACCTCCTCGCTGCGGCGGCTGGGCGCCTGCGAGGCGGGGCTGGCCGCGCTCCCGGCCGCGGCCGGGCCGGAGGAGTGCTTCGGGCTGCTCTCGGCGCCCCCGGTCTGCGTCCCCGACGAGGGCGACATCCGCCGGGAGCGGACCGTGGCGGCCGCGGTGATGCTGCCCGCCCGGCGGGAGCTGCACCTGCGGCCGGGCAACCCGGCGCACAGCGGAACCCTGGTCTTCACCCTGGACTGACAGCGCGTCACCACGCCCAGAGAACGGAGCAGCCCGGTGGGCACACGGACCCCGACCCGGATCCCGGCCGAACTCCAGGAACGCTTCCGGGCGGTCGGCCTGGACCTCCCCGCCGTCTTCGCGGCCGAGCACCTGACCTCGTCGATGGGCATGCACATCGTCGCGGCCTCCCCGGAGGAGGTGGTCGCCACCCTGCCGGTCGCCGGCAACACCGGGCCGGACGGCGCACTGCACCCCGGCGCCTGCGCCATTCTGGCGGAGACCACCGGGTCGATCGGCGCGCTGCTGTACGCGGGCCCTGAGCGGGTGGCGCTGGGTGTGGACCTCAGCACCACCCGGCACCGCGGCGTCCGTACCGGGCTGGTCACCGCGGTGGCGACCCCGGTGGGGTGCGGCAGTACCGTCGCCACCTACCGGATCGCGGTCACCGACGAGGAGGACCGGCGGATCTGCTCCGCCCGGCTCACCTGCCTGCTGCGGCCGGCCCCGGCCGCAGGTCCAGCGACTTCGCGATGATGGTCCGCATGATCTCGCTGGTGCCGCCGTAGATCCGGTGCACCCGGTTGTCGGCGTACAGGCGCGCGATGGGGTACTCCCGCATGTAGCCGTAGCCGCCGTGCAGCTGCAGACAGCGGTCGATCACCCGGGCCGCGGTCTCGGTGCAGAACAGCTTGGCCCCGGCCGCCTCGGCGGCCGTCAGCTCGCCGGCGTCGTACGCCTCCAGCGCCCGGTCCGCCACCGCCTCCAGCGCCGCCACGTCCGAGGCGCAGTCGGCCAGGACGAAACGGGTGTTCTGGAAGTCGGACACCCGCTGGGAGAAGACCGTGCGGTCCCTGACGTACTCGACGGTGAAGCGCAGCGCCGCCGCGGCCTGCGCATGGGAGCTCACCGCGATGGAGAGACGCTCCCTGGGCAGGTTCTCCGAGAGGTAGGAGAAGGCCTCGCTCTCCCGCCCCAGCAGGTCCCCGGCCGGCACCCGCACATCGGTGAAGGACAGCTCCACGGTGTCCGACGCCCGCAGGCCGATCTTCTCCAGCTTGCGGCCCACCGAGAAACCGGGGCTGGAGGTGTCCACCACCAGAATCGACAGGCCCGCCCGCCGGTCCCCGGAGGGTGCGGGGGAGGTCCGGCAGACCACCAGCACCCGGTCGGCCACCAGGCCGCCGGTGATGAAGGTCTTGGCCCCGTTCAGCAGATAGTGGCCGCCGTCCGCGGACAGCTCCGCGCGGGTCCTGATGCCCGCGAGGTCCGAGCCGGTCCCGGGCTCGGTCATGGCGATGGCGGTCATCAGCCGGCCGGAGACGAAGCCCGGCAGCCACCGCCTGCGCTGCTCCTCGTCGGCGTACCGCAGCAGATAGGGCAGGATCAGCTCGGCGTGCACCACGCTGCTGCCCAGGCTGACGCCCGCACGGGCGGTCTCCTCGGCGAGCACCGCGTGGTACTTGTAGCTGGCGATGCCGGCGCCGCCGAACTCCTCCGGCGCCTCGATGCCGAAGACCCCGAGCTCGCCCAGGCGCAGGAAGAACTCCCGCGGAGGGTGGCCGGCCCGCTCCCACTCCGGGTGGGCGGGGACCACCTCCTCGGCCAGGAACCTGCGGACGATACCGCGGAACACCTCGTGGTCCTCGGTGAAGACGCCACGGCGCACAGCTGTGCCCTCCGTCCAGGAGCCGACCCGCCGCCAGCCAACATACCCGGCGGGCACCGCCCGGACGGGGGCTTCAGAGCAGCACGATGGTGATCGTGGAGCCCTTGGGCTTCTGGTCGCCGCCGCCGGGGGACTGGTTGCGCACCGTGGGGCTGCCGAACGGGTTCAGCCGCACCGCACGCACCTGGAAACCCGCCTGCTGGAGAAGGGCGGTGGCCTCCTCCTCGGAGTGGCCGCGGACGTCCGGCACCGGGAAGAGCTGGGGGCCCTTGGAGACCGTCAGGGTCACGGTGGCGCCGGGGCCGGCCCGCTCCGCGGGGTTCTGCGAGGCGACGGAGCCGGCCTCCACCGTGTCGGAGAAGACCTGGTCGGGGCTGATCCGTACGGCGAAGCCCTGGTCGGTCAGGTCCTGCTGGGCCTCGTCCACCGGCTCGCCCACCACCTGAGGCACCGGCAGAGGTGCCGGACCCTTGCTGACCACCAGGGAGACCGGGGTCTCCCGGGCCAGGCGGCTGCCCACCGAGGGACGGGCGCTGATCACCGAGCCCTGCGGGATGGCGTCGCTGAAGTCCGCGGTGGTGGTGCCGGGGGCCAGCCCGGCGTCGGTGAGCAGCTTGCGTGCGGCCTCCAGCGACTTGCCGGCCACGGCCGGCACCGCGATCCGCTCCGGGCCCCTGGAGAGCACCACCGTGACCGGGTCGTCCTTGCGGGCACGGGAACCCGGGCCGGGGTCGCTCTCGATCACCTGGCCCGGCGGCACCGTCTCGGAGAAGGACTCGGTGAAGTCGGCCGTCAGCCCCGCCGAGTCCAGCCGGGCCGCCGCCGCCTGCCGGGTGAGACCCAGCACGCTCGGCGTGGTGGTGTACAGCGCACCGGACAGCAGCCAGGTCGCCAGCCCCACCACCACCGCCAGCGCGGTCAGCGCCGCCACCGTCACCAGCCCCCGCCGGGACCGCCGCGGCGCGGGCTCGGCGAAGACGGCGGGCTCGTCGTACGGCCGGCTCTGCGGCATCACCAGGTCGCTGGGCAGCTCCAGCACACTGGTGCGCTCCGGTGCGTCCCCGGCCGGGACGGCCGGCAGCATGGTGGTGGCCTCGCTGGTGGAGTACTGCGGGGTGGACCGGGTGGAGGCGGGCGGCTCGGCGTCCAGCTGCGCGGGGGTCAGCGAGCGGCGCAGCCGCTGCAGGGCGGCCAGCAGCTCCACGGCGTCGTACGGACGGCGGCCGGGGTCGCGGGCGGTGGCGCCGGCCACCACCGTGTCCAGCTCGCCGGGCAGCCCGGGGACGGCCAGCGACGGCGGTGGCACATCCTCGTTGAGATGCCGGTAGATGACCTGGGTGGGGGAGTCCCCGGAGTGCGGTTTGCGGCCGGTGAGCATCTCGTAGAGCACGATGCCGCAGGCGTAGACGTCCGAACGGGGGTCGGCGGGCTGCTGCCGGATCTGCTCGGGCGAGAGATAGGAGACGCTGCCGATCACCGTGCGCATCGGGGTGGAGCCGGTGGAGGCCGTGTCCGCCGAGACGGTGCGGACCAGGCCGAAGTCGGCGACCTTCACCAGGCCGCCCTCGGTGATCAGGACGTTCTCCGGCTTGACGTCGCGGTGCACCAGCCCGGCCCGGTGGGCGGCGCCCAACGCCGCCAGCACCGGCTCCAGGATGTCCAGGGCCGCCCGGATGGACAGGGCGCCCCGGTCGCGCAGCACGTCCCGCAGGGTGCAGCCGGGCACGTACTCCATCGCCAGGAAGACACAGGAGCCGTCGGCGCCCTGGTCGAAGACATTGACCACATTGGGGTGCGCCAGCCGGGCGACGGCCTTGGCCTCGCGGATGAAGCGGCTGGTGAACTCGGAGTCCGCGGCCAGCGCCGGATGCATCACCTTCAGCGCCAGCACGCGGTCCAGCCGGGTGTCCGTACCCCGGTAGACGGTGGCCATGCCGCCCACCGCGAGACGCTGCTCGACCCGGTAGCGGCCGTCGAGCAGCGCTCCGATGAGCGGGTCGTGCAACGTCGTGTCCACGAAGGGAGTCTAAGGGCGGCCGCCCCCGCAGGGGCCCGGAGCGGACAGCCGGAACCCCCTCGCGGGTGACCTGTGACGGTTCCGTTTCAGAAGGCGGGCATCTCCCGGTGGTCCAGCTGCGCACGGCCCTCCAGCGGGGAGGAGGCCTCCGCATGGAAGCGGCGCGGAATACGTCCCGCACGCCGGGCCATCCGCCCCGCCTCCACCGCCCGGCGCATCGCGTCGGCCATCAGCGCCGGGTCCTGGGCGCGGGTGACGGCCGAGGCCAGCATCACCGCGTCGCAGCCCAGCTCCATGGCGAAGGCGGCGTCCGAGGCGGTGCCCGCGCCCGCGTCCAGGATCACCGGCACCCCGGCGTTCTCCACGATCAGCTGGAAGTTGTGCGGATTGCGGATGCCCAGCCCGGAGCCGATCGGCGAACCCAGCGGCATCACCGCGGCGCAGCCGACGTCCTCCAGCTTCCGGGCCAGCACCGGGTCGTCATTGGTGTACGGCAGCACGGTGAAGCCGTCGTCGACCAGGATCTCGGCGGCGTCCAGCAGCTCCACCGGGTCCGGCAGCAGGGTGCGCTCATCCGCGACCACCTCCAGCTTCACCCAGTCGGTGCCCAGCGCCTCCCGCGCCAGCCGCGCCGTGAGCACCGCCTCGCCCGCGGTGAAGCAGCCCGCGGTGTTGGGCAGCACCCGGATGGAGTTGCGGGCCAGCACCTCCAGCACGGAGCCCTTCACGGTGGGGTCGACCCGGCGCATCGCCACCGTGGTCAGCTCGGTGCCGGAGAGCTTCAGCGCCTGCTCCAGCACCTCCAGGCTGGGGGCGCCGCCGGTGCCCATGATCAGCCGGGAGCCGAAGGGCGTACCGGCGATGGTGAGGATGTCGTCGGCCATGGTTCAGCCTCCCTGGACCGCGGTGAGGATCTCGATCCGGTCGTCCGCCGCGAGCGCGGTCTCCCCCCATGCGCTGCGCGGCACCACCGCCTCGTTGACGGCCGCCGCGACCCCGGCGGGGGCGCTGCTCAACTGGGCCACCACGTCGGCCAGGGTCGCTCCGCCGGGGACGCTGCGGGGCTCGCCGTTCACGGAGAGGGCGATCTGCGCGGGGTGGTGTGCGGTGGTCATCGCAGTGCCTCCTGAGCGGCGGTGCGGGTGAAACGGGTGGGCAGGAAGGGGACGCCGAGCTCCGGCAGCCGACCGGCCGCCAGGTACTCGGCGACCAGGTCGCCGGTGACGGGGGCCAGCAGCACCCCGTTGCGGAAGTGGCCGGTGGCGGCGACCAGGCCGTCCAGCGCGGTGGGCCCCAGCAGCGGGGCGTTGTCCGGTGAGCCCGGACGCAGGCCGGCGGAGGTCTCCACCAGCGGCAGCTCGGTGATGCCGGGGATCAGCTCATGGGCGTCGCGCAGCAGCTCGTAGACGCCGCCCGCGGTCACCGTGGTGTCATGGCCGAGCTCCTCCATGGTGGCCCCCACCACCAGCTCGCCGTCCTCGCGCGGCACCAGGTAGATGTGGCAGCCACGGACCACCGCCCGGACGTTGCGGGAGAGGAACGGGGCGTAGACGGGGGGTATGCGCAGTCGCAGCACCTGGCCCTTCACCGGCCGCACCGGCGGCAGCACCCCCTCGGGCAGCCCCGGCAGCAGATGGCTGCGGCTGCCGGCCGCCACCACCACCTGGTCCGCGGCCAGCTCCCGGCCGCCCTCGGCGACCGCCCCGGTCGCCCGGCCGTGCTCCACCGTGAGCCGCTCGGCGCGGGCCGCCACCAGATCCACCCCGGCCCGCCGGCACGCCTCCAGCAGGGCCGCGCCGACCCTGCGGCCGTCGACCTGGTGGTCGTCCTCCACCAGCAGGGCGCCGCGTACCGAGGGAGCCAGCATGGGCTCCAGCCGGCGGGTCTCGCGGCCGGTGAGCCAGCGCGAGGTGAGGCCCAGCCGCTGGTGGAAGGCGTAGAGGTCCTGAAGCTCCGCCCGGTCGTCCGCGTCCAGCGCCACCGCGAGGGTGCCGCAGGCCCGGTAGCCGGTGGGCAGGCCGGAGGCCTGCTCCAGCTCCGCGGCGAAGTCCGCGTAACGGGCGTTGGAGGCCATGCCCAGACGCAGCAGCGGCTCCTCGCCGTACTGCAGCTCGGTCACCGGGGCGAGCATCCCGGCAGCCACCTGGGCGGCCCCGTGCCCCGGGTCCGGGTCCAGCACGGCGACGCCGAGCCCGCGCTGCGCCGTACGCCAGGCGACGGCCAGCCCGATGATGCCGCCGCCGACGACCAGGACGTCGGTATGGGTGCGTAGCAAGGCTGCGACTCTCCCTTCGCCGGCATGACCCGGATCAGGTTCGGACGGTCGGAGGCCGCCGCAGCCTCCCTCTCAGCCCGGTGCGCCAGGCTCCCGTGTGTACGCCCACAGCCTATCTCCGCCCGGCGGCCGCCCCCAGGGCCGGTCCCCGGGTGCGGCCGCCGGCTCAGGCGAGGATCTTCGCCTTGGCCCGCTCGTACTCCTCCGCGGACAGGTCGCCGCGGGCTTTGAGCTCGGACAGCTTGTGCAGCTGGTCGGCGCTGCTCGGGGCCGCCGCCGTCTCCCTGATGTACGAGTCCACGGCCTTCTGCTGCTCCCTCGCCGCGTGCTGCTCCCGGCTGCTCATGCCCCTGCCGCGGACGATCAGGTAGACCAGCACCCCCAGGTACGGCAGCACGATCACCGCGATCATCCAGGCCGCCTTTGCCCAGCCGCTGAGCGAGTCGTCCCGGAAGAGGTCCGTGATCACCCGGAACAGCAGGAAGAACCAGAGCACCCAGACGAAGAGCCACAGCATCGTCAGGAAGAGCCCCAGCAGGGGGTAGTTCCCGTCCACGGCCAGCTGGGTCGGAGAGTAGTTGTCCATGATCCGAGTGGAACCGCTGCGACGACCCCCCGCATCCGCCGGACGGCCCCCACTGAGCCGTTAGATTGAGCCGGTGGCAGAACTGAGCAGCGACGGGCGGATCGTGATCGTGGGCGCGGGGGTGGCCGGCGCGCAGACCGCCGCCGCCCTGCGGGAGCACGGCTGGACGGGCGGGCTGACGCTGCTCGGCGACGAGCCGCACCCGCCGTACGACCGGCCGCCGCTCTCCAAGGACGTCCTGCTGGGCAAGGCCGACAGCACGGCCTTCGACCTCGACTGGGCGGCACTCGGCGTGGAGTTGCTCACCGGCCGGCGCGCCCTGCGGCTGGAGGGCGCCGAGCAGACCGTGATCACCGACGCCGGGCCGGTGCGCTACGACCGCCTGGTCGCCGCCACCGGAGCCTCGGCCGTGCCGCTGCCCGGCGCGCTGGGCGTCCCGGGGGTGCATCTGCTGCGGACCGTGGACGACGCCCTGGCTCTGCGCGCCGCACTGCGTCCCGGCGCCCGGGTGGTGATCGTCGGCGCCGGCTGGATCGGCGCGGAGACCGCCACCGCCGCCCGGGCGCTCGGCTGCACGGCCACCGTGGTGGAGGCCGGCCCCGAACCGCTGCCCGGCGCCCTGCCCGCCGAACTCGGCCGCCTCACCCGGGACTGGTACGCCGCCGCCGGGGTGGAGCTGCGCACCGGCGCCGCCGTCGCCGAGGTCGAACCCACCGCCGTCCACCTCGCCGACGGCACCCGGCTGGACGCCGACACGGTGGTCGTCGGCGTCGGGGCCCGGCCCGCCACCGGGTGGCTCGGCGACTCCGGGGTGACCCTGGAGGACCACGGCGCGGTGCTCGCCGACGACAGGCTGCGCACCACCCTGCCCGGTGTCCACGCGGTCGGCGACTGCGCCTCCTTCCCCTCCGGGCGCTTCGGCGCCCGGCTCACCGTCCAGCACTGGGACAACGCCCTGCACGGTGCCCGCACCGTCGCCGCGGACCTGCTCGGCGGGGACGCGGCGCCGTACGACCCGGTGCCGTACTTCTGGTCCGAGCAGTTCGGCCGCATGGTCCAGTACGCGGGCCACCACCTCGCCGCCGACCGGCTGCTGTGGCGCGGCGCCCCGGAGGACGCGGGCTGGACGGTGCTGTGGCTGCGCGGCGAGGTCCCGGTCGCCCTGCTGGCCGTGGACCGCCCGCGCGACCTCGCCCAGGGCCGCCGGCTGATCGAGCGCGCCGTCCCGCTGGACGCGGCCGCGGCGGCCGATCCCGCCGTTCCCCTGAAGTCGGCGGCCCGCTGAAGTCCGCGGCCCGCTCAGGTCCGCGGCCCGCTGAACGGACCGGCCGCGGACCCCGGCCGCAGGGCCGTGCGGGGCGGCCGCGACACTGGAACGGCGGCGGCGGTTACCCATCGGGGCCCGGCTGATGGCAGTCTGGATGCGTGAGCGAGATCGATCCCAAGATTGAAGCCCTGGTCCCGGCCTGGCTGTACCTGCCCGACATCTCCGAGCAGTGGGGTGTGGAGGTCACCCGGGTCCGCCAGATGGTCAAGGAGGGCGACCTGATCGCGGTCCGCCGCGGGGAGAACAACGCCCTCCAGGTCCCCGCCGCCTTCATCGGGGAGGAGAAGCCGGTCAAAGGTCTGATCGGGACCCTGACCGTGCTCAGGGACAGCGGGTTCAGCGACGAGGAGGCCCTGGAGTGGCTCTTCACCGAGGACCCCACCCTGCCCGGCACCCCCGTCCAGGCGCTGCGGGAGAACCGCGGCACCGAGGTCAAGCGCCGCGCCCAGGCGATGGCGGTCTGACGCGGTGACGGACCCCGTACGGGCGCGGCTCGCCGACGCCCGCCTCTACCTGTGCACCGACGCCCGCCGGACGCAGGGCGACCTCCCCGAGTTCCTGGACGCCGTGCTGGCGGGCGGCGTGGACATCGTCCAGCTGCGCGACAAGGCGCTGGAGGCTGCGGAGGAGCTGGAGATCCTCCAGGTCTTCGCCGACGCCTGCCGCCGCCACGGCAGGATGCTCTCGGTGAACGACCGCGCCGACGTGGCGCACGCCGCCCGCCCCGACGTCCTCCACCTCGGCCAGGGCGACCTGCCGGTGCGGTACGCACGGGCCGTCGTAGGCGACGGCATGGTCATCGGACGGTCCACCCATGCCGAGGCGGAGGTGGACGCGGCCGTGGCGGAGCCCGGCGTGGACTACTTCTGCACCGGCCCGGTGTGGCCCACCCCCACCAAGCCAGGCCGCCACGCCCCGGGGCTGGGCCTGGTGGAGTACGCGGCGAAGCTGCAGCCCGCCCGGCCCTGGTTCGCGATCGGCGGCATCGACGCCGGCAACCTCGACCAGGTGCTGGAGGCGGGCGCCCGGCGGGTCGTGGTGGTCCGGGCGATCACCGCGGCGGACGACCCCGGCGCCGCCGCCGCGGACCTGGCCCGCCGGCTGCGCGAGCTCTGACGCCGCACACCGTGCGGCGGTACGTCCCCGTCCGTACCGGTCGCTTCGTACCGGTCGTTCAGTACCGCCGCACGGTGGCGGCCGAGGCCAGTGCCCGCAGCGCGTCCCGCGCCGGCCCCTCGGCCAGCGGGACGGCCTCCAGCGCCGCGAGCGCCTCCGTCAGCAGGGCGTCGATCCGCTGCTCCACCCGCTCCGGGGCGCCGCTGCGGGCGATGATCCCGCGCAGCCGCTCCACCTCCGCGGGCGCCAGGTCGGGCGCGCCCAGCCGCTCGTCCAGCAGCCGGGCGTCGGCGGGGGAGCAGGACTCCATGGCCAGCGCCACCAGCAGGGTCCGCTTGCCCTCCCGCAGGTCGTCGCCGGCCGGTTTGCCGGTCACCGCGGGGTCGCCGAAGACCCCCAGCTGGTCGTCCCGCAGCTGGAAGGCCTCGCCCAGCGGCAGGCCGAAGGCCCCGTAGGCGTCCACCAGGGCCGGTCCGGCGCCCGCCAGCACCGCGCCCACCTGCAGCGGACGCTCCACCGTGTACTTGGCGGACTTGTAGCGGACCACGTCCAGCGCCCGCTCCGCGGCGCCCTCGCCCAGGGAGTCGCCCGCCACCGGCTCCAGGACGTCCAGGTACTGCCCGGCCATCACCTCGGTCCGCATCAGGTCGAAGAGCGGCTTGGCGGCCAGTACCGCCGCCGGGTCCAGACCGCAGCGCAGGAACAGCTCGTCGCACCAGCAGAGCAGCATGTCGCCCAGCAGCACCGCCGCCGACGTCCCGTACTGGGCCCGGTCGCCGCGCCAGCCGCCGGCCCGGTGCAGCATCTCGAAGCGGCGGTGCACCGAGGGCACCCCGCGGCGGGTGTCGCTGCGGTCCATCAGGTCGTCGTGCACCAGCGCGCTGGCCTGCAGCAACTCCAGGGCGGCGGCCGCGGCGACGATCCCGTCCGCGCCCGCCCCGCCGCCGGCGCCGCGCCAGCCCCAGTAGCAGAACGCCGGGCGCAGCCGCTTGCCGCCGTCCAGCAGGAAGTCGCGCAGCGCCGTGGAGGCCTCCGACAGCTGCGGGGAGATGGTCGCCAGCAGCCCCTCCTGCCGGCGCAGGAACTCCTCCAGCGCCCGGTTGACGCGCAGCCGCAGCCCCTCCCGGTCCACGGGGTTGGCGGTGTCGACGGCGGCGGGCAGGGTCACGGTGCGGCTCCGGTGCGAATGGGTGGAACGCCAGCCTAACCGGACAGGGCGGCGAGCCGTGCGGGCGCCCTTCGGCTGCGATGTCTCACGACGTGGACGTGACCTGCCCCAGGTGTCCGGATCGCGGATAACCTGCACGTATGGCACTGGGCATCCCCTCCACCAGAACGGACCGCGCGGCCACCGTTCGCGACCTGCTGGCGGCGGGGCACCGCTCCTTCTCCTTCGAGTTCATGCCGCCCCGCTCCGAACAGGCCGAGCGCAGGCTCTGGGACGCCATACGGCGGCTGGAGCCGCTGGCCCCCAACTTCGTCTGCATGACCTACGGAGCCGGCGGCAAGTCCCGCGACCGCACCGTCGACATGGTGGGCCGGATCGCGGCCGAGACCACCCTCACCCCGGTCGCGCACCTCACCGCGGTCGGCCACTCGGTCGCCGAGCTGCGCAACATCATCGGCCACTACGCCGACGAGGGCGTCCGCAACGTCCTCGCGGTGCGGGGCGACCCGCCCGGCGACCCCATGGGCGAGTGGGTGCGGCACCCGGAGGGCGTCAGCTATGCCGCCGAGCTGGTGGAGCTGATCAAGGGGATCGGTGACTTCTGCGTCGGCGTCGCGGCCTTCCCCGAGATGCACCCCAGGTCGGAGACCTGGGAGGAGGACATCCGGCACTTCGTGTCCAAGGTCCGTGCCGGGGCCGACTACGCCATCACCCAGATGTTCTTCCATGTGGAGGACTATCTGCGGCTGCGCGACCGGGTCGCCGCGGCCGGCTGCGACGTGCCGATCATCCCGGAGATCATGCCGGTGACCAACGTCAAGCAGATCGACTTCTTCGCCAAGCTCAGCAACGCGGCCTTCCCGGCGGCGCTCGCCGAGCGGGTGAAGGCGGTCGCCGACGACCCGGCGGCGGTCCGCGAGGTCGGTGTGGAGTACGCCACCGGGATGGCGGAGCGCCTGCTGGCCGAGGACGCGCCAGGGCTGCACTTCATCACGCTCAACCACTCCACGGCCACGCTGGAGATCTACCAGAACCTGGGCCTGCACGAGCGGGTCTGACGATCCCGCCGCAAAGACTCCGGTCGGCTGCGGCCATCCGGGTGCGGCGGCGCGGTACGCTCGCCCGACACACGCGCACGGCGCGGATTGGCCGGGCGGTGCGGTGCCGGGCCGGCGACTGGAGGTTTGAGTGGGCGTCGGGTACATGCTGCTGTACGCCGCATTCGTGGTCGTGGCGCTCTGGCTGGTCGCCGAACTGTTGCTGCAGAACAAGGCGCCGCTGGTCTGGCGGGCCCTGGCGCTGGCCGGGTTCCTCGGCGTGGTCGCCGGGATGCAGCTGGGGTCGGTCGCGGTCATCGGACTGGGAGCGGCCGCCTTCGCGGTCGGCCAGACCTTCGTCACCCTCTCGGTGAAGCGCGGCTACGACGCCGGCTGGTCGCTGCGGCGCCCCGACGGCTCCCTCCCCGGACCGCTGGCCCGCGTCCCGCTGCTGGGCGGCGAGGGCGAGCCGGACGAGGAACTGCCGGAGCCGGTCGGCGAGGTGGGCCCGGTCGAGGGCTGGGAGGAGGCCTACGCGGACGAGCCGGCCGACGGCCCGCACACGCCTCCGCCGGCCGCCGACCCGCAGCAGGTCTACGAGATGCAGCCGCTGCACGAGGACGACTCCGACGGCTACGGGGTCTACACCGGCGCCACCGCCACCCAGCAGGGCTACCACGACGCCTCCGGCTACGGGGGCTACCAGCAGCAGGACCCCTACGCCGCGGCCTACCAGGGCGGCTGGGACCAGACCCAGTACGGCGCCGCCGCCTACCAGGGCTACCAGGACGCCTCCGGCTACGGGGGCTACCAGCAGCAGGACCCCTACGCCGCGGCCTACCAGGGCGGCTGGGACCAGACCCAGTACACCCAGAACTGGGACCCGGCCCAGCAGCAGACCGGCTACACCGACTGGTCGCAGCAGCAGCACCAGGCCTACGGGGACTACGCGGCCCAGCAGCAGCACCAGCAGCAGCACCCCGACACCTGGCAGCCCTCCGCCTGAGGCCCGCGGGGCGCGGGTGCCCGGGGGCGCGGCGGGCCTGCTCAGAGGGCCGAGCGGGATCTGCCGGTCAAGGGGTGCCGATCAGGGGGTGCCGATCAGGGGGTGCCGATCAGGGCGGCGGTGACGGCGGCGGACATCCCCGCACGCGGCAGCCCGCCGCCGGGGTGGGCGGACCCTCCGGCCAGATGGAGGCCGGGCAGCGGCGATCGGTTGGCGGCGGCCAGCCAGGCGCCTCCGGCGCCGGCCAGCGCCGGACCGGGGACGGAGCCGCCGGGGGCGCAGGTCTCCCGCTCGGTGTCGGCGGGCGTGCGCACCTGCCGCCACAGCAGCCGCTCCCGCAGCCCGGGAACGGCCGCCTCCGCCTGGGCAACGACATGGTCGGCGTACGTATCGGCGACACCGGGGGCGTCCCAGTCGACCTCCCCGTGGCGCGGCACGGTCACCGTCAGGGTGACCGTCTCATGGCCGTCGTCCGGCCGCAGTGAGGGGTCGTCCGGGCGCAGCACCTGCACCGTGGGCCGCTCGCAGAGCCGGCCGGGGCCCCCGCCGGCGGGGAAGAGCGCCGCCAGCTCGTCCCCCGGGTCGGCCGCGTGGATCACGGTGCGGTGCACGGTGCCGTCCGGGCGGGCGCCGCGCAGCGCCAGCAGCACCGTGAGGCGTCCGGGACGCGCCGGCGGCAGCGCCGGCCACTCGTCCTGCCCGTCCCACTCCACCAGGCGCTGCCCGTAGAGGGCCCGTACGTCGGCGGTGGAGACCACCAGGTCGGCCTCGATCCGGCTGCCGTCGGAAAGCTCCACCCCGGCCGCGCGGCCGTCCTTCACCACCACCTCGGAGACCGTGGCGTGGAACAGGAACTCCACCCGCCGCTGCTCGCAGCGCGCGTACACGGCGTCGGCCAGCGCCCGCATCCCGCCGGTCACGTACCAGACGCCGAAGGTCTGCTCCATGTACGGCACCACGGTCAGGCTCGCCGGGGCGGTGCGCGGGTCGAATCCGAAGCGGAGCGCGTACTCGCAGAGCAGCGCGGTGGGCCCCGGCTGCCCGGCCAGTTCACGGCGGGCCACCTCGGCGAGGGTCCGCGGTCCGCCGCGGGCCAGCCGGGCCAGGCCGCGGCGCGGTGCGGCCGGGTAGGGATCGGTGTGCAGGGCGGCGGTGGAGCCGGTGAGGGGCTCCTCCAGCAGGGGGCGGCGGGTGGCCTCCCAGACCTGCCGGGCCCGGTCCAGCACCGCTCCCCACCGTTCGCCCGCGCCGGGGCCGAAGGCGCCGTCCAGGGCGCGCACCACCCCGGCCCGGGAGGCGTTGGGCAGGGCCAGCTCGGTGCCGTCCGGCAGCAGATGGCGGCTCTCCGGGTCGACCGGGGAGAGCTCGACCAGGTCCTCCAGCCGCTCCTTGCCGGTCTTCAGGGCCAGATCGCGGTAGACGGCCGGCAGGGTGAGCAGCGTCGGCCCGGTGTCGAAGGCGAAGCCGTCCCGGCGGTACCGGCCCAGCATGCCGCCGTGGGTCCCGGAAGCCTCGCACACCAGCACCCGGTGTCCCACCGTGGCCAGCCGCGACGCCACCGCCAGCCCGCTGATGCCCGCACCGACGACCACGATCCTTGCCATGGTCGGGATCCTAACGGCGCCGCTCAGAGGACCGCCGGGTGGGCGGCACCGGCCCGCTGGGCGCGGCGCTCACGGCGGCGCCGCAGGAAGCGGCGGATCCGGGAGACGGCGAAGAGGACCAGCAGTACGCCCAGCAGCATCAGCACACCGGCGACCGAGGCGGCGGCCACCGGGTGGAAGATCGCCAGGGTGACGATCCCGGCGACGGACAGGTCCTCCAGCAGGCTGATCACGATGTTGCTGAAGGGCTCCGGGGAGGTGTTGACCGCCATCCGCAGGGAGGCCTTGGTGAGATGGCTGACCAGGGCGCTGCCGCCGCCCATCGCGCCGGCCGCGATGGCGCCCAGCGAGCCGTGGGCGTGCCCGGCGAGCAGGGCCCCGACGGTGGCTCCGGCCACCGGGCGGATCACGGTGTGGACGGCGTCCCAGGCGGTGTCCACCAGCGGGATCTTGTCGGCCACCGCCTCGCAGAGGAAGAGCAGCCCGGCGGCGACCAGCACATCGGTGCGCTCCAGGGCGGGCGGCACCGAGTCGGCCCCGCCGAAGCGGCCGAAGAGCCCGAGCAGCAGCACCACCGCATAGGCGTTGATCCCGCTCGCCCATCCGCTGGTGAAGATCATCGGGATGACCGACACATCCGCCTCCTGCTCCCCGTCGTGGCACCGCCCGCGGTGCCGCCTGCACAGCGTAGGCGAGCGGGAGACGCGCCAGGGTTGCGGCGCGGTTCCACGCCGTGGGCGGTTCGGGAGATCTGAGTACCGGTACTCAGACGTACTCGGCCGACGCTTTGAGTACCCGAACGGATATCCCCCGGGCCGCCGCGGACGGGAGAGTGGTGCGCACCGGGACGGCGGGGCCCAGGCGGCACCGGCACCCGGAGCGTGACGGACGCCGCCGGCCGGGAGGGGGCCGCGGGGGACGCCGGGGCTCCACGGG
>NZ_LIQR01000323.1 GCF_001418575.1 Peterkaempfera griseoplana
CAGCGCGAGGACCTCACCGAGCGGCTCCGGCTGCTGCTGGTCCCCCGCGACCCCAGTGACGACAAGGACGTGATCCTCGAGGTCAAGGCGGGCGAGGGCGGCGAGGAGTCGGCCCTGTTCGCCGGCGACCTGCTGCGGATGTACCTGCGGTACGCCGAGCGGGTCGGCTGGAAGACCGAGATCCTGGACGCCAACGCCTCCGATTTGGGCGGCTACAAGGACGTCCAGGTCGCGGTGAAGGCCAGGGGAGGCGCCGAGCCCGGCCAGGGCGTCTGGGCCCGGCTGAAGTACGAGGGCGGGGTGCACCGGGTGCAGCGCGTCCCGGCCACCGAGTCCCAGGGCCGGATCCACACCTCCGCCGCCGGTGTGCTGGTGACCCCGGAGGCCGAGGAGGTCGAGGTCGAGATCGGCCCCAACGACCTGCGGATCGACGTGTACCGCTCCTCCGGCCCGGGCGGCCAGTCGGTGAACACCACCGACTCCGCGGTGCGGATCACCCATCTGCCGTCCGGCATCGTGGTGTCCTGCCAGAACGAGAAGAGCCAGCTCCAGAACAAGGAGCAGGCCATGCGCATCCTGCGGTCCCGGCTGCTGGCCGCCGCCCAGGAGGAGGCCGAGCGGGAGGCGTCCGACGCCCGCCGCAGCCAGGTCCGCACGGTGGACCGCTCCGAGCGGATCCGCACGTACAACTTCCCGGAGAATCGCATCTCCGACCACCGGGTGGGCTTCAAGGCGTACAACTTGGACCAGGTGCTCGACGGAGACCTGGACGCCGTCATCCAGTCCTGCGTGGACGCGGACGCGGCGGCCAAGCTCGCCGCGGCCCAGGAGAGCTGAACCACCACCGCCGCTCGGGGGCCCGGAAGCCGCCCGTACACCCCGTACACCTGGAAGGGGGCCGGATGAACCTGCTGCTCGCCGAGGTGGCCCAGGCCACCCAGCGGTTGGCCGCGGCCGGCGTGCCGTCGCCGCGGTTCGACGCCGAGGAGCTCGCCGCGCACATCCACGGCGTCAAGCGCGGCCAGCTGCACACCGTCCCCGACGCGGACTTCGACGCCCGCTACTGGGAGGCGGTGGCCCGCCGCGAGGCCCGGGAGCCGCTGCAGCACATCACCGGGCGGGCCTTCTTCCGCTATCTGGAGCTCCAGGTCGGTCCGGGCGTCTTCGTCCCGCGGCCGGAGACCGAGTCGGTGGTGGACTGGGCGATAGAGGCCGTCCGCGGCATGGACGTGGCCGAGCCGCTGGTGGTCGACCTGTGCACCGGCTCCGGCGCCATCGCCCTGGCCATCGCCCAGGAGGTGCCGCGCTCCACGGTCCACGCCTTCGAGCTGGACGAGGACGCGCTGGTGTGGACCCGCCGCAACATCGACGCCAGCCCCGACCGGGCCAGGATCACCCTGCACGCGGGCGACGCCACCCGTGCCTTCGAGGGCGACCACTCCTGGAACGGCCGCTTCGACCTGGTGATCAGCAACCCCCCGTACATCCCGCTCACCGAGTGGGAGTACGTGGCGCCCGAAGCCCGCGACCACGACCCGCAGCTGGCCCTCTTCTCCGGCGAGGACGGCCTCACCGCCATCCGCGGGATCGAGCGGGTCGCCGCCCGGCTGCTGCGTCCCGGCGGCGTCGTGGTGGTGGAGCACGCCGACACCCAGGGCGGCCAGGTCCCGTGGATCTTCAACGAGGACAACGGCTGGACCGACGCCGCCGACCACCGGGACCTCAACAACCGTCCGCGTTTCGCAACCGCCCGCCGGGCCGTGCCGTGACCGGCGGCCCGCGCACCGTCATCACCAGCCAGCACAGAAGGGGCCTGCACCGATGAGCCGTCGCTACGACTGCGCCGACCCGAGCGACCGAGCGACCGGCCTGCGGGAGGCCGCCTCCGCGGTCCGCCGCGGCGAGCTGGTGGTGGTCCCCACCGACACGGTGTACGGCCTGGGCGCCGACGCCTTCTCCCCGGACGCGGTCCGTGAGCTGCTGGCCGCCAAGGGCCGCGGCCGCGCGATGCCCTCGCCGGTGCTGGTGGGCTCCCCGACCACCCTGCACGGCCTGGTCACCGACTTCTCCGAGGCCGCCTGGGAGCTGGTGGACGCCTTCTGGCCGGGCGGTCTGACGCTGGTCGCACGGCACCAGCCGTCGCTGCGCTGGGACCTCGGCGACACCCGGGGCACCGTCGCGGTGCGGATGCCGCTGCACCCCGTCGCCATCGAGCTGCTGAACACCACCGGCCCCATGGCCGTCTCCAGCGCCAACCTCACGGGCGGCCCGTCCCCGGCGACCTGCGACGAGGCGGAGGCCCAGTTGGGCGACTCGGTCTCGGTCTACCTGGACGGCGGCCGCGCCGACCACGCGGTGCCGTCCTCCATCGTGGACGTCACCGGCAAGGTCCCGGTGCTGCTGCGGGCCGGCGCGGTCAGCGAGGCGCAGCTCCGGGAGGTCGTACCCGACCTGGAGGCCGGCAGTTGACGGCCGCCGACACCCGGGCGCCGGGTCGGCTCACCCTTCCCGGCCAGTCCCGCGGCCACTCCGTCCCCCACCGGATATCCGGCACCCTGGCGGCCCCGGGCCCCGTCTCGCACGACCGCTTCCGGATCCTCTTCGTCTGCACCGGCAACATCTGCCGGTCGCCGATCGCCGAACGGCTCACCAGGCATGAGCTCGCCGCGCGGCTGGGCGACCGCGCCGCGGCGCAGATCCTGGTGGAGAGCGCCGGGACGTGGGGCCACGAGGGTGCCCCGATGGAGGCGCACGCGGCCACCGTGCTCGGTGAGTACGGCGCCGACCCGGGCGGCTTCGCCGGCCGTGAGCTGCTGGACGAGCACGTCATCGACGCCGACCTGGTGCTCACCGCCACCCTGGACCACCGTGCCCAGGTCATCTCCATGGGCCATGCGGCGGGGCTGCGGACCTTCACGCTCAAGGAGTTCACCCGGCTGGTGCGGACGATAGACCCGGCGACCCTCCCCGACCCGCTGCAGGGGGCCTCGGTGGCCGACCGGGCCCGTGCCCTGGTCCGTGCGGCGGCGGCGCTGCGGGGCTGGCTGCTGGCCTCGCCCCCGGAGGCGGACGAGGTCGACGACCCGTACGGCGCACCCATCAGCATGTTCCGCAACTGCGGCGAGGAGATCTACCACGCCCTGGACCCGGTCGTCACCGCGCTGACCGGCTCCCGGCTGGCCTGACCAGCCCTGCCCCCGGGGCCCGTCCCGCAGGCCCCGGCGCACCGGCCGCGGCCGGACCGGCAGCGCCCGGCGGTGCCCGGCCGGATGACGCCGTCCGTCGCGGAGGCCCCGGCCCCGGCCGCCGTCACCTTTTCGTGGCTCCGCCACGGGCCGTCGCCGCGCGGGAGCGACGCGGGGACGCCCGTCCTACGCTGGACAGGAGCCATCCCGCACTCCCCGGAGCCCCGCCATGACGGTCACCGAGCCCCCGTCCGCCACCTCCGACCGCACGCCCGTCTGGCAGGCACCGGACGCCCTGCGCCGCACCGATCCGCAGATCGCCGACGTGCTCGCGGCGGAGGCCGCCAGGCGCCGGGACTCCCTCCAGATGCTGGCGGGGGAGAACACCGCCTCTCCGGCCGTCCTGGCGGCCCTCTCGGGGCCGCTGGCGGACAAGTACGCCGAGGGCTACCCCGGGCGCCGCCACCACACCGGCTGCGTCGCGGCTGACGCCGCCGAGCTGCTCGCCGTCGGGCGCGCCAGGGAGCTCTTCGGAGCCGACCACGCCAATGTGCAGCCGTACACCGGCACCACCGCGATGCTCGCCGCCTACGCCGCGCTGCTCTGCCCCGGCGACCGGGTGCTGGCGATGTCGCTCCAGCACGGCGGCCATCTCACCGCCGGCTCCCGGGCGAACTTCTCCGGCCGCTGGTTCCAGTTCACCGGCTACGGGGTGCGCCGCGAGGACGGCCTGATCGATCTGGACCAGGTGCGCGACCTGGCTCGGCGGGAGCGCCCCAAGGCCATCGTGGCGGGCGGCATCTCCTATCCGCGGGGAATCGACTGGGCGGGGTTCAGGGAGGTCGCCGACGAGGTGGGGGCCTATCTGATCGCCGACGCGGCGCAGATCCTCGGCCTGGTGGCCGGCGGGGCGCTGCCCTCTCCGGTGCCGCACGCCGACGTGGTGGTGGGCGCCACCCACAAGATGCTCCGCGGTCCGCGCGGCGGCCTGCTGCTCTGCACCGCGGAACTGGCGGAGCGCCTCGACCGGGCGGTCTTCCCCTTCACCCAGGGCGGCCCCTCCATGCACGAGGTCGCGGCCAAGGCGGTGGCCTTCCAGGAGGCGGCCGCTCCGGAGTACGCCCAGTATGTGCGGGCCGCCGTCGACAACGCCCGTGCGCTCGCCCGGGGCCTGGCCGAGCAGGGCCTGCGTCCGCTCACCGGGGGCACCGACACCCATCTGGTGACCGCGGACGTCTCCGCGCTCGGCGTCAGCGGGCGGGAGGCCGAGCGCCGCTGTGCGGCGGTCTCCATCCTGCTGGGCAAGTGCGCCCTGCCGTACGACACGGCGCCGCCCGCCGAGGGGTCGGGGGTGCGGCTGGGGACCGGGTGCGTCACCACTCAGGGGATGGGCACCGCGGAGATGGGCGAGGTGGCACGGCTGACGGGGCGGGCGCTGCGCGACGCGGAGGGGACCGCGGAGCTGGCCGCGGAGGTCCGCGCACTGGCGCTGCGTTCGGTACCGAAGTGGTGACATTGCACTGTCGACAAAACCGCAATGCGCGCGGAAGGCGTCCATCTGAATAAGGTGTGGCCCGTGGTGTCGCTCAGCGGCGCCGCAGGCGATGAGAGGCGTGAGGTTGGAGGGCCCCGGTGCGTGAGTACCTGCTGACGCTGTTCACCACCGCCGCGGTCACCTATCTGCTGACCGCCCCGGTGCGCAAGTTCGCGATCCTGGCGGGTGCGATGCCGCCGGTGCGGGCCCGCGACGTGCACCGGGAGCCCACCCCGCGGCTCGGCGGCATCGCCATGTTCGGCGGTCTGTGCGCCGGTCTGCTGATGGCCGCCCACCTCACCCACCTCAAGGCGGTCTTCCACAACGGCAGCGACGTCAAGGCGCTGCTGTCCGGTGCCGGGATCATGTGGGTGCTGGGCGTGCTGGACGACAAGTGGGGCGTGGACGCGCTGGTCAAGATGGGCGGCCAGATGGTCTCCGCCGGCGTGATGGTCTGGCAGGGCCTGACGGTGATCTCCATCCCGGTCCCCGGAGTGGGCCCGGTCTCGGTGACCCCGATGCAGGGCACCCTGATCTCGGTGCTGCTGGTCGTCATCATGGTCAACGCGGTCAACTTCATCGACGGCCTGGACGGTCTGGCGGCCGGCATGGTCTGCATCGCCGCGATGGCCTTCTTCCTGTACTCCTACCGCCTGCTGTTCGGCTACGGAGTGGAGGACGCCTCCCCGGCGGCCCTCTTCAGCGCGGTGCTGATCGGGATGTGCCTGGGCTTCCTGCCGCACAACCTGCACCCGGCCCGGATCTTCATGGGCGACTCGGGCTCCATGCTGCTGGGCCTGATGCTGGCGGTGGCGTCCATCTCCATCACGGGCCGGGTGGACCCCGACCTGATCACCGAGCAGACCGGGTCGCAGCGCGAGGCGGTCCACGCCCTGGTGCCGATCTACATCCCGCTGCTGCTGCCGCTGACCGTGGTGGCGCTGCCGCTGGCCGACCTGCTGCTGGCGGTGGTGCGCCGGACCTGGGCGGGCAAGTCGCCGTTCGCCGCCGACAAGCAGCATCTGCACCACCGGCTGCTGGAGATCGGCCACTCGCACAGCCGGGCCGTACTGATCATGTACTTCTGGGCCGCGCTCTTCGCCTTCAGCACGGTGGCCTTCTCGGTCACCGACACCGGCCGGGTCGTGGTGCTGATCGGTGCGGGCCTCTGCCTGCTGGGCATCGTGGTGCTGCTGCTGCCGCGCTTCCGGCCGCGGGCCCCCAAGGCGATCCAGCCGCTGGTGCCGCCCCGCTACCGCGATGCGGAGGGCTCCGCGGAGGGGGCCGCCCGGCTCTCCGCGGAGGACGAGGAGCTGCTGCACCGGATGGGTTCCGGGGCCACGGCCGCGGGGCACCGAACGAGTGGCAGGGGCGGCTCGGACGGGTGACCGGCTTTGCTCCGCACGGCGTCACCCGTTCGGCGGCAGCCTTGCGCCGCCGGTGTGACAGGTAGCACACCAAGATGGTAAAGCTCGCATCAAATAGTTTGTGATACCGTTCACGAGTACCGGGAGACAGCCGAAAGACCTGAAGAGGCCTTCCGGCCTTAAGTGGCACCTTCCCCCCGGTTTCGGATCATGCCTTCACCTGAGCCCGTTCCCCTGTTCGTCAGACATGCCGCCGGAGTTGCCGACATGCCGTCCCCCGACGCCCGGATCCTCCGTGGCGCCGCAATCCCCACTGCGGTCGCCGGAGTCATCGCTGTTGCGATCGCTGCCGCCGTTGTGGGGAGCAAAGGGCTGATCGGCGCGCTCTTCGCAGTGCTGCTGGTGCTCGCCTTCTTCAGCTTCGGCCAGGTCGCCCTGGACCGCCTGACGCGGAACAACCCGCAGATCTTCATGGCGGCCGGCCTGATGGTCTACACCACGCAGATCCTGCTGGTGGGCATCGTCCTGGCGGTCTTCAAGGAGACCACGCTGTTCGACCGCAAGGTCTTCGCCTTCACCCTGCTCGGCTGCGCGCTCATCTGGACCGCCTTCCAGGTCCGCGGCGCGCTCAAGGCCAAGCTTCTCTACGTGGTGCCCGAGGCCCCTTCCGAACGCCCCAGAGAGCGTGAGCCGGAACGCCGGTCATGAGATCCCACGTCCCTCTCCCGAGGGAGGGGGGCGGTGTTCTTGCCCGCCGACCGGGCTGCTATCGTCCGGGACGACACCGGGCACGGGATGCGGCCAGGTCCCTCCGCTCAGCGGACGGATCGCCCCCCGGGTCCGACTTCGGGCCGTCGCCCGATCCGCGATTTCATCATCTAGTCCCAGTGCCGCCCCGTGGCCGCAGGTCACGCCGACACACCGAGGTTGCCGTTTCCATGCGTCACGACGAAGGAGTCCGTGGTGAGTAGTGCACTCACGCAACTTGCCTCTGAGGCCGGCTGCCACCTGAACTCTGGTTGCGGCTTCCCGGCTCCGGGCCTGCACACGTTCCAGTTCGACCCGCTCTTCACCGTGGGCAGCGTCGACGTCAACAAGCCGATGCTGCTGTCGGTGATCGCGATGCTGGCGGTCATCGGCTTCTTCTGGGCGGCCTTCGCCAAGCCCAGGCTGGTCCCCGGCAAGATGCAGCTCGTGGGCGAGATCGGCTACGACTTCGTCAAGCGCGCGATCGTGCTGGACAGCATCGGCAAGAAGGGGCAGAAGTACGTGCCCCTGATGGTGTCGCTGTTCTTCTTCGTCTGGATCATGAACGTGATGTCGATCATCCCGTTCGCCCAGTTCCCGGTGACGTCGAAGATCGCCTTCCCGGCCGGCCTCGCGCTGGTCGTGTGGGTCACCTACATGACGCTGACCTTCAAGAAGCACGGCTTCGTCGGCGGTCTGAAGAACCTCTGCTGGCCCTCGGGCGTCCCCGGCTGGGTGATGTTCCTGCTGGTGCCGATCGAGTTCTTCTCGAACATCTTCGTCCGCCCCTTCACGCTGGCGGTCCGGCTCTTCGCCAACATGTTCGCGGGCCACCTGCTGATCGTGATGTTCTCGATCGCCTCCTGGTACCTGCTGACCCCCAGCATCAGCGTGCTGTACTCCGGCGCCTCGTTCGTGCTGACGATCGGCCTCACCGCGTTCGAGCTGCTGATCCAGTTCCTGCAGGCCTACATCTTCGTGATGCTGGCCAGCAGCTACATCTCGGGCGCGCTCGAAGAAGCGCACTGAGACCCACAGACCTTCTCCACCTCCCCGCTGTCGTCCGGTGGCCAACCACCACCGGCTCACTATCCGCAAAGGACAGTTGAAAATGAGCATGCTCGCCGCCGTTGGCGTCTACGGCTCCGTCGCCTCCATCGGTTACGGCCTCGCGGCCATCGGCCCCGGCATCGGCGTCGGTCTGATCTTCGGCAACGGTGTCCAGGCGATGGCCCGTCAGCCCGAGGCTGCCGGTCTCATCCGCTCCAACATGTTCATCGGCTTCGCCCTCACCGAGGCGCTGGCGCTGATCGGCATCGTCATGCCGTTCGTCTTCGGCCAGGGCCCCAAGTAGTCCAGGCCGCCCAGCCTCCCTTCAGACGAAAGGTCCAGATATGAACTTCCTGGCTGAAGCCGCGGAGGCGGAGAACCCTCTGCTCCCCGCGTGGCCGGAGCTCATCATCGGCCTGATCTGCTTCTTCATCGTCTTCGGACTGCTCGGCAAGAAGCTCCTCCCCAGCATCGAGAAGGTGCTGGCAGAGCGCCGGGACGCGATCGAGGGCGGCCTCGAGCGGGCCGAGGAGGCGCAGGCCGAGGCCCAGCGCACCCTCGAGCAGTACCGCGCGGAGCTCGCCGAGGCGCGCCACGAGGCCGCTCGGATCACCGAGCACGCCCGTGAGCAGGGCGCCGCGCTGATCACCGAGATGCGCGAGGAGGGCCAGCGCCAGCGGGACGCCATCGTCACCGCCGGCCACGCCCAGATCGAGGCCGACCGCAAGCAGGCCACCGCCGTGCTCCGGCACGACGTGGGCTCGCTCGCCACCGAGCTGGCCTCCCGCATCGTCGGCGAGTCCCTCCAGGACTCCGCCCGGCAGAGCGGGATCATCGACCGCTTCCTTGACGAGCTCGAGGCCAAGGCCTCCGTCTCGGAAGGCGCGTCCCAGTGATCGGCGCCAGCCGCGAGGCCCTCGCTGCCGCGAGGGAGAACCTCGAGAGTCTGACCGACTCCACCTCGGTGGACGCGGTCCGGCTCGGCGAGGAGCTCTCGGCCGTCACCGCACTGCTGGACCGCGAGGTCTCGCTGCGACGGGTCCTGACCGACCCGGCGCGTTCCGGGCAGGACAAGGCCGAACTGGTCGGCTCGCTGCTGACCGGGCAGGTCTCCGGCGAGACGGTGGACCTGGTCTCCGGCCTGGTCCGCTCCCGCTGGTCGGCCCCGCGCGACCTGGTGGACGCCGCCGAGCAGCTGGCCGCCTACGCCGAGATCATCGCGGCCGACAAGTCCGGTGCGCTGGACGACGTCGAGGACGAGCTCTTCCGGTTCGGCCGTGTCGTCGCCGGCTCCCCGGAGCTGCGCGCCGCGCTGACCGAGCCCAAGGCCGGCGCCGCCGCCAAGGCGGAGCTGGTCCGGTCGCTGCTCGGCGGCCGTGCCAACCCGGCCACGGTCCGGCTGGTCGTCACCCTGGTGTCCAACCCGCGCGGACGTAGCCTGGAGCAGGGACTGGAGTCCTACTCCAAGCTCGCGGCCTCCCGGCGCGGTCGGGTGGTGGCCCTGGTGACCACCGCGGTCCCACTGTCCGACGGGCAGCGTCAGCGGCTCGCCGGCGTCCTGGGCAGGCTCTACGGGCGCCAGGTGCACCTCAACATCGACATCGACCCCGAGGTCCTCGGCGGTGTGAAGGTGCAGATCGGCGACGAGATCATCGACGGCACCGTGGCCAGCCGCCTGGAAGGCGCCCGGCAGGGCCTCGAAGGCTGATCGCCGCACCAGGTCTCAAGCAGCATCCGACCCTCGGTCGGGAATACGTACGGCCGGTCCGAAGCAATCACCGGCCGAGGATCGAATACTTGCGGCCCTCCACGGGCGGGCCGAGGATCGCAACCTAGGAGAGCAGGGAACCCAGATGGCGGAGCTCACGATCCGGCCGGAGGAGATCCGGGACGCGCTGGCGAACTTCGTCCAGTCGTACCAGCCGGACGCCGCCTCGCGCGAAGAGGTCGGCACGGTCAGCGAGGCGATGGACGGCATCGCCAAGGTCCAGGGCCTGCCCTCGGCCATGGCCAACGAACTGCTGAAGTTCGAGGACGGCACCCTCGGCCTGGCGCTCAACCTCGAGGACCGCGAGATCGGTGTCGTCGTCCTCGGTGACTTCAGCGGCATCGAGGAGGGCCAGACGGTCCGCCGCACCGGCGAGGTCCTGTCCGTGCCGGTCGGCGACGGCTACCTCGGCCGCGTGGTCGACCCGCTGGGCAACCCGATCGACGGCCTCGGCGCGATCGAGACCACCGGCCGCCGTGCCCTGGAGCTGCAGGCCCCCGGCGTCATGGTCCGCAAGTCGGTCCACGAGCCCCTGCAGACCGGCATCAAGGCCATCGACGCGATGACCCCGATCGGCCGCGGCCAGCGTCAGCTGATCATCGGCGACCGCCAGACCGGCAAGACCGCGGTGGCGATCGACACCATCATCAACCAGCGCGACAACTGGCGCTCTGGCGACCCCAAGAAGCAGGTCCGCTGCATCTACGTCGCCATCGGCCAGAAGGGCTCCACCATCGCGTCCGTGCGCGGTTCGCTGGAGGAGGCCGGCGCGCTGGAGTACACCACCATCGTCGCCGCCCCGGCGTCGGACCCGGCGGGCTTCAAGTACCTGGCCCCCTACACCGGCTCCGCCATCGGCCAGGAGTGGATGTACGACGGCAAGCACGTCCTGATCATCTTCGACGACCTGTCGAAGCAGGCCGAGGCCTACCGCTCCGTCTCCCTGCTGCTGCGCCGCCCGCCGGGCCGCGAGGCCTACCCGGGTGACGTCTTCTACCTGCACTCCCGCCTGCTGGAGCGCTGCGCCAAGCTCTCCGACGAGCTGGGTGCCGGCTCGATGACCGGTCTGCCGATCATCGAGACCAAGGCCAACGACGTCTCGGCGTACATCCCGACCAACGTCATCTCCATCACCGACGGCCAGTGCTTCCTGGAGTCCGACCTGTTCAACGCCGGCATCCGCCCGGCCGTGAACGTCGGCATCTCGGTCTCCCGAGTCGGTGGCTCCGCCCAGATCAAGGCCATGAAGTCGGTCGCCGGCCGCCTTCGCCTGGACCTCGCCCAGTACCGCGAGCTGGAGGCCTTCGCCGCCTTCGGCTCCGACCTGGACGCGGCCTCCAAGGCGCAGCTGGAGCGCGGTGCCCGCATGGTCGAGCTGCTGAAGCAGGGCCAGTACGCACCGTTCCCGGTCGAGGAGCAGGTTGTCTCCATCTGGGCCGGCACCACCGGCAAGCTGGACGACGTCCCGGTCGCCGACATCCGCCGCTTCGAGCGCGAGTTCCTCGACAACCTGCGGGTGGAGCACAAGCAGCTGCTCTCCGGCATCGTCGAGACCGGCAAGCTCGAGGACGGCACCATCGACGCGCTGACCGCCGCGATCGCTTCCTTCAAGCAGGGCTTCGAGACCTCCGAGGGCAAGCTGCTCGGCGAGTCGGCCTGAAGCCGGACGGAAAGGACGTAAGCGACCCATGGGAGCCCAGCTTCGGGTCTACAAGCGCCGGATCCGCTCCGTCTCCGCGACCAAGAAGATCACCAAGGCGATGGAGATGATCTCCGCGTCGCGCATCGTCAAGGCGCAGCGCGCGGTGGCCGCCTCCACCCCGTACGGGAACGAGCTCACCCGAGCGGTGACCGCGGTCGCCACCCGGTCCAACGCCAAGCACCCGCTGACCACGGAGAACCCCAGCGCCACCCGCGCCGCGGTGCTCCTGGTCACCGCGGACCGCGGTCTGGCCGGCGGCTACTCCTCCAACGCCATCAAGGCCGCCACCGAGCTGAGCGATCGGCTCCGGGCGGAGGGCAAGGAGGTCGTCACGTACATCGTCGGCCGCAAGGGCGTCGGCTTCTACAGCTTCCGCAACCGTCCGGTGGCGGAGTCGTGGACCGGCTTCTCGGACAAGCCGACGTACTCGGACGCCAAGAACGTCGCAGCGACCCTCATCACGGCGTTCGTGACCGACACGGCGGACGGCGGCGTGGACGAGCTCCACATCGTCTCCACCGAGTTCGTGTCCATGCTGACGCAGAACGCGGTGGACGCCCGGCTGCTGCCGCTGCACCTCGACGAGGTCGCGGAGGAGCGCGAGGAGTCGGCCAAGGCGGAGATCTTCCCGCTGTACGACTTCGAGCCGTCGGCGGAGGGCGTCCTGGACGCGCTGCTGCCGCGGTACGTCGAGAGCCGGATCTACAACGCGCTGCTCCAGTCCGCAGCTTCGGAGCACGCCGCCCGCCGGCGCGCGATGAAGTCCGCGACGGACAACGCGGAGGAGCTCATCAAGTCGCTCACGCGGCTTGCCAACTCGGCCCGTCAGGCCGAGATCACCCAGGAAATCAGCGAGATCGTCGGTGGCGCGAACGCCCTGGCCGACGCTAGCGCGGGGAGTGACTGACAACTATGACTGCCACTGTTGAGACGGCCACGGCGACGGGCCGCGTCGCGCGGGTCATCGGCCCGGTCGTCGACGTGGAGTTCCCCGTCGACGCGATGCCGGACATGTTCAACGCCCTGCACGTCGAGGTGGACAACCCCGACGGCACCGGCAAGAAGACGCTGACCCTGGAGGTCGCCCAGCACCTGGGTGACGGCATGGTCCGCACCATCTCCATGCAGCCCACCGACGGCCTGGTCCGCGGCGCCGGTGTCTCCGACACCGGTGCGGCGATCTCCGTCCCGGTCGGCGACATCACCAAGGGCCGGGTCTTCAACGCCCTCGGCGACGTGCTCAACGCCGACCCGGCGGAGTTCAACGCCAAGGTCACCACGCGCTGGCCGATCCACCGCAAGGCGCCCAACTTCGACCAGCTCGAGTCCAAGACCGAGATGTTCGAGACCGGCATCAAGGTCATCGACCTGCTCACCCCGTACGTCCAGGGCGGCAAGATCGGCCTGTTCGGCGGCGCCGGCGTCGGCAAGACGGTGCTCATCCAGGAGATGATCTACCGTGTCGCCGAGAACTTCGGCGGTGTGTCGGTGTTCGCCGGTGTGGGCGAGCGCACCCGTGAGGGCAACGACCTCATCCACGAGATGGTGGACTCGGGCGTTCTGGACAAGACCGCCCTGGTCTTCGGCCAGATGGACGAGCCCCCGGGCACCCGTCTGCGGGTCGCGCTCTCGGCGCTCACCATGGCCGAGTACTTCCGTGACGTGCAGCAGCAGGACGTGCTGCTCTTCATCGACAACATCTTCCGGTTCACCCAGGCCGGTTCCGAGGTGTCGACTCTGCTCGGCCGTATGCCCTCCGCGGTGGGCTACCAGCCGAACCTGGCCGACGAGATGGGCCTCCTCCAGGAGCGCATCACCTCGACCCGCGGTCACTCGATCACCTCCATGCAGGCGATCTACGTCCCCGCGGACGACCTGACCGACCCGGCCCCGGCCACCACCTTCGCCCACCTCGACGCGACGACGGTGCTCTCCCGTCCGATCTCGGAGAAGGGCATCTACCCCGCGGTGGACCCGCTGGACTCCACCTCGCGGATCCTGGACCCGCGCTACATCGCGCAGGACCACTACGACACCGCGGTGCGTATCAAGGGGATCCTGCAGAAGTACAAGGACCTCCAGGACATCATCGCCATCCTCGGCATCGACGAGCTCGGCGAGGAGGACAAGCTCACCGTGTGGCGTGCCCGCCGGATCGAGCGGTTCCTCTCCCAGAACACCTACGTGGCCAAGCAGTTCACCGGTGTCGAGGGTTCGACCGTGCCGCTGTCGGAGACCATCGAGGCCTTCAACGCGATCGCGGACGGCAAGTACGACCACGTCCCCGAGCAGGCCTTCTTCATGTGCGGCGGTATCGACGACCTGGAGAAGAACGCCGCCGAGCTGCTGAAGAAGTAAGCAGCGGCAGCAGGCGCAGGTCGTGAACGGAGAGGGGCGGGCCCTGGGGCACCGGGGGCCGCCCCTCTCCGTACACAGGCCGGGTTCCGGCCATCCCACCCCTCCGGTTTCGGCCGGGCGCGCAGGGGCCGTTATTCTTATCGGGACCGCCCGTTCACCAGGCGGTCCCACGATCCGAGGAGCCAACGTTGGCTGAGCTGCACGTCGAGCTGGTCGCGGCCGACCGCAAGGTGTGGTCCGGTGCGGCCACCATCGTCGTCGCCCGGACCGCGTCCGGTGACATCGGCATCCAGCCGGGCCACACCCCGGTGCTGAGCGTGCTGGAGTCCGGCCCGGTCACCATCCGCCTCGCGGACGGCGGCACCGTCATCGCCGCCGTGCACGGCGGCTTCATCTCGTTCGCGGACAACAAGCTGTCGCTGCTCGCCGAGATCGCCGAGCTGGCGGACGAGATCGACGTTGCCCGTGCCGAGCGGGCCCTGGACCGGGCCCGCCACGAGACCGACGAGCACGCCGAGCGGCGTGCCGAGGTCCGGCTGGTGGCCGCGTCGCACCGGGCCGCCTGAGACCGCGACGGATGATGACGAGGAACAGAGCTTGACCGGCGGTCCCGGGGGCGCTTCGGCAGTGACCCCGGGACCGCCGCATCGGTTGATAGGGGTGGGCAGGCGCACGGGACCCGTGCACCTGCCGGGCCCTGGGGAAGCGCGAGTGCGAGGAGGTCGGTGAGCATGGTCCTCGCCCTTGTGGTGTGTGCGGTGGTCGTAGGCGTGGGAGTGGCCGGCCTGGTGGTCTTCGCCCTCCGCAGGCGCCTCATCCAGCGGGTCGGAGGCACCTTCGACTGCAGCCTCCGGCTGAGAATGCCGGACCGGGCCGACACCCCGCCCCCCGCCTCCGACCG
>NZ_LIQR01000324.1:0-12142 GCF_001418575.1 Peterkaempfera griseoplana
AGGGAGTTGGAGGCCAGCCGGTTGGCGCCGTGGACCCCGGAGCACGCGACCTCGCCGCAGGCGTAGAGGCCGGGGACCGTGGTGCGCCCGCGCAGATCCGTGCGTACGCCGCCCGAAGCGTGGTGGGCGGCCGGGAAGACGGGGATCGGCTCCGTGACCGGGTCGATACCGTGACTGCGGCAGACGGCGAGGATCGCGGGGAATCGGGTCTCCCACATCGCTGCGCCGAAGTGACGGGCGTCCAGGTACATGTGGTCGGTGCCGTCGAGCTGCATCTGCCGGGTGATGGCCTTGGCGACGATGTCGCGCGGGGCCAGTTCGGCCAACTCGTGCCGCCCCAGCATGAAGCGGGTGCCCCTCGCGTCGACGAGGTGGGCACCCTCGCCCCGTACCGCCTCGGAGATCAGGGGCTGCTGGCCCGCCGCGCCCGGTCCCAGGAAGAGGACCGTGGGGTGGAACTGGACGAACTCCAGGTCGGAGACCTCGGCTCCGGCACGCAGGGCCAGCGCTACGCCGTCTCCGGTGGCGACCGAGGGGTTGGTCGTCGCGGAGAAGACCTGGCCCATTCCGCCGGTCGCCAGGACGACGGCCGGGGCGCGGACCGCGCCGACCCCGTCGTGCTGGCCCTCGCCCATGACGTGCAGGGTGACGCCTGCCGTACGGCCTTGGGCGTCCGTCAGCAGGTCCAGGACCAGGGCGTCCTCGATCGTACGGACCGCTGCGGCACGGACCGCCTCGACCAGGGCGCGGGAGACTTCGGCGCCCGTGGCGTCGCCGCCCGCGTGGACGATGCGGCGGCGGTGGTGGCCGCCCTCGCGGGTGAGCTGGAGGTCGCCCGTGGACGAGGTGTCGAAGTGGGCGCCGGTGGCGATGAGGCGGCGTACCGCGTCCGGGCCCTCGGTGACCAGGGCGCGGACGGCGCTCTCGTCGCAGAGTCCGGCCCCCGCGACCAGCGTGTCGTCCAGGTGCTGCTGAGGGGTGTCGCCTTCGCCGAGCGCGGCCGCGATGCCGCCCTGGGCCCAGCGGGTGGAGCCGTCGTCCAGGCGCGCCTTGGTGACGACGACGGTGCGCAGGCCGGCTGCCGTACAGCGCAGGGCAGCGGTGAGGCCTGCCACGCCGGAGCCGACGACCACGACGTCCGCGTCGATCGACCAGCCGGGGGCCGGTGCGTGCAGGCATATGCGGGTCGCGGTTCCTGTTGCGGACGCGGTCATGCGGGCCCCCGGAGGTGAGCGGGATGTTGTCGGCGGGACGGGGTGGTGCCGACCCTGGCGGTCACCGGCGGGGATCGCCTCGCCGATGGGGTCGTCCGGGGCGTCGGTGACGTCGGGGGGACCGGCCGGGGCCAGGTGGTCGTGGGTGAGCCCGGCCTCGGCGAGGGTCCGGCGGGCGGCGGCGCGTACGTCCGCGGGGACCGGGATCTCCGCGGCGCCGGTGAGCGCGTGGGTGCCGGCCGCGGCGCAGGTCTCGCCCATTGCGGAGAGGGCGGTCGCTCCCGCACGTCGGGCCGGGACCGCCTCCGCCCGTGCACGTCCCCGGGCATCATGCGCGCGCTCGGCGCGCCGGCCTGGTCGGCGTACGGCGGTTCCAGCACGGCTGCGCGCGACATCGGTGCCCCCGTCGAGGTTGTTTCTGAATCAGAAACACGAGGGGGATGCTAGTGTTTCGGATAACGAAACACAAGGAGGGGCATGCCGACACCGCGCCCAGGAACACCGGTTCGTGGATCGACCACCGGCCGTCCGATCATGGCCGCGATGGATCTCTTCGGCCGTCGATGGGCGCTGCGGATCGTCTGGGAGCTGCGTGCGAGTCCGCTCGGTGCGCGTGCGCTGCTGGCACGGTGCCCCGGTCTGTCGTCCAGTGTCCTCTACCAGCGGCTTCGCGAACTCACGTCAAGCGGGATCATCGCCCCCTCAGCCGATGGCTACGAGCTCACCCGGCTGGGGACAGCGC
Source organism: Peterkaempfera griseoplana (assembly GCF_001418575.1). Taxonomy (GTDB): domain Bacteria; phylum Actinomycetota; class Actinomycetes; order Streptomycetales; family Streptomycetaceae; genus Peterkaempfera; species Peterkaempfera griseoplana. Next base: position 1,957 of record NZ_LIQR01000324.1, read on the forward strand.
TCGGCCCCGCCCTCCAGCCGCTCGCCGAATGGGCGGTCACCTGGGCCCAGGAACAGGACGATCAGAAACCTGGGGAGGCATGAAGACGGCGGGCCCTTCGATCGTTCCCCGGCGCGTAGGTGAAGTCCGGTCAGCCCCGCGTGCCTCGGGTCGACGGTGTGAGCGCGCGACCCCGGACACCGGGCTCACGCGGACTGGGGGAAGACTTCGGTCGCCGGTTCGGCGCCGCGCAGCGGGGTGAAGCCGAGTTGGGTGCGGCGAGACCTGCGCCGGCTTCTCCGAACCGGCCTCGTCAGCACCGGAACCCGCTTCGAGCGAGGCCGACTCGTCGAGCGCCCCGAGATCGCAGCGGCCTGATCACCGATGCACCGGAAATCCCCTGGCCGCCCCAAACCTGACCAGGTGATACTCCCTGGGCATGAGGCGCGATGGTGAACACCGTCCGGAGACGCCGGTCAACCCGGCATTGCAGCGAGTCCTGGGACAGCCGGGCGGACAGGATCTGCTGGAGGTGCTGACTGATGGCCTGTCCGGCAGCGATCTGACCACACTGCTGCTCGAGGTGTTCCGGCGGCGAGCCGACCGGCTCTCGCCGGCCGAGGTCATGCGGCGCTACCGCGCTGATCGATTCGTGGTACCGGCACCTGTCAGCTTTACCGCACTGCGCCGCACCGAGGACACCTTGATCTCTGCTCTGCCCGACGGCTTCGAGATGCTGGTGCTTGCCCCGGTCCTGCCTCTGGCAGCACATTCGGCGGTCGCCACCGTCGATCCGCGCAAGGTGATCGCGACCATCCGCGGGAGTGAGGTAGCCGCCGACCCGACGAACGCACTGGCCCTGGAGGCATCCGCGCGACGTTCCCTGGCCCTGGCCTCCGAACCTCGTTCACGTGCGCCGGTGCGACTGGCGGCCAGTCAGCGGGTCACCCGGGCACAGCAGTTCCAGGGCCCAGGCATGCTTGCCCATTTCCAGATCTTCGGCCTGGTGACCGCCGGCCGGGACACCGGCAATCACTCCTTCGAACACCAGCAGCTGAATGAACACCTGCAGTTCGCCGTGCGGGCGCTGACTGCCGCAGGGGCACAGCACACGCAGATCCGGCTCACCTGCCTGGAGGAGGCGAGCCGCCCGATCGTCGAGCGGATGCGTGCCGGCCTTGCTTCACTTCCCGCGACTTCCGTGATGGAGGACCCGGACCGAACCACAGGGCGCGCCTACTACACCGGCGTTTGCTTCAAGATCTACACCGGCGTCGAAGGCGAGCTGGTGGAGGTCGGCGACGGCGGCTTCGTCGACTGGAGCCGGCGTCTCACCGGCAACCGCAAGGAACGCCTGCTGATCAGTGGATTCGGTCTGGAGCGGCTCGCCGAGACGGTGACTCCGAGACCCAGGCTCGATCAGTCCCCGGCCCACCAGAAGGCAACGCAATCCACAGATTCTGACAATTGCTCCTAGGTTCGACCATTCGCCCCGGGAGCATGGACATGGAGCAAGTCTGATTCTGCCGGCCCGCGCTGCCCGAGAGGGCAATTCGACCCTGTGGCTCCCGCACGTGCATGGATGTGTACGGAATCCTTCGGCGCGCCTCGGTGGTTCCGAGATCGGCGCCGCCTCGGCCACGTCCTCGGCCTCCAGAGGCGGCACACCTGGACCTGTCCGTGTGCGACAGCATGGACGACCTGCGGCGGTTCGGCCGGCAGGTTGCGGGCGCCTGTCTCCAGGGCGCTGTCGAGTCCGGTCTGCCGCTCGTGATGCTGCGCCAGGTGATCCGACCACGACCGGACGAGGAACGTCTCGATGAGGCGGTCGGGGGAGGCGGTGTTTGCGTAGCCCTGTCCGACCCGGTCCGCCCGGTCTCCGCCGCGGGCGCCCGACGGCGCCTTCGCGTCGGGGCCTCCACGTCGGGGCCTCCACGTCGGGGCGCCTGGGTACGGTCGTGGTCCTCGACCGGCCAGGTGCGCCGCTCGACGACCCGGCCCACGCCGGGGCATGTCTGACGTGATGCCGAGGCAGGCCGCGGTGGCGGCGCCGGCCGCGCCCGGGACGGCGTATCGGACACACCGTCATGCCGGCGGGTGTCTCAGGCGGTACGGGAACAGCCTGCCTGATCAGGTTGCGGCAGTGCCCGCCGCAGGACCTCGAGCGCCATCTGCCTGGCCCGCAGGACCGGCTCCGCCGAGCGGGCGCTCTTGCATCCGGCGAGCCCCCCGTCGTAGAGCAGCTCGAGCTGTGCGGCGGTCCCCTCGGGGTCGGCTGCTCCCGCGGTGGTGAGCTCGTCGCGCCACACATCCGCGAGCCATGTCCGGTGCCGGCCGACGGCTGCCCGCACCGGGTGCCGGGTCTCGGGGAACTCGGTGAGGGCGTTGAGGAAGAGGCAGCCGCGGAAACCGCGACGCTTGACGTCCCTGGCCGACAGATCGAAGGGCACCAGGATGCGGTCGACGGTGTCGGCCAGCCGGGCCGTGGCCCGGGCGTGGCCGGCACGGATGGTCTCGTGCTGACTGTCCAAATACGCTGCGACCAGGGCGTCCTTAGACCCGAAGTTCTGGTACAGGCTCGCCCGGGCGACATCGGCCTCGGCCAGGATCCGCTCGATCCCGACCGCACGGATCCCTTCCCTGGCGAAGAGGGAGGATGCGGCGTCGAGGAGGCGCTGCGCCGGTGTCGTGCTGTTCCTGGAGGTGCCCACGACCCCCAGGCTAGCCGATCGCAGACCGACCGGTCCGTCCGTGTGGACAGCCCTGGCACCCGGACAGACCGGTCGGTCTTTGAATAGACCGACCGATCTATCCGTTAGTCTCGGCTGTGGGGCCGTCGGAAGCATCAGGCGGCAGCGGTCCCGGCGGCGGCCAAGGCGCCGCTCCTGCAGGCCTTCCCGAGAGTCACGGCGGTCCGGCAGGTGCCATCTTTCGAGCAACGCCCTGATGGGAGCATCGGCATGAGCGATCCGGTTGAGGAGTACGACCTGCTGGTCGTCGGCGGAGGCAAGGCGGGCAAGACGCTCGCCATGGACTGGGCGAAGGCCGGCAGGCGCGTCGCCATGGTCGAGCGGCGGATGATCGGCGGCACGTGCATCAACGTCGCCTGCATTCCGACGAAGGCGCTGGTGACCAGTGCTCGTGCGGTGAGAATCCTGGAGCGCGCCCAGCAACTCGGGCTTGTCGCCGGTGAGCCGAAGGTGGAGGTCGAGCTGCTGCGGGCACACAAGACGGGCGTGGTCGACGGCATGGTCGCCGGCAACTACAGGCAGTTCCTCGACTCCGGCATGGATCTCGTGCTGGGCGAGGCCCGGTTCGTCGCCGAACGCACCGTGGAGGTGACGCTCAACGCCGGTGGCTCCCGGAGGATCCGCGGCGCCGAGGTGGTCATCAACACCGGCACCCGGCCCCGCGTCCCCGGCATCCCCGGCCTCTTCGGAGCAGGGGTCCTGACCAGCGACACACTGCTGGAGCTGGAGCGGCTCCCGGAGCGGCTCACGGTCGTCGGGGGCGGGGTGGTCGGGCTGGAGTTCGCGCACATGTTCGCCGCCTTCGGCAGCCGCGTCACCCTGATCGAGTCCGGCGACCGGCTCCTGCCGCGCGAGGACGAGGACATCGCGAAGGCCGTCACTGACCTGCTGGCCGCCGACGGTGTTGAGGTCGTCACCGGTTCCGCGGTCGCGTCACTGGAACGCGCAGCCAACGGCGAGGTCACCACGACGCTCGCCGACGGTACCCGTCTGACCGGCGACGACGTCCTGGTCGCCGTGGGCAGGACGCCCGTCACGGCGGAGCTCGACCTGGAATCGGCGGGCGTTGCGACCGACCCGGCCGGCTTCGTGGTCGTGGACGACCACCTCTCCACTTCCGCCCCGCACACCTGGGCCGCGGGCGACGTCGCAGGCAGCCGTCAGTTCACCCATGTCTCGCTGGACGACTACCGGATCCTCAAGGCCAACCTCGCCGGGGGCAGCCGCTCCACCCGCGACCGCCTCATCCCCTACACGGTCTTCCTCACACCGGAACTGGCCCGGGTGGGGCTCACCGAGGCGCAGGCACGCGCCGCCGGACACCGGGTCCGCGTGGCGAAGCTGCCCGTCGCCGCCATTCCCCGGGCCCGCACCGTGCGCGAGACGGCAGGACTCTTCAAGGCCGTCGTCGACGCGGAGACCGACCGCATCCTCGGCGTCTCGCTGCTGGGTCCCGAGGCGGGCGAGGTGGTCACCATCGTGCAGACCGCCATGCTCGCCGATCTGCCCTACACGGCCCTCCGGGACATGATCATCACCCATCCCACCATGGGTGAGGCGCTCAACCTCCTCTTCGCCGCGTTCCAGGACTGACCGCAGGGTCGGCGGTCCGCCTGACCTGGTCGAGGTCAGCGCGGACCGCCGACCCTTCGACGGCTTGCGCCCCGGTGGCGATGTGTCCGGTCCTCATGGGGCGTACCGCTGCCGGTGTGGGCCGTTCCTGTCGTACTCGCCGCCGCGGTTCTGCGGCAGTTGCTCCGGCCTGGCGCAGGCATCGCCGCTGGATCTCAGCCGTGACACGCCGCTGAGCGGCAGGCGGCAGACGAGCGTCGAGGCGTGCTTCCCGCACCTGTTCTGGAGCCGCAAGCGGACAGGCCGCACCACCGTGGAGGGTCGGTCCGCACTGCAGCCGGAGGCCGTGTTCCGGTCGGCGCGCGGGCATGGGCGTGCGCCTGGTGAGCGACCGGGGCCGGGGCGCAGGGGATCAGGGGGCGATGACCAGCCGGCTGATCAGTCGACCGCTGAGCGTGAAGTCGTAGCGCAGGTCGACCGTGCCACCGGGGAAGTCGCCGTCGAGCCGCTGGGTCACGGTCCAGCGGTCCGGTCCGTGCTGCGCCGCCCCCAGCCAGGTGGTGGTGTACGAGTACTCCGAGGCGGCCCGGTCGAGCCAGCGCTCGATGGCGGGCAGGCCGTCGTAGGTCTTCCCGTCGTCGGTGACCTGGGCGTCCGTGGTCATGAGTGCCGCCGACGCCGAGGCGTCTCCCGCGTTGTGCGCGGTGAGGTACCGGCGGATCACGTCGGGCAGGCCGTCGTGTTCCACGGGGGTGGAGGGGGAAGGGTCGGGCATGGCTGCCTCGCTTTCCATGGGTCCGGTGCGTTACGGGTTCACAGGGTGGGGACGGTGCCGCCGTCGATGACGTGCTCGGCGCCGACGATGGCCGACGCGCGGTCGGAGACGAGGAACGCCACCAGCTCGGCGACCTCCTCGGGCCGGTTGGGCCGGCCGAGGGGAATGCCGCCGAGGGAGTCCATCAGTGACGCCAGGGCGGAGTCGCGGTCGCCGGTGCGCTCGGCGATGCGGTCGATGAGCGCGTCCGCGGCCTCGGTCTGGATGAAGCCCGGCGAAACCGTGTTGACGCGTACGCCGTGCGGCGCGACCTGGTTGGCCAGGCCCTTGCTGTAGGCGGTGAGCGCAGCCTTGGCCGCCGCGTAGCCCAGCGTGCCGTCCCACAGGGGCATGCGGCGCTGAATGGAGGAGACATGGACGACTGCCCCCCGGCCCTGCGCAAGCATGCCGGGGATCAGCGCGCGGTCCAGGCGGACCGCGGCGAGCAGGTTCTGGTTGAGTTCCTGCTGCCAGACCTCCTCCGTCAGCACCTGGAAGCCGCCGGCGGGCGCGGCCGATCCGCCCAGCGTGTGGACCAGGATGTCCACGCCGCCCAGCCGCCGCTGCGTTTCGTCCGCGACCAGCTCGGCGCCCGCCGGCGTGGTCAGGTCGGCGCTGACGAAGTCCTCCTCGGCCAGCTCGGCGGGCCGGGTGCGGGCGGTGACCAGCACGGTCGCCCCCGCGGCACGGAGGCGTGCGGCGATCGCCGCTCCCGTGCCTTTGCTGCCGCCGGTTACCAGGGCGCGGCGGCCTTCGAGGGACGCGTCGGCGACAGAGGGCATGGTGAGTGTCCGTTCCGGGGCACACCTCTGGCGCGCCCCTGCTTACTGCTAAAATAGAAGCTAGTGACTTTCACTTTAGCAGTAACCAGGGAGGGTGCCGCCATGGCGAGTCGGATCAGGCTGGAGGACCGCGAGTGTCCGCTGTCGACCACGGTGCAGCATGTCGGCGAGTGGTGGACGCTGCTGATCCTCCACGACGCCTTCGACGGGTACACGCGGTTCGACCAGTTCCAGCAGAGCCTCGCCATCTCCACGAGCATGCTCACCGCCCGACTGAAGACCCTGGTGGCGGACGGCCTGCTGGAGCGGAGGCCCTACCAGACGAACCCGGTGCGCCACGAGTACGTGCTCACCGAGCGCGGACGCTCCCTCCGCCCCGTGATCGTCGCCCTGGCGGCCTGGGGCAACCAGCATCTGGCGCCCGGGGAACGGTCGATGGTCCTGGTCGACGCCGCGACCGGCGAGGAGGCCGAGCCGGTCGTCGTCGACGCACGGACCGGCCGGAGACTCGACGACAGCGAGGCGTTCGTCTTCGCCGCGGGTCCGGCCGCCGGGCCGGGCATGCGCGCACGGTACACCGAACTCGGCCGCGATCGGCGTGACCCGACCGCGGGGACGCCCGCCTGAGCCCTGGCACCGGGGGGTGCGGCGGCTTCTCCCCAGCCTGCCGGAGCGACCGGGCCTGGTACGCGGTCGTCCTCTGGACCCATGTCCACGGGGTGTCCACCCGGTCGGTCGATCAGGTGGGGTTCTCGGCACCCGCAGTGCACCTGCCCGGCCCGCCGAAGGGGGCCGGGCAGGCGCACTGCCGGGTCAGGCCGCGTGGGGCGGCGCGGCTCAGTGGTCAGCGGCGGCTCCCGTGGGGGTGGTGTGCTTCGACGGTGTGACGTGCAGCGTCACCGAGGCGGCAGACAGCGGGTAAGGGGTGTCGGAACCGAAGTCGATCCGGGCGTGGTAGTCCCCGGCCCCGGTGATCTGCGGCACGCCCGCGTCCAGGGTCACGGTGACGGTCGCGGTCGCGTGGGGCCGCAGGGTCAGCTGCGTGGTGCTCTCCTTCAGCCAGGGGACGTCGGCCGTTGTGTCCACGCCGTACCCGGGGAGGTTCTCCACGGTCGACGTGGCGGAGAAGCCCTGGGTGGAGCCGCCGAGCTTGTAGAAGCCGAGCGCGCCCGCGCCCCGGTAGGTGGCCGTGGGGGAGTTCGGCAGCGTGTGCCAGGTGCCCGTCCTCGGGTCGAAGGCGAAGCCCTGGTTGGTGATCGCGCCGGTGGTGCCGCCGCCGGACACGATCAGCTCGCCGTTGGCGGCGGCGTAGGCCGAGCACCACAGGCCGGTCGGCATGTCGGCGAGGCGGGACCAGGCGTTGGACGCCGGGTCGTAGACATAGGTGTGCTGGATGCCGCCGCTGTCCGTGGCGCCGCCCGCGCAGTAGAGCCTGCCGCTCAGACCCGCGCAGGAGGTCCAGGAGACCGGCTCCGGGTAGTCGGCGATCGCCCCCCATGTGTCGGAGACCGGGTCGTAGACGCCGGCGTCGGTGACGCCGCAGGCCATGTCGCAGCCGCCGATCACATAGAGCTTGCCGTCCAGTACGGCGCTGCCGGCCGCCGCGTGCGGCCGCGGCTCCGGTGCTCCGGTCGTCCAGGTGCCGGCTGCGGCGTCGTAGATCTCCAGCTTCGGGTCGGGGTTGCCGTCGGGTCCCCAACCGCCGGCGATGTACAGCTTGCCGCCGATGAAGCCGTGCCCGGGGGCCTCGCGGGTGTCGGTGGCGTCGGCGAGCTGCGTCCAGCTGTCGGAGCCCGGGTCGAGGACGAAGAGGCTCTTGCTCATGCCGTCGCCGTTGATGACGAACCCCTTCTCGCCGAAGCCGGCGTAGACCCTGCCCTGGTAGCTGTCCGCGATGTTGTCCATCACCCGCGCGGGCAGGTCGGGCGCGCTCTGCCAGGCGTCGGCAGGCGCGGGGGGTGCCACGGAGACCGACGGGGCGGAACCCGCCGACGGGGCCTGCTTCCCGGCCCCGTTGAACCCGAGCGGGAAGTCGCCGGTGATCCGCTGGAGCGGGGCACCCTGCACCGAGGCGGTGTCCAGGGCGGTGACCTGCTCACCCAGTTTCAGGGTGGCAGGCGCGCTGCCGGTGTTCTCGACCGTGATGGTCCGGGTGGCACGGGTGCCCTGACGGGCCGTCGCCTCCACCGAGGCCGGGGTGACCCGGAGCAGGCCGGCCTTGAGCCGGTAGTCGGCCGAGACGGTGCGGTCCGCCCGTACGGTCAGCTTGTCGGACAGGTCGGAGTAGTTGCTCTTGGCCAGGGTGAACCGGTGCTTGCCGGCCTTCGGGACGAACATCGAGAAGTAGCCGTCCCCGAGGTCCGGGTCGTCCGGGGTGCCGACGGTGTCGGTGTGCACTGAGGGGTCGCTGCCGTCGGTGATCCGCGCACCGACCGCGCCCAGTCCGGTGTTGGCGTCCTCCACGGTGCCGACGACCATGCCGCCGGGGGTGAGCGGGAAGTCGCGCTGGCCGACGAAGACGTCGTCGACTCCCCAGTACCAGCCCCAGGTGCTGGTGAAGTGGAAGCGCACCCTGACCGCGCTGCTGCCCGCGAAGCCGGTGAGGGGCAGCTCGATCCTGGCGGGGCCGACCTGTTCCAGGGAGTTGTCCGGCGTCCAGATGGGCGACCAGGTGGCGCCGCCGTCGCCGGAGGCCTCGACGGTGAGGCTCTGGTACACCGGGTGCAGCAGCCACATGGTGTCGAAGGAGAGCTCCGGTGAGGTACTGCCTGTCAGGTCGTACGCCGGACTGGTGAGCTCGGTGTCCTGGGGCTGGTCCGGGTTCACCGCGTTGACGACGGCGAACCCCCCGTCGCCGCCCGTCTGGTTGCCCTCGTCCTCCGGGTCGTCGAACGCCCAGCCGCCGCTGAGTCCGGGGGCGTTGGTGACGGTCCAGCCCTTCGGCGCCGAGGTGGTCGAGTCGAACGTCTCGGTGGTGCCGGTGAGCCGGACGCTGTAGCCGGGGGCGGTGGCCGTCCAGGGGTTGGCCGTCAGGGCGAAGTCGTCCTTCCGCGGCGAGGTGGCGACGTGGATGTCCCTGGAGGCCGCGTCGTAGCCGGGCGACACCGCGGAGACGTGCAGGGTGAAGTCGCTCCTGCGCGGCAGCGTCAGCCGGTACTCACCGGTGGCCGGGTCGGACCACACGGAGTTGGGATTGCCGTCGACGGTGATCTCCGCGTACAGCGGCCATCCGTGACCGGAGCCGTCGGTGACGGTGCCCGAGACGGTCTCACTGGGGACCTGCACCAGGGTGAGGTTCTCGGTGAGGTCGGCGCCGTCGGTCACGGTCACATTCCTGGTGGTACCGGTCGCGTAGCCGAACGCGGTGGCGGTGACCGAGTAGGTACCGGCCGGGACGTCGAGCCGGTAGCCGCCCTGGGCGTCGGTGTGCGCGGAGTCGGTTCCGGCCGTGACGGTCGCGTTCGCGATCGGCTTGCCGGACCTGCTGTCGGTCAGGGTGCCGGACAGTCCGCCGTGCGGACCGGTGCGGAACGCCTGCACGCCGTCGGGTGTGCCGAGGCCGGTGGGGCCGTCGTAGCCGGCGGCGGCTGTGCACAGATAGGCGGGACTGCAGCCGCCGTTGCTGCCCTTGGTGACGTCGTTGAGGCCGGCCTTCGCCGCATAGGGGTAGGAGTTGGGGTACGTACCCGGGGCGGGCGTGGCCGCGTCCGCGTAGACGCCGGCGATGATCGGCGACGAGGCGCTGGTGCCGCCGTAGACCGCCCAGCCGGTGGTGTCTCCGTACGTCTGGTAGACCGCGACGCCGGAGGCCGGGTCCGCGACCGCGGAGACGTCGGAGACGGAGCGGTTGGCGCAGCCGGTGTCCTTCTGGAAGGCCGGCTTGGGCTCGTACTCGGAGCAGCCGGAGCCCGCCTTCCCCCAGGCCGTCTCGGACCAGCCGCGCGCGCTGTCCGTGTCGCGGGCCAGTGTGGTGCCGCCGACGGAGGTGACGTACGGGGACGCCGCAGGGTAGGTGACTCCGTAGCCGTAGTCGCCGGACGAGGCGACGACCGCGACGCCGGGGTGGTTGTAGTAGGCGTCGAGCGCCGTCACGTCGGACGGGTCCTCGCCGTCCTGGTAGCGGTAGTCGGAACCGTAGGAGTTCGAGACGTACTTGGCACCCAGGGCTACGGCCTCGTTCACCGCCTGGCCGAGGGAGTCGCTGTCGGACGTGTCGGCCTCGACCAGGAGGATGTGTGCGTTGGGGGCTGTCGCGGACACCATGTCGAGGTCGAGGGAGATCTCCCCGG
>NZ_LIQR01000324.1:12180-12419 GCF_001418575.1 Peterkaempfera griseoplana
TAGGCGTCGACGACCGCGATGGTCTTGCCGGCCCCTCCGTTGGGGGGCAGGTCATAGGCGGTCTGGAGGTCGGCCGGGCCGAACCCGGCCGGGACGGCCGGGGCGGCGCGCAGTGTGGCGGCCGGTGTCGGCTCGATGTCGGTGCGACGCAGGGCGAAGCAGGTGAACTGGCCCGGCTTCGGGGCGTCGCAGGCGGGCCTGTAGGCGACCTGCTGTCCGGTGGAGGTGGAGGCGGTGGG
>NZ_LIQR01000325.1 GCF_001418575.1 Peterkaempfera griseoplana
GGTGCCCTGGAACCCGAAGGACTGGCTGCCGCCGGGCGGGATCTGGGCGTTGTAGGACATGTCGGTGGCGGTCACCGCTCCCGAGGACGGGCTGACGGCGGCGTTCCAGGCGCTGGTGACGGTCTGGCCGGAAGGCAGGGTGAAACCGACCTTCCAGCCGTTGACGGCGCTGGAGCCGGTGTTGGTGACGGTCACGTTGGCGGTGAACCCGCCCGTCCAGGTGCTGGGGGTGTACGCGACCGTGCATGCGGTGGCGGTGCCACCCGTGGTGCCACCCGTGGTGGTCGTCCCGCCGGTGGTGGTGCCGCCCGTCGTGGTCGTGCCGCCGGTCGTGGTCGTGCCGCCCGTCGCCTTGCCGCCGAAGGTCACCACGAGGCTGCCGTCCGAGGCGAAGGACCAGCCCAGGGCACCCGTGTAGGACGCACACCGTGACCCGTTGGTGCCCGTCCAGAACTGGTTGGAGCTGTCGGCGTCACCGACGGTCTTGTCGTTGGACCCGCTGGCGCTGCGGCACGAGGTGTTGTTGCGGAACACCGACGTGCCCGCGTCGAAGGAGAAGTTGCGCTCGCCGTTGTCGATGCTGACGTCGCCGGACATCGCGATCGAGCCGGGGTTGCTGTTGTAGGTGAACCCGTGCTTGCCGTTGCGGTAGGCGATGTCGTTCCGGACGATGTGGTCGACCGGGATGTCGTCGCCGCCGAGCTTGAAGCCGTTGCGGTCGCCGTTGGACGCCTGGGTGCCGTCGCTCAGGGTGCCCTGGTTGTAGGAGAGGGAGTTCTCGATGGTCACCGGGTCGATGGGCCCGGTGTCGCTCTTGGTGTAGAGGTCCCAGCCGTCGTCGATGTTGTTGTGCGACACGTCGTAGCGGAAGACGTTCCCCGGGCCGACGGTGAGCTTGGCCGCGAAGCCGTCGGCGTTCTCGCCGGTGGAGTCGCGGTTGTCGTGCGACTCGGAGCTGATGACCAGGTTGTTCGCCGGCCACTGGGCGTGGGTGTCGCTGGAGGACGCCCGGGAGATCTGCAGCCCGGTGTCGTGGCTGTACGCCGTCACCACACGTTCGATGACGTTGTTGCTGCCGCCGACGGTGATCCCGTTGTCGCCCGCGTGCTCGACGGTGATGCCGTACAGGTGCCAGTACGACCCGTTGAGAGCCAGTCCGCGGTTGGCCGAGTCCTCGCTCATCGCCGAGAAGTCCAGCACGGGGGTCTCGCCGGGGTAGGCGGACAACTCCTTGCGGGCGCTGGAGGTGCCGTCGTTGCCCCTCGCGATGTTGACCGTCTGCGCGAGGTTGTACGACCCGCCGCGCAGGTAGATCGTCCCGCCCGCGGTGATCCGGGTGATGGCGGAGGCGAGTGTCGTGGGGGTGGACTCCGTGCCGGCGGCGCCGGCACTGCCGTTCGGCGACACGAACAGGGCGTTGCTATTGAGGGTGGTCGCGGCCTGCGAGACGGACGGCGGGACCGCCAGCAGGCCGGCCGATGCCAGGGCGGCCACGGCGACGGCGGCCGGGACGCGGAGCGAGCGGAGCCGTCGCCCCTCACCGCCCGTACCGCCGCCGGCGGTCGCGGAATTCTGCCGCGGGGCAGGGGAAATCCAGGTGCGCTTCACGATGCTGAGACCTCTCATCCAGAACTGTTGGGCGGAGGCTGCCGTGGCGGGAAGCCTGTCAGCGTATGAAAGCGACTGCTGGCTGACTTTCCACCTGAAAAGGCAGAAGGCTTGCTTTTTGCCACGCGATGCTCGTGACGCGCCGTTCAACGTAACAAGCGCTTGCTGCGGGCGTCAACGCTTCGCCTTCCCATGCCGTGCCGGCCATCGGCCGCACGTCGCCGCAGCCGCGCCCGGCGTTCCCGCTCCGCGCACAGGCATCGGCCCAGTAGGCGTCAAGAAGCACATCCTCGCTGGTCAAGTGCATATTAAAGTCGCCCGGAATGCCGGCGGGAAAGTTGTCCCGATGCGGACACCGAGGCGCGTGGGCCGGTCGGGTCCGGTGATCCGTGCGGGCGGGGATGCAGTGGCGCAGCGCCCGAGGCGGTGTGGCGCGGGGGGTTGCGCGCTTTGGAAAAGTTCCCTCTCCTTGTCCTTGGACCTCGGGCCCCGGATCCAAGGCGTTCAATCCCACCAGAAAGACCAGAGGGGGGTTCCCATGAGGGATTCGGCACAGCGAGGGAAGGGCGTTGTTCCGTCATTGATGTCGTCCGCACCGGGCAGGACGTTTTCCAGGGCGATATGTGTGGCGTGGGTGAGGGTCTGGGGTGGGTGGGCGACGGAAACGTAGACCGTCGCGCCCTGGATGGCGACAACGCGGGTGCCGAAGCAAGACGCCCCGGCTGGTCCTGGTCGACGGCCTCGACGAGATCCCTGACACCAGTACCTGCCGCACCGTTGTGCAGACGCTGACCGGAACCGCCGCGGCCCAGCCCGCGCCCGCGCTGTACTGGTTCGTCGTGGCCACGCGTCCCCTGCCTACCTGGGCACTCGACACCCTGGGCCCCCGCGTGCCGCGCTTCGAACTCGAACCGTTCTCCCGCGACGACCTGCTCACCTACGCCACACACTGGTGCCGAGCCCCGGACGAGCCCGCCCGCCACGCATTGCCTTCGTGACGGGGCTTGAGCACGCCCGAATGGAGGTTCTGGCCCACACCCTGCTGACGGCCTTCAGTTGTGCCGGCTCCACGCGGCCGATCCCGCTCGTCATCGCCGACCTCGCCGAGCTCTACTCTGTCAGCCGGGCGACCGTCCACCGCGTCCTGGAGCGCGTACGCAGCGGCTCACGCGGCGATCGGGAGGCGAATGTGTAGTTGCTGACGGACGGGGCCGCGGACGCAGCCCCACCAGTCACTCGCGCGGGGCATCGGCCGCCAGGGAAATTCGAGGATGGCTGTCGAATCCGGGCGGGCCGTTCGACGTAAGGGTGTCCGGCAACATCACCACCTGGAAGGACAGAGCAGTGCCCCAGTACGCGATCCTCATCTACGCGAAGGCCCACACCGACGAGGCCGAGGTCATTCCCGGGGCGCGGGAGGCCCATGACCGCCACTTCGAGGACATGGTGCAGGCGGGCGTCCTGGTTGCGGCGTTCGCGCTCCAGCCGGCACTCGACACGGCGACCTCGATCCGTGGCGACGTGGTGACGGACGGCCCGTTCATCGACGCGAAGGAGGTGGTCGCCGGCTTCGCCATCATCGACGCGCCTGACCTGGATGCCGCTTTGGAGATCGCCCGGGCCAATCCCGCCACCTGGCAGGGCGGTGGCGTCGAGGTGCGGCCTGTCGAAGGCGCTTTCATCGCGCGTCGGCCTACCACGGCATGACGTCCCCGGAAGACGTCGAAACGGCGGTCGCGGACGCGCACCGTCGCGGATGGGCCCAGGTGCTCGCTGCGACGGCCCGTGTCGCGCGCGACCTGGACCTGGCCGAGGAGTGCGTCCAGGAGGCGTACGCCGCGGCCCTGGTGAGCTGGGCCCGCGACGGGATACCGGTCAACCCGGCGGCCTGGCTCACCACCGCGGCCAAGCGCCGCGCACTGGACGCGATGCGGCGCGAGCAGACGCTCCGCTCGAAGCTCCCGCTGCTGGTGGAACCCGAGGACAAGGTCGACGAAGCGGAGGTCGGCGGACCGGCTGCCGTCGATCCGGCCGACGTGGTACCGGACGAACGGCTCCGGCTCATCTTCCTGTGTTGCCACCCAGCGCTGGCGCAAGACGCGCAGCTGGCCCTCACGCTACGGCTGGTGTGCGGGGTGACCACCGCCGAGATCGCGCGGGCGCTCCTGGTGTCGGAGCCGACACTTGCTGCCCGCATCACCCGGGCGAAGAAGAAGATCTCCGTCGCACGGATCCCCTTCCGGCTGCCAGGAGCGGCCGAGCTGCCGGACCGGCTGCGCACGGTGCTCGGCGTCATCCATCTGCTCTTCACAGCTGGGCACACCGCGCCGTCCGGCGCATCACTGGTCCGCCAAGACCTGGTCGAGCAGTCGCTGCATCTGACCAGGATGCTGCGGGAGCTGATGCCCGACGAGCCGGAGGTTCGAGGACTCCTCGCCCTGCTGCTGGTCACCGACGCCCGGCGCGCAACCCGCACCGACGCCGACGGCCGACTGCTGCGCCTGGAAGACCAGGACCGATCTCTTTGGGACCGAGCGGCACTCACCGAAGGGCACGACTTGATCGTGGACGGGCTGCGCGGTGGGCGCCCGGGCCGCTACATACTCCAGGCGGCCATCGCCTCGCTCTACGCAGAGGCGCCAACCTACGACCAGACCGACTGGCCGCAGATCGTGACCCTGTACGACACGCTGCTTGCGGTGTGGCCCTCACCGGTGGTCGCGTTGAACCGCACCGTGGCAGTGTCCATGTTCCTGGGGCCGGCACGGGCGCTGGACGGGGTCACGGAGTTGGAGCAGGACGGCCGCCTCGCGCGATACCAGTACCTACCGGCCATCAAGGCTGACCTGCTGCACCGGCTGGGCCGTTCAACGGAGGCATCGGTCGCCTACCGCCAGGCGCTGGAGCTGTCCGGCAACGACGCGGAGCGCAACTTCCTGACCGAACGCCTTGCCGCAGTCCGCCGGGGATAGCTACCGAGCACCCGGCCATTGATCACGGCCCTGGCTACTGAGAGCTACTTGTCATCTCGCGGCAGCTTCGGGAGCACAGGGCCTCGATCCCCGTGGGTTCAGAGAAGCTGAGGCTCGCTCGGCGTGCACTCACGGGGCGAACTTGCGGCAGGTCACCGGCTCACCACTCCAGCCCGTGAACAGCCGGCGGATCCCTGACTCGGCCGGCGGGATCCGCAGCTGGGCGTCCTTCGATCCGCCCGGGCGATTCATTTCGTCGATCAGGCACTCGACGACCTGGCCGATCATCCGCTGGATCCCGACCTTGTGCCGCAGCCCCAGGAACAGGAAGTACGTGCTCAGCGCCTGCGAGCGGGCCAGGCGGGTGCCGCTGGGTGAGCCCCGGAGCACCCGTCCGAAGTGCGGGTCCGGGCGTCTCCTGGGGAACGTCCCCACGTCGGCGGTGAGCTGCCCGGGCGTGACCGCCATGGTGCAGGGCGATGAACTCTCCGGGCGGGATTCCCCTCAGCCGGTGCTGTCCGGGGGCGTCCGGGGTTTTGTGTGGAGGACCTCGCGGGCCTGCTCCGCCGCGCGGACGATGCTCTCGGAGACGAAGTCGACGAAGCGGGCGGTGTTCTCCAGGCGGGTGGCGGCCATGGTGCCGGGGCCGAGGACGCCGACGCCCTGCCGTGCGATCTCGCCCAGTTGGGCGGTGCCGCGGGCGCTGGCCATCATCGACTGGTACATGACGTCGTCGTCCACCACATAGCGCTCGCGGCGGCGTTCGTCGCGTTCCCGGCGGACGAGGCCCTGACTCTCGAGGAAGGCCACGGACTTGGAGATGGTCGCCGGGCTGACCTGGAGGCGCTGGACCAGTTCGGACGCGGTGAGGCTCCCGGCGTCGGTGGTGTAGAGGCAGACCAGTACCCGGGCCATCATCCTGGGCAGGCCCGACTGTATGAGGACGGTGGTGAACGTCTCCTCGTAGGCGCGCACCGCCTCGGCGTCGCGCCCATGGGCCTGCGCGGGCGCCTCCGCTCCCTGGGGCGTGGTCTGCCTGCGGCGGTGGGCGCGGTGTTCGGTGGCCCGGTGGGCGAGGTCGGCGCGGTAGGCGGTGGGGCCGCCGTTGCGCATGACCTCGCGGGTGACGGTCGAGGTCGGGCGGTCGAGGCGCCGGGCGATCTCCGCGTAGGCGAGGCCGTCGGCCAGTCCCAGCGCGATCTGCTGGCGTTCCTGCTGGGTGAGTCTGCCTCCCGGCATCGCGGTCCCCTCTGTGGCGGCTGGTCTGCCCAGCATAGCGTTCACGGTCAGTCCATTGCAACGAGCTGACTTAGGGTTGTTGCATTAAGCCTCAGGGTCATTGCAATGATTTCCAGTCCTTGACCTGCCCTTACTGCCGATTGATGCAACAAGGGCGTTGCCAGTACTGCGAACGCAACGTAGCGTTTCCTGCATCGGAAACAGGATCTCGAAGGAGCGCACCATGCAGAAGTTCGCCACTGCCGCCCCGGTCACCGCCGTCCTGGACATCCCCGCCGGGCACATCCGGCTCATCGCCGCCGACCGGGCCGACACCACCGTGGAGGTCCTGCCCGCCGACGCCTCCCGCAGCCGCGACGTCAAGGCCGCCGAGCAGACCCAGGTCAGCTACACCGACGGCGTCCTGCACATCCACACCCCCGCAGCGGCAGGCCGCGTCCTCGGCCCCTCCGGAACCCTGGAGATCACTGTCCAGCTCCCCACCGGCTCCCACCTGCGGGCCAAGGCCGCCGACGCCGACCTGCGCGGCGTCGGACGCCTCGGCGACGTCACCCTCGAAGCCGCCCAGGCCACCGTCAAGCTCGACGAGACCCGGACCGCCCACCTCACCCTCGCCGCCGGCGACATCACCCTCGGCCGTCTCAACGGCCCCGCCCAGCTCACCACCCAGAAGGGCGACCTCCACATCACCGAAGCCCACCACGGCACCGTCACCCTGCGCACCGAACACGGCGACATCACCGTCGGCGCCGCCCGCACCGTCTCCGCCACCCTCGACGCCGGCACCGCCCACGGCCGCATCCACAACGCCCTCAGGAACACCGACGGCGCCGACGCCCCCCTCGCCATCCACGCCACCACCGCCTACGGCGACATCACCGCCCACAGCCTCTGAGACGAGACCCGCCCACCCGGCCGCAGCGTACGCCCACCCATCGGCGTACGCCGCGCACCGATCGGCGTACGCCCACTCATCGGCCTGCGCCGCGCACCGACCCACGGCGCCCTCCCGCCGAACCCGGTCGGACGGCCCGGCGAGGCGCCCTGACTCCCCGGACCCACAGCGCCGTTCGGCCTCCGCAGCCTTCGCGGTCCCGTGCGGCCCGTGGCGTCCCACCGCCGCCGGACCGGTGAGCGATGCCGTCACCCTGTCGAGAAAACGCTTGGACTCCGCGGGTGCCGTCGCGCAACCATGGGATTCCTGGCCTGTCCGTACCCGCACGGATGCGCAGCCCTCAACTGCGCTGGGGCCCCGTCGTCATGCCCTGCCGCTCAGGGGACGGCCCGAGCGGGGGCACTCCATGAACCGAAGGCCCGCCGGCCGCCGCGGAAGCACAGGGCGGCCTGCCGCACGACACCACAGGGTTGGAATGCAATCTCCTGAATCGCGCGACGGTTCGCCGGGCAGGGGCCCGGTGCTCCTCGCACTTCGTTACTACGGGCGGGAGCTGGCCCGGCTGCGGCGGCTGACCGTGCCCGCGATGCTGCTGCCCGCCGTGGGCAACATCGGCCTCAACTACATCGCACCGCTGATCGTCGCCAAGCTCGTCGGCCGTATCGCCGGGGACTCCGGTGTCGACGTCGGTGCGACCCTGCCGTACGTACTGGGCTTCGCCGGTGTCCTGCTGCTGTCGGAGGGGATGTGGCGTGGCGGCCTGCACTGCCTCAACCGCGTCGACGGCCTGGGCATCGAGCACCTCTATGTGATCGGCATGGACGAACTGTTCGCCAAGGACGCGGCGTTCTTCCACGACAACTTCGCCGGTTCGCTGACCAAGCGGGTCCTGAGCTTCGCCTCCCGCTTCGAGGAGTTCGTCGACACCATGACCTTCTCGGTCGTGGGCAGCTTCGTACCGCTGATCTTCGGGTCGGTGGTGCTGTGGCGCTACGAACCGCTGCTCGTGGTCGGGCTCCTGACGATGATCGTGCTGACGGCGCTGGGCGTGGCGCCCCTGATCCGGCGCCGCCAGGCGCTGGTCAGGGAGCGCGAGGAGGCGATCGCCCGGGTGTCGGGCCATGTCGCCGACAGCCTGATGAACATGGACACGGTCCGGGCGTTCGCCGCCGAGGACCGCGAGGCCGCCGAGCACCGCTCCCGGGTCGCCGAGTCGCGGCGGCTCACGCTGCGGTCGTGGGACTACGGCAATCTGCGCATCGACACGCTGGTGGCGCCGATGTCCGTGCTGACCAATGGGCTGGGCCTGCTGCTCGCGGTGGCGCTCGGGGGAGGCAAACACGGGGTGGAGGCGGTCGTGGTCGCCTTCACCTACTACAGCAACGCCACGCGGATCATGTTCGAGTTCAACCAGATCTACCGCCGTCTGGAGAGCTCGATGACGGAGGCCGCGCAGTTCACCGAGCTGCTGCTGAGCCCGCCGACCGTGCTCGACCCGCCGTCGCCGGAGCCGCTGCTCTCCCGGGCCGCCGATGTGCGCTTCGAGCGGGTGACCTTCGCCCACGCGGGCGCGGAGCCGCTCTTCGAGGACCTGGAACTGTCGGTGGCCGGCGGGGCCAAGATCGGTCTGGTGGGCCGGTCCGGCGGTGGCAAGACCACCCTCACCCGGCTGCTGCTGCGGCTGACCGACATCGACGGCGGCCGCATCCTGATCGGCGGTCAGGACATCAGCAGACTGCGTCAGGCGGACCTGCGCAGCCTGATCGCCTATGTGCCGCAGGACCCGGCGATGTTCCACCGCACCCTGCGGGACAACATCGCGTTCGCCCGCCCGGACGCCACCGACGCGGAGATCCGCCGCGCCGCGGAGGCGGCGCATGTCACGGAGTTCGCCGATGCGCTGCCGGACGGCTTCGAGACCATGGTCGGCGAACGGGGCGTCAAACTGTCCGGCGGACAGCGCCAGCGGGTCGCCCTCGCCAGGGCGATCCTGCGTGACGCACCGATCCTGCTGCTGGACGAGGCGACCAGCGCGCTGGACTCGGAGAGCGAGATCCTCGTCCAGGAGGCGCTGTGGCGGCTCATGGACGGGCGCACCGCGCTCGTGGTGGCGCACCGGCTGAGCACGGTCGCCACCATGGACCGGCTGGTGGTCCTGGACCGCGGGCGGATCGTCGAGCAGGGCACGCACCACGAACTGCTCGCCGCGGACGGCGCCTACGCCAAGCTGTGGCAGCACCAGTCGGGCGGCTTCCTCGGAGAGACCCCCGCGCGGGTCGAACTGCACTGAGCGCCGGGCGCCGCCAGGCCGGAAGCCCGGCGGCGCCCGGCCGGGATGACGCGGGCGCACCCCGCCCCGGGCGGCGCATCACCGCGGGAGGGCCGCCCCGCGGTGATGCGCCTGACGGTCGCTCAGCTGCGCAGGGTGAAGGCAGCCAGCCGCTGGGCACCGGTGAGCACCAGGTGCAGATCGTGGACCCCGGCGGGCCGCCCCGTCAGCGGTGCCGTCACCCTCGTCCAGGCGTAGCGGCCGCCGGTGGCGGGGACGGCGATCCGGGCCAGCGCCGTCCCGGTGACGGGATCCCCCGCCCACAGCTCCAGCAGGGCCTCGCGGGGCTCGGTACGGGAGACCTCCGCCTCGAAGGAGACCGCACCGCTCAGCTCGGCCGCGCGGAACACCAGCGAGGCGCTTCCACCGATGGGGGCGACCGCGTCGCCACCGGTGCGTTCGGCGTCCACCAGGGTCACCGCCGTGCAGTCGTCGAAGTCCACCGCGAGGATCCGGCGGTCGACGACCGCGCGGGGCCCGGGAGCGGGGCCGGTCACGGTCAGCGGCGCGGTCAGGGCGATCCGCCCGGCGGAGTGGCCGACCAGGATCTCGTACGCCCCCGGGTCCACGGTGAAGGCTCCGGTGGCCACGTCCCAGTGGGCCAGCCGCTCCATCGGCAGGGTGAAGGACACCTCCCGGCTCTCCCCGGGACCCAGGGTGACCTTGCGGAAGTCGGCGAGCCGGAGCCGGGGCGCTTCGTAGCGGGTGTCCAGGGCGCGGGTGTAGAGCTGGACGACCTCCGTACCGGCCCGGCTCCCGGTGTCGGTGAGTGTCACGCTCACCTCGACCGTGCCGTCCTGCGCCGCCGTGGCGGACGACAGACGCAGCCCCGAGTAGGCGAAGGTGGTGTACGACAGGCCGTGGCCGAAGCTGTAGAGCGGCGCGGCGCGGTGGTACTGGTACGTCCAGCCGGCCTTGATGATGTCGTAGTCCAGCCGCTCCGGCAGTCCGTCACCGGCCCGGTACCAGGTCTGCGGCAGGCGGCCGGCCGGCTCCGCCTCGCCGAGCAGCACCGAGGCCAGGGCGCGTCCGGTCTCCTGGCCGCCGTGCGAGGTCCACACCACGGCGGGCAGGTTGCGGTCGGCCCAGTCCACCGCGTACGGGTAGCTGCTCATCAGTACCAGCGCGGTCTGCGGACGGGCGGCGGCGACGGCGCGCAGCAGCTGCTCCTGCGCGGGCGGCAGGGTGATGCCCTCGCGGTCCTCGGTCTCCCGGCCGTTGATGTGCGGGTCGTTGCCGAGGACCACCACGGCGGCGTCGGCGCCGGCTGCGGCGGCCACCGCCTCGGCGACGCCGTCGCGCACCACGCTGCGCTGCCAGCGCTCGGCCTGGGCGGGTGTCCCGGCGGTGACGCGGACCCGGCCGGTCCCGGGGTCGACGACGGCGTATCTGCCGTTGCAGATGTTGCGCAGCACCTCGCCGCCGTCGGGGGCGGCCTCCAGACGGAAGGTCTCATGGACCTCCCAGCCGCCCGGCTGGACCTGGTCGGCGGCCAGTGAGGCGTCCTCGTCCTTCAGGCTGACGTAGCGTCCGCTGCGTGCGCTGCGCAGCGTCAGCACCCCTCCGCCCCAGTCGAAGAGGTCGAAGCAGGCGTCCTCCCCGTACTCGCCGCTCTCCGATCGGCTCGCCTCGCCGTTCACCTCGCCCTTCTCCGGGGCGACGGCGGCCGTGAGCGCTCCCGCCGGGTCGAAGGCGGGGACGGAGAGCAGTGCGCCGGTGGTCCGGGAGCGCAGCGTGATTCGGTCCACGCCCTCCACGCAGACCACCTCGCCGCCCTGCCCCGCCAGTGCCGCCCGCAGGCCGGCGGCGGCGGTGATCCGGTAGGGCATGGTGCCGCTGTACCAGTCCTCGAAGAGGGTGTCGGCGAGCGGGCCGATGACGGCGACCCGGCGGGTGCGCTGTCCCTCCAGCGGCAGCAGCCCGTCGTTGCTCAGCAGCACGATGGACTCGGTGGCCGCACGGCGTGCCAGCTCCCGGTGGCCGGGGCTGTCCACCGCGTCCCAGCCGATCCGCGCATAGGGGTCGAGACCGGGGTCGAACTCGCCCAGCCGGAACCGGATCGACAACTGGCGGCGGACGGCCCGGTCGACGTCCTCCTCGGTGATCAGTCCGCGGGCCAGGGCCTCCTTGATCCGGCCGAAGGTGGTGGCGGTGTCCTCGCCGTGGTCGGTGAAGCTGTCGATGCCGGCCTTGAGGGCGGCGGCGTGGGACTCGGCGTGGTCGTCGAAGTAGTGCTCGGGGTCGACCAGGTTGGACGGCGCCTCGGCGTCGCTGACCACGAACAGCTCGTGCCCGGTGGGCAGGGCCCAGCGGCGCAGCTCGGTCTCCAGCAGCGGACTGACATGGCAGGGGCGGCCGTTGACCAGGTTGTAGGCCGCCATCACCCCGGTCGCGGAGCCGGAGGCCACAGCGGTGCGGAAGGCGGCCAGGTCGTACTCGTGCAGCACCCGCGGGCGCAGCCCGGAGGAGGTGGTGCAGCGGTCCTCCTCGTTGTTGTAGGCGAGGAAGTGCTTGAGGACGGGGGCGGTGCGCAGATAGACCGGGTGGTCGCCGGACATGCCCCTGCAGAAGGCGTCGCCCAGGCGCGCCGAGTGCAGCGGATCCTCCGAGTACCCTTCCTCGTTGCGGCCCCAGCGCGGATCGCGCAGCAGGTTCACCACCGGCGCCCAGGCCTGCAGACTGTTGGTGCCGGTGCCGACGGCGGGTTCGCGGTGGTGGTGGAAGGCGCGCTGCTCGACGGAGGTGGCGGTGGCCACGGCGTGCAGCAGTTCCTCGTCCCAGGTCGCGCCGAGGCCCACCGCCTGGGGGAAGGTGGTGGCGGGTCCCAGCCAGGCGACGCCGTGCAGCGCCTCGGTACCGGTGCGGAACGCGGCGACGCCCAGGCGCTGGACCTCCGGCGAGTACTGGTGCAGCATCGCCACACGCTCGTCGAGGGTGAGCCGCCCCAGCAGGTCCTCGACGCGCTCGCGCAGGCCGAGCGCGGGGTCGCGGAAGGGGAGCTGGTCGAGGGGCAGCTCGGCGGGCACGGACGTGGAACTCACGTGGGAAACCCCTTGGCAGGTGACGGGGAGGGCGGGCGGGGCCGCGGCG
>NZ_LIQR01000326.1 GCF_001418575.1 Peterkaempfera griseoplana
CACCCCCCCCCGCGCAGACCCGGGCCGGGACCAGCAGACCGGGACCGGCAGGCCGCGGTCAGGGGGAGTAGACCTGGTCCAGCCGGGTCACCCGGCCCGCGCTGTCGAGCCGGACACCGAAGATCTGGTCCGGATGCCGGGCGAGTCCCGCGGCGAGCTGGGCGGGCGAGGCGGGCACCGGGGAGCGGCCGCCGCTGATGGGCGCGGTGGTGGTGAGCACGGCCCCGGGGGCGAGGTTCAGGATCCGGACGGGCCCTGAGGGCGCCAGCCGGCCGCCGCCCTGCGCCGACGGGTCCGCCACACAGGCGACGGGCACCGCCTCCAGCCCGGCGGCCAGCCCCTTCAGCGGGTCCCTCAGCGTCAGCCCCTTCGCCCGGACCAGGAACTCGTGCGCCCCGGCCACCGGGCAGGAGACCAGCGCGGTCGGCAGCGGCAGCCCCGGACCGGCGGTGGACGGCCGCGCGGAGGGCAGACCGGTGGCCGGAGCCCGGCGGCTGGGGCCGCCCGCGGGGGCGGGTGCCCCGGAGGCGGGACGCGACGGGGTTGCCGCCGCGGGATCCGGCCCGGCGCTCGGCGGCGGTTCCGAGGTCCGCGGCGCGGCGGTCGCCGGCCCGGTGACGACGGGTGCGGGCGGTGGCGCTCCCTCGTGGCGGAAGCCGCCCGCCATCCCGTACGCCGTGCCGGCGGCCAGGAGGCCCGCGAGGGCCGCGGACGGGATCAGCACGATCCGTCTGCGGTGCCTGCGCTCGGTGTGGCGGCGCAGCTGCGCGGGCGGCAGCGGCGGCGCGGCCGCCTGCTCCGCGGACTCGGCGAGCCCGCGGAGGGCGTCCTGGAACTGCTGATCCCAACCGTTCATCGCGCGGAGATTCCCAGGAGGTCGTCGGACAGGTGTCGGGCGAGGGTCGCGCGGGCCCGGGAGAGCCGCACCTTGACGGTGCCGACCGGCGCACCGGTCTCCGCGGCGACCTCTGCGACCGGCAGGTCGCAGAGGTAGTGGAGCACCACCGCACGGCGCTGCTCCTCGGGGATCTTCCGCAGCGCCGCGACCAGCGCGGCGTGCTCGGGCCCCGGACTCGGGGCGTCCCCCGGTGCACCGTGCCGGAAGTGGGCAAGCAGCGCGCTGCGGGCCCGGCGCCAGCGGCTGACCGCGAGTCGCCAGGCGACGGTGCGCACCCAGGCCTCGGGGGCGTGCGAGGCGGAGAGCTCCTCGCGTCTGTCCCAGGCGCGGACGAAGGCCTCCTGGACGGCGTCCTGGGCATCGGCCAGGTTTCCGGTCATGGCGTAGAGCTGGCCGACGATACGTGACCAGCTCCGGTTGTAGAAGGCGTCGAACTCGTCAGGCGCCAAGCGTCCCCGCTCCTTGCTCCGGTGGGTGCGGCCTCCTCGGGGCGACCGGCACACCACAGCGCCCCGGCGCGCTCGGGGTCCGGCGCTCGGGGCGGTCGCCGCCTGGTGCGAGACGGCTCGGGTGCCGCACTCTATCCGCCACGTCGTGTCGCTCCTGCTCGCTGCCGGGCCGCCGGGTACGGCCCGGCGGTGGCCGGGGCCGGACGGTCCTGTCCCCGTCCGCCTGCCCCGGCCCTCCCC
>NZ_LIQR01000327.1 GCF_001418575.1 Peterkaempfera griseoplana
CGTGCAGGTCATCACCGACCCTTCCGGCCAGCTGCTGTGGGCCTCGCCGGCCCTGCCCGGCGCGGTCCACGACGTCAAGGCGCCCCGCACCCACGGCATCATCGACGCCCTGGCCGAGGCCGGCGTGCGCTGCTGGGCCGATAAGGGGTACCAGGGCGCTGGCGGCACGGTGCGCGTCCCCTACCGCGGCCGCTGGGACAAGCTCTCCGCAGGCCAGAAGGCTGTCAATGTCTCCCACGCCAAGATCCGCGCGGTCGGCGAGCAGGCGATGGCCACCCTGAAGTCCTGGCGGCTGCTGCGCAAGCTCCGCTGCAGCACCACCCGCATCACCGACCTGGTCAGGGCCGTCCTCGCCTTGCATCTGGCAGCGTCAAGCTGAGGTTGGAAAAGCCTCATTGCCGCGGGACTCCGCCACGTCTCGTACGAAGCCTTCACCCGCCCCCCGGACCTCCTGAACATCCCTTGACCAGGCCCTCCCGCGTGATCGCCGAGACTTTGCAACACCCCTGCCCGCGGCGCATGTGAAGACTACGAGCACCGACCGGCCGGACAAACCAGGGGCAAGCCGCAAACTCAGCCAAGTCGGTCAGACCGCGGAAGGATTAGGTTGCAACCAGGGGTGAAACTGCTACAATAAGACGATTTCACAGAAGCCTATTTAAGAGGTGTCAATTTCATGGCGCAACGGACTGGCGACTCGCAACTCATAGACAATTGCCTGACCGACGCAGAATTCAGTGAATTTCCGGGCTTTTCCCGCAATAAGGTGCGGGATGCCTACCAGTTGCCGGATCGGCGACGCCTGCTGATCTCAACCGACCGTCAATCTGCATTCGACCAGGTTGTGGCCGCTGTACCGTACAAGGGCCAGGTGCTGACCCAAACGGCACGTTACTGGTTTGATGAAACCCAGGACATCTGTCCAAACCATGTGATTTCTTACCCGGACCCGAACGTCGTCATGGTCAAAGACCTCGACATGCTGCCGATCGAGATGGTGGTGCGGTCCTACCTCACAGGTTCCACCAACACCAGCGCTTGGCCGATGTACGCCCGAGGCGAGAGGGTGTTGTACGGTCACGAGTTTCCGGAAGGCCTGAAGAAGAATCAGAAACTGCCTGAGCCGATCATCACGCCGGCAACGAAACCGGTTCAAGGTGGGCATGACGCGCCGATCACGGCAGCGGAAGTCCTCGAAAGCAGGCTTGTGACGCCCGAGCAGTGGCACGAGTTGGCGGAAAAAAGTCTGGCGCTATTTGCCCGGGGACAAGAAGTGGCAGCCAAGAAGGGACTCATCCTGGTAGACACCAAGTATGAGTTCGGCCTTGATGAAAATGGCGTGATCGTGGTCGCCGACGAAATTCACACCTCGGATTCCAGTCGCTTCTGGATCGCCGATACCTATCAGGAGAAGTTCGAGGCTGGCGAGGAGCCGGACAGTCTGGACAAGGAATTCCTGCGGCTGTGGATCGCCAGCCAGTGCGACCCCTACAAGGAACCAATCCCGGAGATCCCCGCCGAGACCCTGATGGAGTTCAGCGACAAATATGTCACCTTGTTCGAGCAGCTGACCGGTTTGGAATTCGAGAAGCCCGATCCGCAGGTCTCCGTGCGTGCTCGTATCCGCAAGGCGTTGGCTAGGGAGCTGCCCGAGTACTTCTGAACGAGACGGCTTTTGGTCTCAGGAGTTCGTTGACGTCGCCCACAAAGAGCCGCGGTCCAGCGGCTCTTTGTGGGCGACGGCTTGACCACGAGCATGAGGAGATCAGGGCTGACCTCGAACCCGGCGAGTCGCCGACCGGCATCGCCGTGTGTCTGGCCAGGGCCCTCTCGACGGCGTCGCGTGAGGGGAGCGCAGCGACGGCCCCGGCGGCGACTTCGGGATGATGTTCGGTGCGACGGGCGCCACGGGTTCAACCGAGTGCGGCATGGTACACGCGAGTTGTAGCTGCTCAGCTCGGGCAACAGGGGCGTCCGTCGTGACCTACGCTTCTGGGTCGGCGTCAGGCTCGCTGACAGGGAAGCCAGCTGGGACCCTGGCGATCGAAGTAATTCCAGGTTTGCCCGGACTTACGATGTCCGGTTTGTTCCGCGCGCCCCCGTTGACTGGGCCGAACAGCTACCTACGATCAAATTTGGGGTAATTGGAAGATGGAAACAGGCGAGTTCGATCACATAGTCTGGTGTGATTTGGAGATAGTCCTTCTGAAAATTCATTCCGTCTCGCCATGGGATAAGAAGATGGTGAGCATCTGTGAGGCTCCGGACCTGTCCAAGCCGACGGTGAACATCTACATCTGCCACGAAAGTGACGCCATATTCGACAACCCCAGAACGTACCGCGAGAATGTCATGCGCCAGGGATCCTACAGAGGTCACAATTTCGGATCACCGGCACGCCTCAAATGTATAGACGACCGAAATATTGCACTCTCCCATCCGGACCCCGGCAAGATTATCTGGTCGTATGTGGTAAAGTATGTGCTGACAGTGTTTGCAATTCAGGCAAACATGCTTCATGTCAAGGGGGCGGCCGTCGCCTACAAGGGTAAAGCATTCTTGTTCCTGGGGCGGGGCGGAAGCGGAAAGACGGAAGTGGTCAGAGTCTTGTGCAAGAGCGGGGCCGAGCTCATGGCGAACACGCATCTGCTCATCGACGGCGGGTCGGTTTGCGGTATAAAATCCAACATGCGCGTGAGAGAGGGCGGCAACGATGTCTACGTTCCGGTCCAACAGCAGCAGAACTTCAATGCGCATGATGGATGGTTGCCCATCGGGGGAGTGTTCTGGGTAAATTATCGAACCGATGGCAGGGCAGTGGTTGAGATTATGCCGTCCAGTCACGCCAAGGCCAACTTGCAGTATTTCTCGGAGGCGATCAAAAACTGGGAAATCAAAGAGGACATCGCAGACTACTCCCATGCAGATCCATTTGTGTTCGCCGAACTGGTGAACCAAGTGGACAAAATGCTGAAGGACTTCTGTGAAAGCAATGACGTCTACTACCTGAATGTGGACATCTTCTCCGATGACGGGATGGAGGAACTGATGTCCGTCATGGAGGTCAGTCTCGAGTGCTGAGCCTTTCCTAGCCCCGTGAAAGCTGGGTCGGCTCGGGTTTCCAGCGTGAGGGTCGCAGCCGCGATCAGGGTGGCGCGGTGGGGGCTGCAGCTGAGTACAGGCCGCCGTACATAGAATCAAGACGCAGAAACTGTCGTCGCCTGATTGGGTGACGTCGGTGGCTTTCGTGGATAGGTGCAACTCGCCGCCTGACTCAGCCGGTTACTCCGATAGATGCCACCTGTCACTGAACCTCTTTCATCCTGAGTTTTCGCAGGTGAGAAGGGTGTGGACACCAGTGATGACGTGGCTGATGCGGCGGGGGCTGCAGCGGGCATGGCGGAGGAGTCGCCATCGCTTGAGTCGTGCCAAGGCCCGTTCGTCGGGTGCCCGGAGCCGGGCGTGGTCGCGGTTGTACTGCTGGCAGTGCGCGGGCTGCTCGTGGTGGCGGTAATAGGGGGTGCGGACGGTGGCGTCGGCGCCCTGGTACGCGTCGTCTGCGAGGACGAGGATCTGCGGGGTCAGGCAGGCTTGCACGATCTGCGTGCGCGGGCCGCGGTCAGGTCGTGGGTGCGGCCGGGCAATGCGCGGGAGAACCACAGCGGCGTCCCATCCGGCGCGGCGATGACCTGCACGTTCATGCCGTGCTTCTTGTGCTTTTGCGAGTAGTACGGTTCGTCGGCCGCGATACGGCCGGTGGGGATCAGGGTTCCGTCGACGATGACGAAGTCTCCTTCGCCCAGCCCGACCAGGGCCTCCTGCAGGCCGGGTGCCCACGCGGCGAGCACCTCGACGGTCTCGTCCACGTATCGCCAGGCGGTGGCCTGCGAGACGCCGAAGCCGGCCGCGATCTGGGCGAACGTCTCGTTCTTCCGCAGATGGGCCAGCGCGAGCAGGGCCTGCTTGAAGCAGCTCAACTTGCACCACCGGGAGCCGAGTTCACACCTTCGGGCGTGGAGCAGCCACGACACGTGCTCCACGAGGTCGAGCGGGACGTCGAGCGTGGACGGATACGGAATCACGAGGCTGCTGGGTGCTGCGTGGTGCGTAGAGAACACCACCGCAACGACCAGGAGCCTCGCTGTGCCACTGTCCCCACTCTGACCAGTTATTTAACCCCTGAGACCCAGGATGAAAGAGGTTCACTGAGCTTCTTCAGACTGGCCACCGATCGGGTGACGGCCTCGTCCGCCGGACTGGGCTCTGCTGCAGGTGAGTTCGCAGTCAACCGTGAGGAGTTGTTCACCCTGCGGAGTGGTCGCTGAAGAAGCTCACTGATTCCCAATGGTGATTGTCAAGCGCGTTGATCGGGCATAGCGGGGCGAGTCAGGCAGTCGTGAGGTCACGCTGTGGCGGCTCTGGGGTGAAGGTGCGCTGGTCGCGGATCAGGGCCCACAGAACGTCGAGGCGGCGTCGGGCGAGTGCAAGGACGGCCTGCTTGTGTGTTTTACCCTCGGCTCGTTTGCGGTCGTAGAAGGCCCGGGAGACGGGACAGCAGCGGGCGGCGACCTGGGCGGAGAGGTAGAAGACCCGCAGCCGGCGGCGGTGGTAGCGGCGGGGTCTGCGCACGTTGCCGCTGATGCGGCCGGAGTCCTTGGGCACCGGGGCCAGGCCGGCGACGCCGGCGAGTCGGCCGGCGCTGCCGAAGGCTTCCAGGTCGCCGCCGGTGCAGGCGATGAACTCAGCGCCGAGCAGAGTGCCGATGCCGGGCATGCTGGTGATCGCCTCGGCATGGCGGTGCTCGCGGAAGCGGGCCTCGATCGCCGCGTCGGTCCGCTCGATCTCCTCGCCCAGGGCCAGCAGCTCTTTGGCCAGGGTCTGCACCACCGCGGCGGCCGTCCGCTCGCCTGGGACGGCGGTGTGCTGGGCGTGTGCTGCCTCGACCGCGGCGGAGGCCACCGTCCGGGCACTGCGGACCTTGCGGTTCGCCAGCCAGGTGGCCAGGCGGGCTTGGCCGATCCGGCGCAGAGCCGCAGGGGACTGATAGCCGGTCAGCAAGGTGAGGGCGGCCTTGGAGGTGGCGTAGTCGAAGGCCCGTTCCAGGGCGGGGAAGTACTCCAGCATCTGGGCGCACAGGCGGTTGATGGTGCGGGTGCGGTCGGAGGTCAGGTCGTAGCGGCGGGCGGTGAGGATCCGCAGGTCCACCGCGATCTCGTCACCTTGGTGCATCGGCTGCAGGTCACGGCGCATCCTCGCTTGGTCGGCGATGATGAAGGCGTCCTTCGCGTCGGTCTTCCCCTCGCCGCGGTAGGAGGCGGAGGCGTGGTGGACGGTGCGGCCGGGAAGGTAGAGCAGGCGCTGCCCGTGGCCGAGTAGGAGGGCGATCAGCAGTGCGGCTCCGCCGGCGTTCAAATCCACCGCCCAGGTCACCGGGCTGTCTTCGGCCAACTTGAGCACGTCGCGGACGAGATCGAGCAGCTCGGGTTCACCGTTGGGCACCCGCCGGGACAGGATCTTGGCCCCGCCCGTGTCGATCACCGTGCAGTGGTGCTCGGCCTTGCCTGCGTCTATCCCCGCCCACAGCTCGGGCATTTCGCCTCCCCATACCGTTCCTGGTCTGGCCCTGCAGACGACCTCGCCGACGTGTCCTTACGAAGCGATCGAAAGTCGCGTGTCCCAATGAGCGGCCGTGTCGTCGCGGGGTGCCGGGCGGCCAATCAGTGAGCTTCTTCAGCGACCACTCCGCAGGGTGAACAACTCCTCACGGTTGACTGCGAACTCACCTGCAGCAGAGCCCAGTCCGGCGGACGAGGCCGTCACCCGATCGGTGGCCAGTCTGAAGAAGCTCAGTGAAAGCCACACCCACGGCATGAGCGTTTTGAGCCACGCCCGGACCCCTGGGTCTCCCGATCGTACGAAGGATCAGGACGAGCCCACCAAGAAGGTAAGGACGTTTTCTCAGCGCTGATCATTCCCAGATTCGGTTGAGGACGAGGGCGGCGCCGAGGATGTCGCCGATCCGACTGGGGCCGAGGGTGGCGTGTTGCAGGGTGCGCCGACGTTGCTTGAGCTCGGCTGCGGTGCGTTCGCCGAGAGCTCGGATTGCCCTGATCAGGCTGTTCGTGGTTCGCGCGTCGGCGTGCAGGGCCTGCTCGGATTGGCACTTCGGGGGCCCGCCTCGGGCATCGCAGGTCGGTGACGGAACGGACGTGGGCATGGGTGGTGCCCATACTGATCCCGCGGCCGGCCGCCGGCTGAGCCGGAGTGTCATGCTGGCGCAGGTGAACCAGGGCGATCACCGGCGGGATGAGACGGCTGGAGCTTGCAAGTGGCGGTCACCCTCCCGGGTGACGACGAGCGTGGTCACCCATTCCACCAGCGCATGTGGCAGGTTCGGTGCGGCAGGATCCGTGACCAACGAGGCTCCCCGGTCATCGAGTGGAGACAATCACACATCTCTCTCAACAGCCTGGGAGCCTCGTCCGTTCTCTACCGCCCTACTTCGCTTTGACCCTCACCCGATCAGTGGCTACTCCGAAAAAGCTCACTGCCCGCCGGAGGCCTTGAACTGCTTGACCTCCTCGTTCACGAGCAGAATTGGGCACCCGGTCCGGATGGGGCGGTCTCGCCCCCCGGCGATCCGCGCGACTGCCCGTACTCCGCCGTGGGCAAGCGCCCTGCCTCTGTTACCAGATCAGACGCCGCGCCAATTCGTTCGGGTGCGGCAGCAACACTGTGAGCCATGTCCGAGGACCTAGTCGCCCGTACCGGGAGAAACCTTCAGCCTCCGCGTTCACCTTGTCGAAAGTGCCACTGAGTGGCACTCGACGACGGGTCCGGACGCCCCTGGGCAGTTGGACTGTGCCAGCTCAGACGAGCGATCGGGACGCCGGCAACTGGGGGTTGCGCTCTCGGGAGAAGAATCTCTCAAGGAAGGGCTGCTGCCAGACGGCGGGCTGCTCCAGGTCCATACGGCCGTACTCGGCCAGGAAGATGGCGGGTTCTGCGCAGGCGGCGGCCAGCTCCTCCAGCACGACCCCTGGCACCACCGAGGGGAAGAGGCGGTCTGCGTGCCACAGGCCGAAGTAGGCAGGTGCCGCCACACCGTAGGAGTCGACGCGCTCGGCGAAAACAGTCCAGTTGATGCCTTCGGGAACCGATCGGATGTGCTCGGCAACGTCCACGTACTTGAGGAGGCGACGGTGCTTGCCCAGGTGGATGAAGCGCAGCACCGTCGAGTTCTTGTGGAGGTTCATGCAGAGATCGATGAGCGTATCTTCGGGATCGAGGTGGAGCACGCCCGAGGGGGCCTCTCGCGGAGCGGATGCCCGTTCCAGGAGATCTTTGGTGGGAACGGAGTAACCACCCCTGGGAAGGGTCAGAGAGGTGCTGACGTCAATGGTGATGACCGGGTAGTAAGCCTTCCCGGTAGCAATTTTGAATTGCGGAAGATCGCTGCCGTATATCTCCCAGAAGAGTCGCTCCTGTCGGGAGAGCGGCACGATCCTTCCCCTGTCGTTCTTGCCCTGCTGGTATCCGAGTCGGCTCATCAGAGCGGTGATTTCCTCGGCCTGGTCTCGCTCCGCGAGAAGGTCCAGGTCGCTCATCATCCGCAACCCGGGGGTCCGGTAGGCTGTGCGTGCCAGGTGGCCGCCTTTACGCGGCACGATGCGAAATTCGACTTCTGCTGTGGCGGCCAGGACCCTGTCCAGTTCGTCCAGGAGGATCTGGTTTATCTGGCTGTGGTAGAAATGCAGAGCCTTCAGAGCCGACCAGACACTGGAGTCCATCGGCGTCGAAGAATCTGCCTCCTTGGCGCGTCGGATATTCCAGAAGACCAGCGGACCCACTCTGTGCCGAATCGTCTGGTCGAGAAAATAGGCCCAGTCGAACGACGGCTCACCAGCGGCGGCATGCAGGGATGCCGCCAGGTCCTGCGGAGCCGCCTGCTGTGATGTGAGGGCTAGTAGGAGAGCGGCCTCAGGGCCGAGGTGTGACATATCCCCAGATCCTTCTGCAGTTTTGGTGGTCGAGCGGTCGTCCGGGAGGGTCGAGGCGTAGCCCTTCCGTAATGCCGGGCGTCGTGCGGGCGACATCGGGTTGCTTCCTCGGGGAGACTTCGGCCTCCCTGCGTGACATCAAGTCCGTTGCCGTTCTGGACGCACCGGAGAGTGGGATCAGCCCACTTCCGACCTTTCCTTGACAGCACGGAGAGGTTGGACCACGTCCCGACCGTTGATAACCTGATGAATCGCAGCAGAGGGAGCGGATGTGCTTGCGGATGGCGTCCGTCTTGGAGGTTTCCCGCCGAGCTGCGGAACTTTTTGACGGCACAGCCGCAAAACCCGCTGGCACATAGGAAATGCACGGTTTGAGGTGGCGCATCCCCCTCACGACCAAGCGAGCATGCGGTACACGCCCGGCCCATGTCAACAGCAGTCAGAGTGGGTGACGATGCTCATCGTCATCCGGGAGGGTGACCGCCGCCGCAAGCTCCGGCCGTCTCAGCGCGCCCTGATCGCCCTGTCCATCTGCCGAAGCACGACAGCCTGGCTCCCCTTCCTGGCGTGGTAGATCCGGCCTGGACTGAGGGTTTTCCAACCTCCCGTGCTGGCAGGGTGGTTGGCGTGGGAGAACGACGAAGCTCCTGGTAGATGGTTGTCGACCAAGAGCAGACTTTTCCGCCAGGAGCTTCGTGTGCCTGTCTGCCCGTCCCGGCTGGATCTGTCTACTTCCGCGCTGCGGCTGCTGCAGCGAGAGCTGGCCGCCCAGCGTCGGACCACACGTTCCTAGCCTGCACGTTTCACTTC
>NZ_LIQR01000328.1 GCF_001418575.1 Peterkaempfera griseoplana
ATCCAGCGGGGCGGAACGACGGCATCCCGGCACGGCGCGGCGGGGGTCAGGTGTTCAGCGGGGCCAGCCGGTCGACCAGGCCGGGCTGGGTCTTCAGCCAGCTGCGCACGCCCTGCTGCTCATGGCCCTGGCCCGCGTCGTGGATGGCCTGCTCCAGCCCGCCGAGCTGCTGCTCGGTGAGCCTGAAGTCCTTCATCCACCGGGAGACCGCCGGGAACTGCGCCGGGAAGGACCTGTGGGCCAGGGTGTGGATGCCGTCGCCCTTGCCGAACAGCCCCTTGGGATCTGCCAGCTTGGTCAGCGGGTACTTGCTGTAGGCCCAGTGCGGCGACCACAGCACCACCGCCACCGGCTCCTTGGCCCGCACCGACCGCTCCAGCTGGGCCAGCATCCCCGCGGTGCTGCCGGTGGTGAGCTGGTACTCCTTGTCCAGGCCGTAGCCGGGCAGCACGCTGGAGCCGAGCAGCTTCATCTCTCCCGCGCCCGGCTCGATGCCGATGATCCGGCCGCCGAACTCCTTGGCGCGTCCCTTGAGGTCGGCCAGCGAGTGCACGTCCTTGACGTACGACGGCACGCTGATCTCCAGGGAGGTGGGCCCGTACCAGGACCCGAGGTCGGTGAGGCCGGACCGGTACTTCTTCCAGTAGTCGGCGTGGGTGACCGGCAGCCAGGAGTCCAGTTCGACGTCGACCTTGCCGGAGGCCATGCCGGTGTAGAGCGCGCCCACGTCCATGTTCTGCAGCCGGGGCCGGTAGCCGCGCTGCTCCAGCACCTCCTTCCAGAGGTAGGTGGCGGCGACGCCCTCGTCCCAGTTGATGTAGCCGATGTCGACCGTGCGGCCGTGCCCGACGTCGTGCCCGGCCGGCAGTGCGGCGTCCCCGGACTGGGTACCACCGAAGGTGCGCAGCCCGCCGGCGACCAGGGCGAGGGCCACCACGGCCGCGCCGGCGACCGCGGTGCTGGGCCGGTAGCGCAGCGCCGCGGAGCGGCCGCCGGTGTGCTCGCGCGCCAGCGCGCGGCGGCCCAGCGGGGAGACCCTGCGCCCCAGGGCGCCGGTCATCCGGTCCAGGTACATGGCGAGGATGACCACCGCGATGCCGCCCTCGAAGCCCAGGCCGACGTCGACCTGGCTGATGGCGGTGAAGACGGAGGCGCCCAGGCCGCCACCGCCGACCATGCCCGAGATGACCACCATGGAGAGCGCCAGCATGATCACCTGGTTGACGCCGGCCATGATGGTGGGCAGCGCCAGCGGCAGCTGCACGCCCAGCAGGGTGCGGCGCGGGCTGGTGCCGAACGCCTCGGCGGCCTCCACCAGTTCGCCGTCCACCTGGCGGATGCCCAGCTCGGTCATCCGCACGCCGGGCGGCATGGAGAAGACGATGGTGGCGATGATGCCGGGGACCTGGCCGACTCCGAAGAAGAAGATCCCCGGGATCAGGTAGACGAAGGCCGGCATGGTCTGCATCAGGTCCAGCACCGGGCGCAGCGCTGCGCTCACCTTGCCGGAGCGGGCCGCCCAGATGCCCAGCGGAACGGCCAGCAGCACCGTGATCGCGCTGGCGACCAGCACCAGGGAGAGCGTGGACATCGCCTGGTCCCACTGCTGGACCGAGTCGATCAGCGCCAGTCCGGCGAAGGAGAGCAGGGCCGCCAGCGGGCCCCGCAGCCAGAGCGCCAGCACCGCGAGGACGCCTGCCAGCAGCAGCGGCGCGGGGGCGCCCAGGACGGCGTCCACGCCGTGGTACATACCGGAGACGACGGTGGTGACGGCGTCGAAGAGGGGCTGGAAGTGGTCACGGAGGAAGTCGACGCCGTGTTCCACCCAGTCGCCGAGCGGGAGCCTAGCCATGCTTCACCGCCCTCCCGTCGGCATCGGCGTCCCTCCGCGAGCGCGGCACCTCCGGGCGGCCCGTCCCGGCCGCCGTCCCGGCCGCCGGGCGGACCGCCGCGCGGCCCAGCACCCGGTCGCGGTCCACGTCCTCCACGAAGGCGGCGACATAGTCGTCGGCCGGGGAGAGCACGATCTCGGCGGGGGTGCCCTGCTGGACGATGCGGCCGTCGCGCATCACCGCGATCCGGTCGCCGAGCCGCATGGCCTCGTTGAGGTCGTGGGTGATGAAGACGATGGACTTGCGCAGCTGCTGCTGGAGCTGGAGCAGCTGCTCCTGCATCTCCCGGCGGATCAGCGGGTCGAGCGCGCTGAAGGACTCGTCCATCAGCAGCAGGTCGGCGTCGGTGGCCAGCGCCCGGGCCAGGCCGACCCGCTGCTGCATACCGCCGGAGAGCTCGTCCGGCCAGGAGTCCTTCCACTGCCCGAGACCCACCAGGTCCAGTGCGTCGGCGGCCCGGCGGTCGCGCTCCTCACGGGGGACGCCCTGCTGCTCCAGGCCGTAGCCGGCGTTCTCCAGCACGGTGCGGTGGGGGAACAGCGCGAAGTGCTGGAAGACCATGCTGATGCGGTGGGAGCGCACCGAGCGCAGCTCCCGGTCGGGCAGCGCGGTCAGCTCCTGTCCGTCGAAGAGCACCCGCCCGGCGGTGGGCTCGGAGAGTCCGTTGAGCATCCGCAGCAGGGTGGACTTGCCCGATCCGGACAGGCCCATGATGACGAAGATCTCGCCCTCACCGACCTCGAAGCAGGCGTCGACGACGGCGGCGGTCGCGCCGTCCTCGCGCAGCGCCTCACGGTCGGAGCCTGAGCGCAGCCGCTCGACGGCGCGCTCCGGCCTCCTCCCGAAAACCTTGAACAGATGGTCTGCTTCCAGCAGGGACACAGGTACCTCACGATCTTGCAGCGCCGTCGTACGGGCGCCGCAGTTGCTTCCGCGACCGGCTACCCGGCCTTGGTGCGTACACAAACCCGACTGTGGCGACCGTCACGGAATCACTGCTTCCGCTTGCGCGGAATGTCCTGAATGCCCGGATGAAAGGCGCATATCGCTCATGCACCGGCGGTGACGGTGCGCAGTGGACCCGGGACGGTCGGTGGGCCCCGAGGCTGTGAGCGGATCCGGGACTGGCGGATCCGGGACTGTCAGTGGCGGCTGCGACGATGCCTCCCATGGACGAACACTCCGCCGCCGTCGCCGCGTACTGGGACGCCGCCGCCGCATCCTTCGACGACGGGCCCGACCACGGGCTGCACGCCGGGCACACCCGCAGGGCGTGGCAGCGACGGCTGGAGACCTGGATACCGGGCGGCCCGGCGGATGTGCTCGACGCCGGATGCGGCACCGGGTCGCTCTCCCTGCTGCTCGCCCGGTCCGGACACCGGGTGACCGGTGTGGACCTGGCCCCGCGCATGATCGAGCAGGCCCGGCGGAAACTCGCGGCGGCCCGTCTCCGCGCACGCTTCCTCCTCGGCGACGCGGCCGCTCCGCCGACCGGCGGCGAGCGGTTCGACGCGATACTCGCCCGGCACCTGCTGTGGACGCTTCCCGACCCGCCGGGAGCACTGCGGGCGTGGGCCGGGCGGCTGCGGCCCGGCGGCAGACTGGTGCTGGTCGAGGGCCTCTGGCCGCAGCCCGAGCAGCCGGCCGTCCGCTACGCCGGCGGGGCGGCGCCCCTGCCCTGGCACGACGGGATCGGCGCGGCCGACCTCGCGGCCGCGGTGCGCCCGCTGGCCGCCCATGTGCACGTGGAGCCGCTCAGCGGCGACGCCGACCTCTGGGGCGGCCCGGTGGACGACGAACGCTACGCCCTGGTCGCGACGGTCCCGGATGCCTGACGGACACTCACCGCGGGGCGGCGGCCCGTGGCAACCGACGGATGCGCACATACGGCATGCTGGGTCCGTGACCACTCCCCGGCTGATGCTGCTGGACAGCGCCTCGCTCTACTTCCGCGCGTACTTCGGCGTGCCCGAGTCGCTGAAGTCCCCCGACGGCGTACCCGTGAACGCCGTACGGGGCCTGCTGGACTTCATCGCCCGGCTGGTCACCGACCACTCCCCCGACCACCTGGTCGCCTGCATGGACGCCGACTGGCGACCGCAGTGGCGGGTGGACCTCATCCCCTCCTACAAGACCCACCGCCTGGCCCCGTCACCGCCCGCCGACCCCGGAGAGGAGGAGGTTCCCGACGCCCTCGGCCCCCAGATCCCGGTGATCGAGCAGGTCCTGGACGCCGTCGGGATCGCCCGGGTGGGCTCCCCCGGCTACGAGGCGGACGATGTCATCGGCACCCTCACCGCGCGGGCCCGCGGGCCGGTGGACGTGGTCACCGGAGACCGGGACCTCTTCCAGCTGGTCGACGACGCCCGGCAGGTCAGGGTGCTCTACCCGGTCAAGGGCATGGGCACCCTGCAGTCCACCGACGACGCCCTGCTGCGGGAGAAGTACGGAGTGGACGGCGGCCGCTACGCCGACATGGCCGTCCTGCGCGGCGATCCCAGCGACGGCCTGCCCGGGGTCGCCGGAATCGGCGAGAAGACCGCGGCACGGCTGCTGGCCTCCTACGGCGGCCTGGCGGAGATCCTGGCGGCCGCGGACGACCCCGGCTCCACCCTCACCCCCACGCAGCGCAAGCGGCTCCACGAGGGTCGCGGCTATCTGGCCGTGGCACCCCGGGTCGTCAGGGTGGCCGACGACGCCCCGCTCCCGGACTTCGACCCGGTGCTGCCGCGCGAGCCCCGCGATCCGATGACCCTGGAGGAGCTCTCCGAGCGCTGGGGCCTGGGCGGCTCACTGCACCGGCTGCTGGCCGCACTGGCGGGCTGACCCTCCACCGACCCGGCGCATCCTCCGCACTCCCGGCGCAGGTCAGCGCGCCGACTGTGGAATCGTGGGGGTGTGCGTCTACTCAAGCGGCTGCATCCGCTGGACCTGGTGGCGGTGGCCCTGCTGGCCTGCGGCCTGCTCTGCGTCGTGACGGGGCTGCTCCCCACCGACCGGGCCGCGGAGGTGCTGCAGCGCATCGCGCCCCTGCTGCCCTTCCTCGGCACCATCATCGTGCTCGCCGAACTCACCTCGGAGGCCGAGGTGTTCGACGTCCTGGCAGGACGCACCGCGCGGGCGGCCCGCGGCAGCTACCCCCGGCTCTTCCTGCTCTGCGTGGGGTTCGCCTCGCTGACCACCGTGGTGCTCAACCTCGACACCACCGCGGTACTGCTCACCCCGGTGATGCTGGCCCTCGCGGCCCGGGTCGGCATCGCACCGCTGCCCCTGGCGATGACCACCGTCTGGCTCGCCAACACCGCCAGCCTGCTGCTGCCGGTCTCCAACCTCACCAACCTGCTGGCCGCCGAGAAGGTGTCGCTCACCCCCACCGGCCTGGCCGCCCGGATGTGGGCGCCCCAACTGGCCGCGATCGCCGCGACCATGGCCTGTCTGTGGCTCTGCTACTGGCGGCGGGGGCTGCGGGGGGCCGACCGCTACCAACCGCCCGAGCGCCGGCGGCCGGCCGACCCGCTGCTCTACCGGGTCTGCGGGCTGACCTGCGCCGCCTTCCTCGCCGCCGTACTGGTGCTGGACGTCCCGCTGTGGGCGGCCTCCTCGGCGGCCGCGGCCGTGGTGGTGGCCGCCTTCGCGGTGCGCCGCCGCGACATGCTGCGGCCGGAGCTGGTGCCCTGGCGGCTGCTGGCCTTCGTACCCGGGCTCTTCCTGGTGGTGGAGACCCTGCGGGTGCACGGCCTGGGACGGCTGCTGGAGTCGCTGATGGGCGGCGGCTCCGGTCTCGCCGGGCTGCTGCGCACGGCGGGGGTGGGGGCGGGCCTGTCCAATGTGATCAACAATCTGCCCGCCTATCTGGCCGGGGAGTCCGCGTTGCCGGACGCCGGGCACGACCGGCTGCTGGCGCTGCTGATCGGCACCAACGCCGGTGCGCTGGTCACTCCGTGGGCCTCGCTGGCGACACTGCTCTGGTTCGAGCGCTGCCGGGCGCAGAACGTCCGGGTGCCGTTGCTCCGCTTCACCGCCACCAGCGCCCTGCTGGCGGTGACGGCGGTCGGGGCGGCGGTGGCGGCGCTCCGGGTCACGGCCTGAGGGGCAATCAGGAGTGGGTGCAGGCCCGGGGCATCGGCCCTGAGACCTGAGGCCTCGGACCGGACGGCCGGGGACGGGGCCGAGGAGGGGGGCGGACACGGCCGCTCCGCCGTGTCCGCGATGGTGCTTCAGTGGATTCCTGTCGCCTGACAGAAATTAGGGTCCGTCCGTTTCCCCCAGGTGACGCGAACGTCACACAGCGGTTAGACGGTCCTCACCGCACGCCCCCCGCACCCGGTTTTCCCGGATGTAACGCACCGTTGGCACCCACGCAACACACTCCCGGTTCCCTGCTCCATGCCGCGGCCGCTCCGCCGCCTCCTGTCGCCCCGCCAGCTCTCCGCTCCGGAGACATCAGAGACAGGGGACGACCATGTCCGAGCACGGCCCCGCCCTCACCGCCGCCCCGCCGCCCGCCGTCGCACCCGAACACCCCCGGGACACGGACACCGACAGCAGCACCCTCGCCGCCTTCGGCTACCGCCAGCAGCTGCACCGGCGGATGGGGCGCTATGCCTCCTTCGCCGCCGGCTTCTCCTTCATCTCGGTGCTCACCACCGTCTTCCAGTTCTTCGCCTTCGGCTACTCCTTCGGCGGCCCGGCCTTCTTCTGGACCTGGCCCGTCGTCTTCGCCGGACAGCTGGCGGTGGCCGCCTGCTTCGCCGAACTGGCCGCGCGCTACCCCATCTCCGGCGCCATCTACCAATGGTCGACCCGGCTGAGCGGCGCCGCCTTCGGCTGGTTCGCCGGCTGGCTGATGGTGCTGGGCCAGATCGTGGTGGTCTCGGCCGCCGCGCTGGCGCTGCAGGTGGTGCTGCCGCCGCTGTGGTCCGGTTTCCAGCTCACCGGTGGCGACCCCTCACCGCTGTCGCCCACCGGTGCGGCCAACGCCGCGGTGCTCGGCGTCGTCCTGCTCGCCGTCACCACCGTGGTCAACGTCCTGGACATCCGGATCATGGCCGTGGTGAGCAGCATCGGGGTGACCGCCGAACTGGTCGGGGTGGCGTTGATGGCCGTGCTGCTGCTCACCCACGGAGATCGCGGACCCGGCGTGGTGATGCACACCGGCTCCGCCGGGTCCGGCGGGCTCGGGCTCCTCCTGGTGGCCTCGTTCTCGGCCGCCTATGTGATGGTCGGCTTCGACAGCGCAGGCGAGATGTCGGAGGAGACCCGCAATCCGCGGCGCACCGCACCGCGCACCATCCTCACCGCACTGTCGGCCGCCGGGGCGGCAGGGGGTCTGCTGCTGCTCGGCGGACTGGTCGCCGCACCCAGCCTCACCGACGGGCGGCTGGCGTCCGAGGGGCTGTCCTATGTGCTGACCAGCAGGTTCGGCGGCAGCCTCGGCCGGGTGCTGCTGGCGGACGTCGCCCTGGCCGTCTGCGTGGCCACCCTCGCGATCCAGAC
This sequence comes from Peterkaempfera griseoplana, assembly GCF_001418575.1. GTDB lineage: Bacteria > Actinomycetota > Actinomycetes > Streptomycetales > Streptomycetaceae > Peterkaempfera > Peterkaempfera griseoplana. The sequence goes on from NZ_LIQR01000328.1 coordinate 7,389, forward strand.
CGCCGGGGCGCGGATGGTCTTCTCCATGGCCCGGGACGGCGCACTGCCCCGGTCCCGCCGGCTGGCGGCGGTCTCCGCGCGCAGCGGGATGCCCACCGCCCCCGCCGTGGTGGTGGGCGTCCTGGCCGCCGCCGCGCTGCTGCTCAACCTGGCCTCGCCCGAGGCGTATCTGGCCCTGGGCACCACCTGCATCGTGCTGGTCTACCTCGCCTACGCGATGGTGACCGGGCCGATGCTGCTCCGCCGGCTGCGCGGGGGCTGGGACACCGCGGCGCAGGGCAGCGACGAGCACGGCCGTCCGCTGTTCACCCTGGGGCGCTGGGGTCTGCCGGTCAATGCGCTGGCGCTGCTCTTCGGCCTGGTGATGGCCGTCAACCTGGCCTGGCCCCGGGCCGAGGTCTACGACCCGCAGGGCGGCCACTGGTATCTGCAGTGGTTCACCGTGCTGGTGCTCGCCGGCGCTCTGCTGCTGGGCGCCGTCGCCCACGCCGCCGTCCGCCGCCGTCCGCGGCCCTGACAGAAGGGCCGCCGAAGGACCGCCGGCGGGCGTGCGGCCCGGCGGCCGTCCCGGTCCCCGGTCCCGCTTGCGGCAGCGGTTCCGCACGGACCGCCGGCCGAGCCGGGACGGTGCCCGCGGCACCGCGGCCCGTCACAGCAGGGTGCGGCCCTCCTCGCGGACGGCGCCGAGCAGGGACTGCGCGCAGCCGGCGATCCGCAGGGCCGCGTCGGCCGTGGCGTCCGCCAGCCGGGCCGGGTCCCGCTCCGGCGTCTCCCTGCGGAGCAGGATGACGCTCTCCACCAGACCGAAGACCAGGTCGGCCCGGATGGCCGGGTCCTCCTCGGCCGGTCCGGCCGCCGTGAGCAGCTCGGCGTAGTACTGCTTGAGCTCGGCACGGAGCCGGCGGAAGCCGGCGAAGCGTTCCGCCCGCACCTCGGGCAGCAGATAGAGCGCCCCCAGGTTGTGCGGTCCACCGGCCAGCAGCGCGGCGTCGGCCCGGCAGAGCGCCCAGAGGCGTCCCGCCGGGGTGGCGCCGCGCTCGGCTGCGAGTCTGCGGGCCAGCTCCAGCGAGGGCTGCACGGTGCCCTCCAGCAGGGCGGCGAGGATGTCCTCCTTGCCCGCGAAGTGGTGGTAGAGCGAGGCCTGCCGCAGCCCCGCACGCTCGGCGACGGCGCGGGTGGAGGTGGCCGAGTACCCGAGAGCGGTGAACAGCTCGGCCGCCGCCGTCAGTACGTCCTGACGGGTCGTCCGTCCGCTGTGCGACGGCCCCTGGGCGCGTGGGCGACCCACTCCCCTGCTGTTTCCGGCGACTGCGACCATCCCGGGATCCTCGCACACGCCTCGCACGGTGAGCACTCCGTAACCCGTCCGCAACGCACGGGCAACAGGGCGGACCCGGCTCGGTCCTAATTTCTGTCGAGCGACAGAAATTACCCCACCCCCTCCGCAGGAGGCAGCATGACCGCCCCGACCGGATCCACCGCGACCACCCGCGCGGCCCGGGACCACGCCCGCGCCCAGGGCGGCACGGCCGTCGACTGCATGCCGCAGGTCCCCGCCCCGGCCGGCGCCCTGTGGGCGGAGACGGTCGCCGGCGGCGGCTGCACCCACAAGGTGCTGGCCCGCGGCAGCGAGCTGCGGCTCACCGACCGCGACGGGGACGCCTGCGCCCATCTGCTGCTCTACTCCGCCGACCGCCACTGGGAGCGGCTCAGCACCGCGGACACCGCCAAGGTGCAGTGGAACGCCTACCCGGGCGCCGGCACCCTGCTGCTCTCCGACCAGGGCAGGGTGCTGGCCTCGCTGGTCGCCGACGACTCCGGGCGCCACGACCTGCTCTGCGGCACCTCCACCGCCGTGCGCAACACCGCGCGCTACGGCGACGGCAGTCCGTACGGCCCCACCCCCGCCGGCCGGGAGCTGCTGCGGCTCGCCGCCGCCAAGCACGGCATGGACGCCCGCGACCTGCCCCCCGGGATCTCCTTCTTCCAGGGCGTCCGCGCGGCCGCCGACGGCTCACTGGAGTTCACCGGTTCGGCCGGCCCCGGCGCCGGCGTCACCCTCCGGGCGGAGATGCCGCTCACCGTACTGATCGCCAATGTGCCGCACCCGCTGGACCCGCGCCCCGACTACCGCTGCACCCCGCTGGAGGTGCACGCCCGCCC
>NZ_LIQR01000329.1 GCF_001418575.1 Peterkaempfera griseoplana
GTTACGGGCGGGGCGACCGGTGCCGGACCGGGCGGGGCCACCGCCTGCCGGGTTGCGGCCCGGCCGAGGAGCGCGGGTTCGATGAGCCCGGCGGGTGCGCGGTCACGGGCTCGGGGCAGGGCGTCGGTCATGGGTCACCTCCGGTAGGCGGCCGGCACGGAGGCGGCGGCGACGGACTCGAAGCGGCGGTCGAAGAGCTTCTCCGCATCGACCTTGGGGACAAAGCCGGCCTGCGTCAGCAGGTCCGCGCTCTCCTGCTCCCAGGCGACGGCCCTGGCCCAGTCGGCCGGGAAGACGGGCTTGGAGACCGAGGTGACGATCCGCCGGCCGTCCTCGCGGCTGACGCCCTGGTCCTTGACGTAGTAGGTGTCAATCCAGGCGTCCCGGTGCTCCCAGGCCCACACCTGGCCCTGCGCCCAGAAGGGGATGAAGGTGCGGACGGCGGCGGCCTTGGCGGGGTCGCGGAGCACGTCGGCGGGCGCCCAGAGGATCGACAGCAGGTCCACCACATCGGTGCTGACGCCGCGGGCGCCGTCCCGGCCGTACTGGGCGAGGTACTTGGTGAGGACGGGCTCCCCGAGCGGGGCCACATCGACCTGCCTGGACTGGAGCGCGGTCAGGAACTGGGTGCTGGGCAGCGCGACCAGGGTGACGTCGTCCTTGGTCAGGCCGGCCTCCTTCAGGGCCCGCAGCACCACGACGCCCTGGGCCTGCCCCTGCGAGAAGCCGATCTTCCGGCCGCGGAAGACCCGGGCGGTGCGGATGTCGGTGCCGGGGGCGGTCGCAAAGGAGTAGAGCGGCTTCTCGTGGTACTGGACGGCGACGATCCTGGCCTCGAAGCCGATCGCCGCGGCCTGGATCGGAGGTATTCCGGCATTGTTGGCCAGGTCGATCGACTTGGCCCGGAAGCCCTGGATGACATCCGGACCGGCAGTGAGGTTGGGCCATTGCGACACCGAGAAGGGGAGTTTTCCGAGCTGTCCCGAGGCCTGGAGCTGAAGCTGTGTGGAATGGATGGAAATGCTCAGTGAGGTGCCGGGTGGCGGCGCACCCGTGGCCAGCTTTCCGGTGGGCACCGAGGCCGCGTCCGCGGAATTCTGTGCGCAACCGGCGAGGCCTGCTACGGCTCCGCCGGCAAGGGCGAGAAAGGAGCGCCGGCGCATGGCCGGGGAAAGGGTGGACGACATTCTGGGGTCTCCTGTCGGATCAGTGTGTGCGGGGGGCGGGCCGCAGTTCGCGGTAGGCGCCGTCGTGGTAGACCAGCGGCTGGTGGCCGTCCGGGAGCCATGACTCCTCGACCCGGGCGACGACGATGCGGTGGTCGCCGGCGGGCACCAGGTTCTCGATGCGCACCCTGAGCCGGCCGGGCGCCTCGTCCAGTACGGGTTCGCCGCCGGGCAACCGGTGCCAGCGGGTCGGCGCCGCGAAGCGGTCGATGCCGCTCGTGGCGAAACGCCTGGCCAGGTCCTCCTGGCCGACGCCCAGCAGATGCACCACCGCGGTGGCGGCGTCCTGGAGGTGGGGCCAGCTGGAGGCGGTGGAGGAGATGCCGAAGGAGACCAGCGGGGGGTCGAGGGAGAGCGAGCTGAGCGAGGTCGCGGTGAAGCCGGCCGGGCCGCGACCCGCGTCAGCGGTGATCACCACGACTCCGGCCGGATACTGCCGGAAGGCCTGTCTGAACCGTTCGGGAGAAATCTGCGCGGCAGGGTTCGCAAGCAGGGTGGACACCGTTTTTCCCATCGTCGAGAGGGCGTGTCGGACCGCCGTGCGGCGCACCTGCGCACACGGGCGGGAAAATACTTCGGAGATCAGCGCGAAGGCGCTGCGTCGGCGGCTTCGAGGCCGCCGGAGTCAGTTGCCCGGACAGCGCCGGGGACAGCACCGCCGCGCACTGGCGGGGGCCGGAATGACGCGGCGACAGGACGTCGGTCCTGGCGTCCTCGGCGCGTTCCGCTGCGGGCTGGTCATGGACCAAGCCTGGCCATTCCGCGGGATTCCGTCAACAATGCAACGTGCTGAATTAAGTCGCATTTCTGTGGCCTGCCTCACGACGCGTGCGAGAGCCAGGGCGGACTGCCCAGCGGATCGGTGTAGAGCGAGTCCAGCAGCACCGCTCCGCCCGCGGTGGCCAGCACCGCTCCGGGGAAGCTGGTGACCACCACGGTGTGTTCGGGGTCGCGGCGGACCCAGGAGCGGGCCCGCACCTCGGCCCGGAGGTCGTCCAGGCACTGGGGCAGCCTGCTGACGCCGGGCTCCACCACCACCAGCACCTCGGGGTTGAGCACGTCGAGCAGCAGCGCCGCGGCTCTGCCCACCAGCCTCGCCCGTTCCCGGAACAGCGACACCGCCGCCGGGTCGCCGTCGACGGCCAGCGCCACCAGACCGGCGAAGGACACCCCGTCCCCGATGCCCAGCGCCGCCCCCCTGCGCAGCAGGGTCCGCTCGCTGACGGCGGCCTGCAGGCATCCGGTACGGCCGCAGGAGCAGGGCTCGGCGCTCCCGCCCACCGGCAGGTGCGCCACCGCCCCGGCGGCCGACCGCGGGCCGTGGTGGACGGTCCCCGCCGTGGCGAACGCGGCGTCGACCACATTGCCGACGAAGAGGTGCGCCACGCTGGCCCGGGCGCGGGTCTCCCCGAAGAGCTGCTCCGCATGCACCAGCGCCCGTGAGTGGCCGTCCACATGGACGGGCAGACCGGTGGCCTCGGCCAGCAGCCGGCGTACGGGGACGTCGCGCCAGCCGAGCAGGGGGTGCTCGACCACCGTCCCGGAGCCGGGGTCGACCCAGCCTCCGGTGGCCACCCCCAGCCCCAGCACCGACCGCTCCCCGCCGCCGTGCGCGGCCAGCAGTCCGGGGAGGCGTGCGGCGAGCGCGCCGAGCACCTGGTCGGGCGTCAGGCCCCGGTGCGGACGGCGCTCCTCGGCGACCACGCGGCCGCGCAGATCCAGCAGCGCCAGGGTGGTGTGGGGTACCGCGACATGGGCGGCGCACACCAGGTGGCGGCCGGTGTCGATGTCCAGCGGGATGTGGGGGCGGCCGATGCCCCGGGGCCCGGCGGTCTCGGGTGCCTCCCGCAGCAGTCCGCGGGCCAGCAGTTCGGTGCAGATCCCGGTGACCGAGGCCGGGGAGAGGCCGGTGAGCCTGGCGACGGTGCTGCGGGCCACCGGGCCGTGGTCCAGTACGGCGCGCAGCACGGTACCGGCGCTGGAGGTGCGGCGCGCGGGGCGCGCCTGGGGGATGTCCGCTCTACGGAGCGGCGTGCGGGCGCGCGCAGGCGCCGACCGCTGGTCCATGGTCGCCTTCCAGGGTCCGAGGTGAGAGTGCGGAGACGCTCATCGACACGGACGGCAGACACATGGCGCTGGACTGGTAACGGAGATCCACGTACCGGCGCGCGGTGAGGCCGGAAGTGGTGTGGATCATAGGGACGATGCTAGCAGAGCGGGTGCACGCTGCCCAGGATCCGCATCCCTCCACCGCAGTTTGACGATCCGTCAGCGTCGCGGCCGCGCACGGCGCAGCCGGATCCCGCTGAAACCGAGGGTGCTGGCGGTGACGGCGTCCCAGAACGGCCACAGGTTGGGCAGGACCCGCAGCTCGATGCCCGCCTCCTCATGGAGCCGCAGCAGGTCCCCGACCCGTTCGGGCGGGCCGAGCGGCAGCACCGTTTCGGTGGCGACCTGGGCGTGGACCGGGTCGCCGAACGGCCGGAAGCGGTCGGCCGGCAGGCGGTAGGCGTAGAGCTCCACCGTGGCCATGGCGTGCAGCCAGCCGTACTCGACGGCGTGCACCCGCCGGGCCCCGCCGGGCCCGAGGATGCGTTCCCGGTCTTCGGCGGTGGTCGCGGGCTCCACCCAGGCCATCGCGCGGGGACAGTCGCGGGGGAACCAGTAGTCGGGGCTGCGCCCGGAGTCGACGGCCCAGACATAGGCCTCCGGCTGCTGGGCGGTGGCGGCGACATGGGGATCGAAGCGGGTGATGGCGGGGTCCTGGGAGAAGTGCAGGACCTCTCCTGGCTCGGGGCGCATGCCGGATACCTACCACAGCGGCACCGGTGTGATCCAGGTCATATTGCCTGCCGCGACGCTGCGCATACGATCCCGTCCACTGGTGAATCGATTCGACGGATGACCTCGATGCATCGTCGAATCGATTCGACGAATCGATTCACCAGCAGGGGAACCTTCAGCGGAGGACTGCATGGCCACCATCAAGGACGTCGCCGAACGCGCGGGCGTGGCTCCGAGCACGGTCTCCTATGTGCTCAACGACTCCCGCACCATCTCCCCCGAGACCCGCCGGCGGGTC
>NZ_LIQR01000033.1 GCF_001418575.1 Peterkaempfera griseoplana
CCGCCCCGCAGCAGTGCCCCTGCGGTCTGCCCTCCTCCTATGCCGACTGCTGCGGCCGGCTGCACCGCGGAGAGGCGGCCGCGGCCACGGCGGAGCAGCTGATGCGGTCCCGCTACAGCGCCTTCGCGGTCGGCGACGAGGCCTATCTGCTGCGCAGCTGGCACCCCCGCACCCGCCCGCAGCGCCTCGGTCTGGACGCGGGGACGCGCTGGCTGCGGCTGGAGGTTCTCGGCGGCAGCGACGGGGGGCCGTTCCACAGCGAGGGCACGGTGGAGTTCCGGGCCCACTGCTCCCAGGGCGGTCAGGGCGGCGAGCTCCATGAGAACAGCCGCTTCGTCCGCCACGAGGGCGCCTGGGTCTATCTGGACGGCGTGGTGGACGAGGGCGGCGACTGAACCCGCCCTCCCCTCGACGGCGCCCGCCGGGCGCGGATCAGCGCGGGCTGCTGGGCGCGGGCAGCTCCCGCAGGGCCTCCCGCGCGGCGGCCAGCGCAGCATCGCGGTCGGCAGGGACCAGGCCGATCCGGGTGCGCCGGTCGAGCAGGTCGGCCTCGTCCAGCGCGCCTTCGTGGCGTACGGCCCAGACCAGCTCGGCCGCGGTGACGGCGAGTCCGGGCACCACCGGCCGTCCCAGACCGGGGTCGGCGACGGCCAGGGCGTGCACCGCGGGCGCCTCGGTGCCGTAGCGGCGGACCAGGCGGCGCGGGGCGTCCAGCGCGGCCAGGGTGCCCGGCGCGGCGGCGCCGACCAGCGGCAGGCGGGCGGTACGGCAGGGCCCGGCGGACAGCCCCCGGGCGGCGACCACGGCGTCCACCGCGTCCTGGGCCATCCTGCGGTAGGTGGTGAGCTTGCCGCCGACCACCGTGACCACTCCGTCTGGCGAGGTCAGCACGGCGTGGCGGCGGGAGAGGTCGGAGGTGCGGTCGCCGTCCGCGCCGCCGGAGTCCAGCAGCGGCCGCAGCCCGGCGAACGCCCCTGCCACGTCGCCGCGGCGCAGCGGCACGTCCAGCGCCGAGCCGAGGACGTCCAGCAGGAAGCCGATGTCGGTCTCGGGTACCTTGGGGACATCCGGGACGGGCCCGTCCAGCGGCTCGTCGGTCAGCCCCACGTACACCCGGCCGTCGCCCTGCGGCAGCACCAGCACGAAGCGGTCGCTCTCGCCGGGGACGGGGATGTGCAGTCCGGTGCGCATCCCGCCGAGGGCCTCGGAGCGCAGCACCAGATGGGTGCCCCGGGAGGGCCGCAGCCGGATGTCGCCGGCCAGGGTGCCGGCCCAGACGCCGGTCGCGTTGACCACGGCGCGGGCCTTGATCTCCAGCTGCTCACCGGTCAGTTCGTCGCGCACCAGCGCCCCGGTGCCGTCGAGGGTGAGGGCCCGGACCCGGGTCAGCACGCGGGCTCCGTGGGCGGCGGCGGTGCGGGCGATCGCGGTCACCAGGCGGGCGTCGTCGGCGAGTTGGCCGTCCCAGGAGAGCAGTCCGCCGCGCAGCCCGTAGGGGCGCAGGCCGGGGGCGAGTTCCAGGGTCTCGACGGCGGAGAGGCGGCGCGGGCCCGGCAGGGTGGCGCGGGCGGTGCGGGCGGAGGCGCGCAGCAGGTCGCCGGCCCGCAGTCCGCTCCAGGCCAGGGTGGCGTTGCGGCGCGGGACCAGCGGCGTGAGCGGCAGCACGAAGGGCTGGGCGTGCACCAGGTGCGGGGCGGTGCGCTCCATCAGGACGCCGCGTTCCACCGCGCTCTCCCGGGCGACGTCCAGCTGCCCGGAGGCCAGGTAGCGCAGTCCGCCGTGGATCAGTTTGGAGCTCCAGCGGGAGGTGCCGAAGGCCAGGTCGTGGGCATCCACGGCGGCGACGGTCAGCCCGCGGGAGGCGGCGTCCAGGGCGACCCCGGCTCCGGTCGCGCCGAGGCCGACCACCAGGACGTCCACGGGGGCGGCAGCGTCGGCCAGTTCGGCCAGTTCGCGGCCGCGCCGGGCCGCGCCGAGGGAGGAGGCGTGCGGAGTACGGGGGGTTGCGCTCACGGTGCCAGGGTCCTCTCCAGGATGTGCCTCAGCTCGCCGAGGAAGGCGTCGGCGTCGAGGCCGGAGTCGGCGTCGTCGGTCATGGTGCGCAGCGAGAGGGTGAAGGACTGGGCGACCAGCAGGACGGCGCGGGCCTGGCGGACGGGGTGGTCCTGCCGTACGGAGCCGTCGGTGTGCCCCTCGCGCAGGGCGTCGGCGAGGAACTCCAGCAGGGCGTCCTGGCTGGCGCCGCGCCGGTCCAGGACGTAGGGCAGCAGCAGTTCGGGGTCGACGTCCAGGATCTTGCGGAACAGCGGGTGGTCGCGGAACGCCCGCACTCCGGCGACCAGGCCCTCGACCAGCCGTTCCCGGGCCGGGCGGGCGGGGTCGCGGGGCGGTGCTGCGCCGAGGGCGACGGCGATCCACTCACGGGTCATCAGATCGCCGACCACGGTGCGCACGTCGGGCCAGCGCCGGTAGAGGGTCATCCGGGAGACGCCTGCGCGGCGGGCCACGTCGGTGAGGGTGGTCCGCCGCACCCCCACCGCGAGCACGCACGCGCGGGCCGCGTCCAGCACGGCATCGTCGTCCATTCCATTGTGACGAATCGGCGTCATGTGTCACAGTGTAACGCACAGGCCGGTCGGGCGAAGGGGAGTGCGTTCCGTTGGAGATGCTGTGGAGCGGCTGGGGCGACCCGGCCAAGGCGGCCCCGCTGCCCGAGCCGGTGGCCGGCCTGCTGCGCGACCTGCTCGGGGTGAAGCCGGTGAGCGCCCCGCCCGCCGACCCGTCCGCCCTCACCGTCCCCGCCAGCCGGCTGGCCGGCCCCGCGCTCGCCGCCCTCACCGAGGCCGTCGGCGGGCCGGAGCAGCTGCGCACCGACCCGGAGAGCCGCATCCGGCACACTCGCGGCAAGTCCACCCCGGACCTGCTGGAGATCCGGGCCGGACGGCTGGACGCCGCCCCCGACGCCGTACTGCTGCCCGCCGACCACGACCAGGTGCTGGCCGTCCTGCGAGCCTGTTCCCGCCACCGCGTCGCGGTGGTCCCCTTCGGCGGCGGCACCTCGGTCGTCGGCGGCCTCGCCCCCGAGGCCGACGGCTGCTTCGTCGCCCTGGACCTGCGCCGGCTGCGCCGGCTCACCGCCCTGGACACGGTCTCCCGCACCGCCACCCTCCAGCCCGGCCTGCGCGGGCCCGAGGCCGAGGCGCTGCTGGCCGCCCAGGGCTTCACCCTGGGGCACTTCCCGCAGTCCTTCGAGTGGGCCACCGTCGGCGGGTTCGCGGCGGCCCGCTCCAGCGGCCAGGCCTCCGCCGGGTACGGCCGGTTCGACGAGATGGTCGTCGGCCTCACCGTCGCCACCCCCGAGGGGACGCTGGACCTCGGCCGGGCGCCGCGCTCCGCCGCCGGGCCCGACCTGCGCCAGCTGGTGCTGGGCTCGGAGGGCACCCTGGGCGTGATCACCTCGGTGACCGTAAGGATCCACCCGCTGCCCGAGAGCAGGGTCTACGAGGGGTGGCGGTTCCCGTCCTTCGACGCGGGCGCGGCGGCGCTGCGCCGGCTCGCCCAGGACGGTCCGCTGCCGACCGTGCTGCGGCTCTCCGACGAGACCGAGACCATGGTCGGCCTGGCCCGGCCGGACGCCATCGGTACGGCCGACGGGGGCCCGGCGGCGGGCGGCTGCCTGGCCGTCACCGGGTTCGAGGGCACCGCCGAGGAGACCGCCCGGCGCCGCGAGCAGGCCCGGGCCGTGCTGCTCGACTGCGGCGGCGAACCGCTGGGCGAGGCCCCGGGCGAGCACTGGGCCCGGGGGCGCTACTCCGCGCCCTATCTGCGCGACGCCCTGCTCAACGCCGGTGCCTTCGCCGAGACCCTGGAGACCGCCGCCTTCTGGTCCGCCGTTCCGGCCCTCCGCGACGCCGTGCAGCGGGCCCTCACCGAGACCCTCACCGCGGCCGGCACCCCGCCGCTGGTGATGTGCCACATCTCCCACGTCTACCCCACCGGGGCCTCGCTCTACTTCACCGTGGTCTCGGCCCAGGGCGAGGACCCGGTCGCCCACTGGGCCCCCGCCAAGGCCGCCGCCTGCGACGCCATCGCGGCGGCCGGCGGCACCATCAGCCACCACCACGGCGTGGGCACCGACCACCGGACGTGGTACACCCAGGAGGTCGGCCCGCTGGGGGTGGCGGCGCTGCGCGCCGTCAAGGCCGTGCTCGACCCCGCCGGGATCCTCAACCCCGGCGTCCTGCTCCCGTCCCGCTGACCCGCCGCCACCCCCCCGCCGCCGCCCGCCCACCGCCTTTGGAGGCACACGCCATGCGACAGCTCACCGCCGTCGTCAACCCCACCGCGGGCGGGTCCACCGGGGCGGCGGCGCTGCTCCCGCTCGCCGCGCTGCTGCGCGGCGCCGGTGCCGACGTCGAGGTCGAGTACAGCCGCGGCCTGCACCACGCCCGGGAGGTGGCCCGGCAGGCCGCCGGCCGGGGCCGGGTGGTGCTCGCCGTCGGCGGCGACGGCATGGCCGGCTGCGTCGGCGGCGCGCTGGTGGGTACGGACGCCCTGCTCGGGCTGGTCCCGGCCGGCCGCGGGAACGACTTCGCACGCGCCCTGGAGCTGCCCACCGCCGCCGACGACCTCGCCCGGGTGCTGCTGCACGGCGAACCCCGGCGGATCGACGCCGTGGAGGTCAGCTCCCCCGGCCGCCCGCCGACGGCCGGACTGGGCAGTGTGTACGCCGGGGTGGACGCCCTGGCCAACCGCTACGCCAACGAGACCCGGCTGCTGCGCGGCGCCGCCTCCTACTACCTCGGCGGCCTGCGGGCCGTCCTCGGCTGGCGGCACGCCGACTACCGGATCACCCTGGACGGCATCCTGCACGAACGGCGCGGCTTCACCGTGGTCGCCGCCAACTCCGCCTTCTACGGCTTCGGGCGCCGCATCGCCCCCGACGCCAGGGTCGACGACGGCCTGCTGGACGTGGTCGTCATCCGGGAGACCTCCCGGCTGCTCTTCTTCTCGGTGATGAACGAGCTCAAGTCGGGCACCCACACCAGGCGCCCCCAGGTGGAGGTGCTGCGCGGCCGGGAGGTCCGCATCGAGGCCGACCGCCCGCTCCCCTACGGCCTGGACGGCGAGGTCGACGCCGTGCTCCCGGTGACCGCCCGGGTGCTGCCCGGAGCGCTGGGCATCCTCTGCTGAGCCGGCCGCCACCGCCCCTCACGGCTGCGGCGGCGTCCAGACGTAGGGGGTGGTGGTGGTCACGGCGTGGAAGCCCAGCCGGCGCAGGATGGGGCTGCTGTCGTCGGAGGCGTCCACCTGGAGCCAGGTGACCCCGCGGGCGAGGGCGAGCCGGGCGCGGGCGGCGACCGTCGCCCGGTAGATCCCCCTGCCCCGCCAGGCGGGCAGTGTGGAGCCGCCCCACAGGCCGGCGAACTCCGTCCCCGCCCGCAGCACCAGCCAGGCGGCGCAGACCACCTCGTCCCCGGCCTCGGCGACCAGCACGGCGATCTGGTCGGGGGACGCGGAGATCCGGGCTGACAGGTCGTCACCGAGCCAGCTCATCTCCATGCCCCAGACGGCCGACTCCAGGGCGGCGATCCGGCGCATGTCCCGGTCCTCGGTGACCTGGCGCAGTACGACGCCGTCCGGCAGGACGGGCTCCGCGGCCAGCTCGTCGGCGCGGCCGATCAGGACGGTCTCCTGGGCCTCGGGGACGAAGCCCGCGGCCCGCAGCCGGTCGGTGAGGTCGGCCGGCCGGTCGTGGCCCCGGACCTTCCACTCCACCGCCTCCCCCCGCGCCGCGAAGTAGTCGCGCTGACGGGCGATCAGCCCGTCGAGCGCGGCGCCGCCCACGCCCAGGTCGGCGGGGCCGGTGACCAGGCCGCGGAACTGGCCGACGATACGCAGCAGCGGCCCGTCCTGTTCGTAGCGGGCCCCGGCCGGCGGGGTGGGCGCTGCTCCGCGCATCTGCTCGTCATAGGCCGCGAGCAGGCCGTCGATGTCCGTCACAGGGAAGACGTTACAAACCCCGGCAACTGCTTTTGCCTTGGGCCGGGCCGGCTCAGCGCTGCCGCAGGTACTCGGCGGCCCGTTCGCGGAGGGCGTCGTGCAGCCCGTCGTAGGCCCGGGTGCCGCCGAGGACGGTCTTGGGGAGCTTGGCCACCATGGTGTAGTTGGTGTCCACCACATTGCCCGCGGGGGCCAGCCCGGCCTGGCTGACCAGCTGGTAGGCGTCCAGCCGGTGCAGGCCGGTCAGCCCGGCGGTCCAGCCGACCAGGTCGTGCTGGCTGATGCGGTAGGCGTCCTCCAGGGGGCGGGTGGAGCCGGTGGACATCAGGAAGGCGTCGGACTCGATCCGGGGCCAGGCCGGGGCGCCGCCCTTGATCAGGTCGATGACCACGGCGGTGTTCATCGCGGACTCCACGGCGGTGCCGCAGACCTCGCCCTCGCCCTGCCGGCAGTGGCCGTCGCCCAGGGAGAGCGCCGCGCCGGGGACGTTGACACCGAGATAGAGGGTGGTGCCGGCGCGCAGCTCCGGGGTGTCCATGTTGCCGCCGTGGGCGCCCGGGGTGATGCTCATGACGACCTCGCCGGCGGCCGGGGCGACGCCCACGGTGCCGTGCATGGGGTCCAGCGGCAGTTCGACCTCCGGCCCGGTGCCGTCGAACCGGGGGCGGAACCGGCAGGTGCGCCGGGCACGGTCGATCTCGTAGACCCAGACCACCTCCTCCAGCGGCTCGTGCAGCATCGCCGTGGCATGGGTGGCGGTCAGCGCGCCGAAGTGCGGGAAGGTGGCGGAGAACGCCTGGTCGCGGGCGGGGGCGATGTCGGCGAAGTGCACGGCCAGGGTGTCCCCGGGTTCGGCGCCCTCCACATGGATGGGGCCGGTCACCGGGTTGAGGTACGGAAAGGTGCAGACCTGGCTGGGCAGGTCGGAGGTGGAGCGCACCAGCCCGCCGAAGCAGTCCTCGGTGAAGAGCTCGACCACGGTGCCGGGCCGCACCCGCAGGACGGGCTGCCGGCCGCCGAAGGCGTAGCAGAAGCGGTCGGGCGCGGGGTCCAGGCGGACCACGTCGAGGTCACTCAAGGCTGCTCCTTCGTTGCGTGGACGGCAGTGGTCTCCAGGTCGGGCCGGCGCCCGGTGGCGAGCAGCACCAGCAGGACGGCCACTCCGGCGGCCAGCCAGAGGAAGCCCAGCCGCTGGGCCGCCACCTTGGCGTTGACCACCACGTACACCAGGATGGCGAAGCCGACGGCCGGGGCCAGCAGATGACGCCACCAGTCCCGGCTCCCGCCGCGTACCACGTAGTGGACCACCACCGTGACATGGAGCACCAGAAACGCCGTCAGCGCACCGAAGTTGACCAGTGAGCCGAGCAGGGTGATGCCGTCGGAACGGGAGTCCATCCACAGGCCCAGTCCCAGGGAGACGGCGGCGACCAGCAGGGTGGCGTTCACCGGGACCTTGCGACGGGGGTCGACCCGGGCGAGGAAGGCGGGCAGCCGGCGGTCACGGGCCATGGCGTAGAGCAGTCGCGAGGTGGCGGCCTGGGCGACCAGGGAGTTGGCGAATCCCCAGGCGACGGCGGTGGCCAGTGCGCTGAGGGTGCCCAGCCAGGCGCCTCCGGCGGCCCGCGCGGCGTCGTAGAAGGCGGTGCCGTCCGGGTCGCCGTCGCTGATCAGCCGGGCGGGGTGCGGTACCAGCATGGCCGCCACCCAGGTCTGGGCGATGAAGAGCAGTCCGGCGAGGCCCAGTGCGGCGGCCATGGAGCGTCCGATGGCGCGGGCCGACTCCCGGTTCTCCTCGGCGAGGGTGGAGATGCCGTCGAAGCCGAGGAAGCTGAGGACGGCGATGGAGACCGCCCCGAAGACCAGCGACCAGGAGAAGGTGCGGTGGTCGTAGAAGGCATGGAGGCTGAAGCCGTTGCCCTTGCCCTGGGCGAGGGCGATGACGCCGACGGTCAGGAAGACGGCCAGCACGGCCAGTTCGGCGGCCAGCATCACCTTGTTGATCCGGGCGGTCATGGTGATGCCGAGGTAGTTGACGGCGGTGTTCAGCAGGACGAAGCCCAGCAGCCACAGCCACACCGGGACCGAGCCGACCAGCGAGTGCATGGCCACGGCGGCGATCAGATAGAGCAGCGCGGGGACGAGGACGTAGTCCAGCAGGATCATCCAGCCCGCGAGAAAGCCGACCGGTGCCGCGATGCCGCGCCCCGCGTAGCTGTAGACCGACCCGGCCATGGGGAAGGCCCGGGACATCTGCGCGTAGGAGGCGGCGGTGAACATCATGGCCAGCATGCCCACCGCGTACGCCAGGGCGACCATGCCCCCGGAGCCTGCGAAGACGCCGCCGAAGATGCCGAACGGCGCGATCGGCACCATGAACACCAGTCCGTAGACCAGCAGGTCGCGGAAGCCCAGTGAGCGTTGCAGCTCCTGGGCGTAGCCGTAGTCCTCGATCGTGCCTTCGCCGGACGACTGCTCGCTCACTTCGCCTCCCGGAGGACGGTGGCGCATGGCTGCCGCAGTGATGATAGGGGCCCGGCGGCACCGGCGGAACGGCACGTTCTCCCTGGGTGAACCCCCGGCCCGCCGTCACCGGGCAGCGGTGCGGGGGGCTGCGCCGGTCGGCGGAAGATAAGCATAGTCACCCTATATAGGTGCGTGATATAAACCCGCCATGAGTGACGCCCAGCCGAACGGTGACCAGACCGCCGCCTTCCTGGAGCAGCTGGCGGTCCTCGCAGTACGCCATCTGACGCCCCGGGACATCAGCTTCACCACGGCCTCCACCCTCGGCCGGCTGGCCCGCGGCGGCCCCGCCCGGCTGACCGCCCTCGCCACCGACGAGGGGGTCAGCCAGCCGTCGATGACCCAGCTGGTCCAGCGCCTGGAGCGGCAGGGCCTGGTGCGGCGCACCAGCGATCCGGCGGACCGCCGGGTGGTCCTGGTGGCCGTCACCGACGCCGGAAGGGAGCTGCTGGCCGACCGCCGCCAGGCGCGCACCGAGCGCCTGGCGGCACTGCTCGCGGCACTGCCCGACGAGGACCGGCAGGCGCTGGCGGCCGCGGCCGCCGGAGCGCTGCCCGCCCTGGAACGGCTGGTGGCCGCGGCGGCCGAGGCCGGCCTCCCGGCGGCGGACCGCCGTCCGGTCGACTGACGAGGCGTCACACAGCACTCGAGTCTGGAGTTCCCCCATGTCCGTTCACCCCGGAGCACCCAACCCCTTCCGGCAACCCAAAGCCGTCTGGGCCGTGGCCTTCGCCTGTGTGATCTCCTTCATGGGGATCGGCCTGGTCGACCCGATCCTGCCCGCCCTCTCCTCCCAGCTGCACGCCACCCCCAGCCAGGTGTCCCTGCTGTTCACCAGCTACCTGGTGGTCACCGCAGTCGCCATGCTGGTCACCGGCTTCGTCTCCAGCCGGATAGGCGCCAAGCGCACCCTGATCGCCGGCCTGGCCCTGATCGTGGTCTTCAGCGCACTGGCCGGGTCCTCCGGCAGCATCAACAGCATCGTCGGCTTCCGGGCCGGCTGGGGGCTGGGCAACGCCCTGTTCATCGCCACCTCGCTGGCGGTCATCGTGGGCTCGGCCAGCGGCGGCTTCTCGGGCGCCATCATCCTCTACGAGACCGCACTGGGCGTCGGCATCGCGGTGGGCCCGCTGCTCGGCGGCGAGCTGGGCTCGATCAGCTGGCGCGGCCCCTTCTTCGGCGTCGCCGTGCTGATGGCAACAGCCCTGGTCGCCACCGTTGTCCTGGTGCAGCCCACCCCCGCACCGGCCCGGCGGGCCTCGGTGCTGGACCCGCTGAAGGCGCTGCGCCACCGCGGTCTGCTCACCATGGGCCTGACCGCACTCTGCTACAACTGGGGCTTCTTCACGGTGCTGGGCTACGCGCCCTACCCGATGGGCCTGGGCACCCACCAGCTCGGCTATGTCTTCACCGGCTGGGGCGTGCTGGTGGCCTTCTTCTCCGTCTTCGGCGCCCCCTGGCTGCAGGCCCGCTTCGGCATCGCCCGCACCCTCTACCTCAACCTGGCGCTGTTCGCCCTGGACATCCTGGTGATCGCGCTGTTCACCGACTCCCGGGCGACGCTGGTCACCGCGGTGATCGTGGCCGGCGCCTTCATCGGCATCAACAACACCATCACCACCCAGGCGGTGATGACGGTCTCCCCCGTGGAGCGCCCCACCGCCTCGTCCGCCTACGGGTTCGTCCGCTTCATCGGTGGCGGCCTGGCTCCGTACGCGGCCGGCAAGATCGCCGAGCACAACGGCGTCCATGCGCCGTTCTACGTCGGCGCGGTCGCGGTGGCGATCGGCATCGGCGTACTGGCCACCGGCCACTCGCTGCTGGCGGACGCCGAGCGGGCGCAGGCCGCCGAGGCGGCCGGCCACGCCCCGGACCGGGCGGAGCAGGACCGGCTGGAGCAGCAGGCGCTGGCCGAGGACGTGGGCTCCGCAAGCTGAGCCTGCGCCCACCCAGCAGACTGGCGTCATGAACCTCGCCGAACTGCATCTCTTCGGGCGGGCCCTGTCCGCCGCGGCCGTGCACGCCATGCAGCCCACCGGCTCGGTACCGCTGTCACCGACCGAGCTGGTGGTGCTGCGCTGCCTGCACGATGAGGACGGGCTGGCGGTGGGCGAGCTGGCCCGGCGGTGCGGGTTCGCACAGAGCCGGATCTCCACCGTGGTGGCCGAGCTGCGTGAGCGGGGGCTGCTGGAGGTCGTGCCCGACCCCCGGGACCGGCGGCGCAACCTGGTCTCCACCACGGCGCGGCTCAGGGAGCTGGCGACCTCGGTACCGGCGGTCGACGCCACCCCGCTGCTGCACGAGCTGCTGGGCGCGGCGGGGCCCCGGGCCGGGGAGCTGGTCGCGGCGCTCGGGGAGGCCGCCGCCGCGCTGGCGGCACACACCGGGGAACCGCAGCCCTGAGAGGACGACGGCAGAGGGCCGGGACCGGACGTGATCACGTCCGGTCCCGGCCCTTCGGCGCACCGTATGCCCTCCGGTGCGCCGGTCGGCGGCCCGGCCTGTCCCCGGCCACAGGGCCGCCGAGGATGGCGTCCCGTCAGCCGGCGGGCACCGGTGCGGGGGTGGCGCGGTCGGCCGGCTTGGAGTCCGACTGCCCGGTGCGCAGCGGCACCTCGCGGATGAAGGCGATGGCCACCAGACCCAGCAGCGCGATCGGCGCGGCGATCAGGAAGATGTCGCCGGAGGCGTGCCCGTACGCGGTCTCGACCACATGGGCGATCGGTGCGGGCAGGGTGTGCACGTCCGGCAGCGAGCCGCTGCCGCCGCCGGTGTGGACGCCGAGGGCGGTCAGGCCGTCCGCGGTGTAGGTCTTGACCTTGGCCGCGAGCACGGCGCCGAGCGCGGAGACCCCGATGGCACCGCCCAGGCTGCGGAAGAAGGACACCACGGAGCTGGCGGCGCCCAGTTCGTGCATGGGCACGGTGTTCTGCACGGCCAGGACCAGGTTCTGCATCGTCATGCCGACGCCGCAGCCGACGAGGAACATGTAGACGCCCAGCAGCACGAACGAGGTGTCCGCGCGTACCGTGCCCATCAGGGCGAAGCCCGCGGTGAGCAGCACACCGCCGAGCACCATGTAGCGCTTCCAGCGGCCGGTGGAGGTGATCAGACGGCCGACGAGCGTGGAGGAGAGGAAGAGTCCGGCGATCATCGGCAGCGTCATCAGGCCGGAGACCGTCGGCGACTTGCCGCGGCTGATCTGGTAGTACTGGCTGAGGAAGACCGTGGCGCCGAACATCGCGGTACCGACCGCGAGGCTGGCGAGCACCGCCAGGGTGACGGTCCGCCCGCGGAACAGGTGCATCGGGATGATCGGCTCCGCGGCCCTGGTCTCCACCAGGACGAACACCACGCCCAGCAGCAGCGCGCCACCCACCATGACGGCGGTCTGCCAGGAGCCCCAGGCGAAGCTGTCGCCAGCCAGCGAGACCCAGATCAGCAGCAGGCTGACGGCCGCGCTGACCAGCACGGCGCCCAGGTAGTCGACCTGGACCCGGCGCCTGACCACCGGCAGCTTCAGGGTGCGCTGCAGCACGATCAGGGCGAGGGCGGCGAAGGGGACGCCGACGTAGAAGCACCAGCGCCAGCCGAGCCAGGAGGTGTCCACGATGACACCGCCGAGGAGCGGACCGCCGATGGTCCCGACGGCCATCACCGCGCCGAGGTAGCCGTTGTACTTGCCCCGCTCACGCGGCGGGATCATGGTGGCCAGGATGACCTGGGACAGCGCCGTGAGACCGCCGGCGCCCAGACCCTGCACCACCCGGCAGGCGATCAGCATGCTGGTGTTCTGCGACAGGCCGGCCAGCGCCGAGCCCACGATGTAGACGCCCAGGGAGAGCTGGATCAGCAGCTTCTTGCTGGTCAGGTCGGCGAGCTTGCCCCAGATCGGGGTGGAGACGGTGGTGGCCAGCAGGGTGGCGGTGACCACCCAGGTGTAGGCGGACTGGCTGCCGTGCAGGGCCGTGACGATGCGGGGCAGCGCGTTGGAGACCACGGTGCTGGACAGGATCGCCACAAAGAGGCCGAGCAGGAGTCCGGAGAGCGCCTCCATGATCTGACGGTGCGTCATAGGCGCCGGGGCGCCCGGATCTCCCGTTCCTGCGGGAGCGGTGGCTGGCTGCTGTGCCACGTCAGGATTCCCTTCGTGCCGCGCTGGGCGCGGCCGGTGATGCGGTGGTGTACGGAGGTTCGGCGGTCGGGGTCCAGTCCGGCCCGTGTCCGGCGCCGGCCTGCGGGGGGAGGAGTCCCAGGTCCGTGTGGAGCCGGCGGAGCAGTCGGGCGAGGCTGTCCAGGTCGGTGTCGTCCCAGCCGTCGGTGGCGTCGGCCAGCTGCACCGCCCGGGCGCGCCGCGCGTCGGCGACCATCCGGCGGCCGGCCCGGGTCGCGCTGATCAGGCAGGAGCGGCCGTCCGCGGGGTTCGGCCGGCGGACGGCGAGGCCGAACTCCTCCAGGTGGGCCAGCCGGCGGCTGACCACGGACATGTCGAGGAGCAGGCACTCGGAGAGCTCGACCATCCGCATCTCGCCCTGCCTGCAGAGGGTGGCGAGCATGGCGACGGCCGCCCTGGTCTGCACGGGGACCGTCCGGTCGCCGCGGCGGAGGAGCAGGGTGACGCCTCTGAGATCGTCGGACAGCTCCGACAGGGCCCGCTTTCTCGACATCGATACATCTCCACTGATGATTGCCTGAGGCAACCTTATCAGTGGTTGCCCTAGGCAACCATCCCTGCAGATGGATCTGCCGGTGTGCTGTGCGTCACCTCGTTCAGGACCTGGAGTCGGCGCCGGTGGGCCGCCGCTCGGCGGTCGCAGGGCGCAGAGGCCGCCGGCACCCTGGGGATCGATGTGCGTGCAGGGGGCAGCGCATGCAGTGACCGGGCCGGCGTACGGCCTCGGCGTCCTCACCGCCGGGCGGCGTCGGCGAGGCGGTCACCCCGATGACGACGCCCCGGCTACACTCGGCGTGGCGCCCCGGGGCGCCACCCGTCCGCGGAGAGGGCCGAGCCCACCCGGCTGTGCGTGCGCCATCGGCATGGCCCCGTACCTCCTTTCAGCCCGGCGTAGCGGACCGCGGGCCATGGAAGGAGGTCGCCGTGGCGACCGTTCGTCTTCCCGACGACCCGAGCTTCGAGCAGTTGCGCAAGCAGGCGAAGGACCTTCGCGACCAAGCCAGGTCCGGCACTTCGGATGCGCTGGCCCTGGTGGGCGCCCACCACCCGGACGGCCCGCACCCGCCGTCATTGGCCGGTGCGCAACTGGTCATCGCCCGCCGTCACGGTTTCCCGTCGTGGGCGGCGCTCAAGCGGCACGTCCAGACCATCCAGCGCTATCGCCGTGTTCCGGACCAGGTCGACACGGCGACCTCGCACGCCGACGAGTTCCTGTTGCTGGCCTGTCTGCGGTACGGCCACGACGACGAACCGGCCCGCTGGAGGCGGGCCGCCGCGCTGCTCGCCGCCCACCCCGGGCTCACCACCACCTCGGTGCACGCGGCGGCAGCAGCGGCCGACATCGACGCACTCGCCGGCCTGCTCGCCGCGGATCCGACGCTGGCCGCCGCCGAGGGCGGGCCGTTCGCATGGGAGCCCATCCTGTACCTCGCATACGCGCGGCACGCCCCCACCATCCCTGCGGACGCGGTCGTCCGGGCCGCCCGCATGTTGCTCGATCACGGCGCCGACCCGAACGCCGGCTATCTGTGGCACGGCTTGACCTCACCTTTCACCGCGCTGGCCGGTGCGCTGGGTGGCGGCGAGCGCGGACAGCCGGCCCACCCGGCGGCCGACGCGCTGGCTCGCACACTCCTGTCCGCCGGCGCCGATCCCAACGACGCCCAAGCGCTGTACAACCGCCAGTTCGGCTCGGACGACGACCACCTCCGCCTGCTGATCGACCACGGGCTCGGACACGGCGGCGGCCCGTGGCGGACACGGCTGGGCGACGCGATTCCCCGCCCCGCCGACCTGATCGCCGGTCAACTCTGGTGGGCGGTCGCCCATGACCTCGCCGATCGGGTACGGCTGCTCGCCGAATGCGCCGACCTGCGTGCTGTGTTCCGCATCCCGGACGGCAGCCCGGCCCACCTGCGAGTCTGGAACGGCAGCACACCGGCACGCCTGGCCGCGCTGTGCGGCAGCACCCAGGTGCTGGAGTACCTGGGTGCGTACGGCGCTCCCTGGTCAACGGCCGACGGCGTGGACGCACTCATCGCCGCAGCCCTGGCAGGCGACTGCGCAACCGTCGAGCGGTTGCGCGGGCACGCCGGCACCGCACGCCGGCAGCGGCCCGGGCTGATCGTGTGGGCGGCGGCCCGCCGTTCCTGGCGTGCCGTCCCGCTCCTGGCGGAACTGGGGTTCGACGTCAACGCGCTGGGCCGCGGCGACGCCCCCCTTGAACAGCCATGGGAGACCCCGCTGCACCAGGCAGCGGCCGCTGACGACGTGACCGGCGCGCGCCTCCTGATCGGTCTGGGAGCCGACCCGAACATCCGCGACACCCGGTTCGGCAACACACCGCTGGGCTGGGCCGAGCACTTCCGCCACACCGAGGTCGCCCACTTCCTCCGACCACTGACGAGCCAGTGAGCCCGCAACCCGACGACCAGCGTTGTCGTTGCTTCCGCGGCCGTTACCACCGGGCCCCGCACGGGTCGTGCGCCTTCGCCCCGGACTGGGACCGCGCGCTGGAGGCGGCCCCGATTTTCACCCACCGACCAGCTCGCACCCACCGACGCCGAAATCCGCACGGTCCAACAGGCCCGGCCCAGGCAGAACTCGACACCGCTGCCTGACCGCATCAGGCCTGCCGAAACGTCGAAAGTCGAGGGCTGACGCGCCCGGGTGACAACCTCCTGTTCGAGGTCGGTCGTGCGCCCTTCGAGCTGGTCGATGTCATCGCGCGCCCCGAGGCCGGACTCCCGCCACGCCTGCAACCGGCGGTGCCGCTCAGCCGTCGGGGCGGCTCAGTTTCCGGGGCCGATGGCCGCCATGCTGAGCAGTGTCGACACCACCAGGGCCACCGCCCCGGCCACGGCGATGGTGATCACCTTGTGCCGCCGGATCAGCGCCCGGAAGCGCAGATGCAGGGTCTCCGCGCTCCCCTGCCGCCCCGGCTTCGCCGACCGCCGGCGGCCGCTCGCCGCCGGAGCGCGCCGGGAGGCGGCGGGCGAGGCCGCGGTCCTCGGCAGCGCGTACACGGTCGGTGCGGCGGCGGCCGGAGCGGGGGCCGCAGCGACGGGCGCCGCGACCCCGGCGGCGACCGGCCCGGCAGCGCCCCGCCAGGCCGAGGTGGCGAACCAGTCCGCCACCTCCTGGGCGGCAGGACGCTCCTCGGGCCGCTTGGCCAGCATCCGCAGCAGATACTCCTCGAACGCCCCCGGGAGCTGCGGGCAGCGCCAGGACGGCGGCGCGGGCGTCGT
This sequence comes from Peterkaempfera griseoplana, assembly GCF_001418575.1. GTDB lineage: Bacteria > Actinomycetota > Actinomycetes > Streptomycetales > Streptomycetaceae > Peterkaempfera > Peterkaempfera griseoplana. The sequence goes on from NZ_LIQR01000033.1 coordinate 15,952, forward strand.
GGCGACATGCTGGTGCAGGACGGCCGCCGCGTGGTCGGACTGGAACGGCGGCTCCCCCACCAGCAACTGGTAGAGCACGCACCCCAGCGCATAGACGTCCGAGCCCGGCCCGGCGGCGCTGCCCAGCGCCCGTTCCGGGGCGAGGTAGAGGCTGGTGCCCACGATCTGGCCGACGCCGGTGAGCGCGGCCGAGGCGTCGTCGGCGAAGCGGGCGATGCCGAAGTCGGCGATCTTGACCGCGTCGTCGGCGCCCCGGATCAGGTTGCCCGGCTTGATGTCCCGGTGGATGACCCCCTGCCGGTGCGCGGCGGCCAGTCCGGCGGCGGTCTGGGCGGCGACCGCCGCCACCCGGTCCACCGCCAGCGGGCCCAGCGCCTCCAGCTCCTGGGCCAGGCTGCGCCCCTCCACCAGCTCCATCACCAGGAAGAAACGGTCCTGCCAGGCGCCGAAGTCAAAGACGGTGACCACTTGCGGGTGGTGCAGCCGGGCCGCGGTCTGCGCCTCCAGCCGGAACCTGGCGGCCGCCTCCGGGTCCGAGTCGGCGGCGAGCATGAGCTTCACGGCCACCGGGCGGCCCAGCACCTGGTCGTGACCGCGCCAGACCTCCCCCATGCCGCCCCGGCCGATCGCCGCGTCCAGCCGGTACCGATCCGCCACCAGCACCCGGTTGCCTCCTGCCTTCCGCTGCCGCGAGATGCCCGGCGGGCCGCCGTGGCGATCTTCAGGGTACCGACCTTCGCGGGGCTCTCCGTCCGGGGTGAGGGCACCGGCGGACGTCCCCGGCCGTATTGTCTAGGCATCCGCCGATCTCCCGTCCCCCCCACCAGGAGCAGACATGGCCCCACCCGTCGTCCACTCCCTGCGCGACCAGATCCGTGAGCACATCACGGCGGGCATCGTGAGCGGACGCTGGAAGCCGGGCGAGCGGATCGTGGAGCGGCGGATCGCCACCGAGCTGGACGTCAGCCAGACCCCCGTGCGGGAGGCGCTGCGGGAGCTGGAGGCGCTGCGGCTGATCGAGTCGGCTCCCAACAAGGGCGTGCGGGTGCGCAACCTGGCCGCGGCCGACCTGGAGGAGATCTATCCGGTGCGGGCCGGTCTGGAGCAGCTCGCGGCCGAGCTGGCCGCACCCCTGCTGGGCTCGGACGTCTCCGTACTGGAGCCCGAGGTGGCCGCGCTGCGGGAGGCCGACCGCACCAGCGACGTCGAGGCGCAGGTGCGGCACACGGTCGCCTTCCACCGGGAGCTGGTGCGGGCGTCCGGGAACAGCGTGCTGCTGCACACCTGGGAGTCGCTGGGGATCGAGGTGTGGACGGCGCTGTCGATCCGCTGGCTGGGGACCCGCCAGCAGTCGTACGCGGAGGAGCACGAGGCGGTCGTGGAGGCCTTCCGCCGACGGGATCCCCGGGTGGGCGAACTGGTCAAGGAGCATGTGCTCGGCTGTGCACCGCGTGCCTGACCTGCTGGCACGGGGTGCCAATTAGGGTCGCGGGCTTTTGATCGATCATCGATCAGTCCTACAGTGTCGGCGGAGCCCACCGGTTCCGTCTCCACGTCGCGTCCCAAAAGGCGGCCACCATGACCCACATCCCGCGCCACCAGGCGAGCGCACTCGACCAGCTCCCCGACCGCGACCCGGAGGAGAGCGCGGAGTGGGCCGCCTCGCTGGACGCCGTCGCCCAGGCGGCCGGACCGCAGCGCGCGTCCTATCTGATGCGCCGCACCCTGGAGCACGGCGAGCGGGCCGGGCTGACACTGCCCAGGGCGCTGGAGACCGACTACATCAACACCATCCCCACCGCCGCCGAACCTACGGTCCCCGGCGACGAGGAGCTGGAGCGGCGGATCACCGCCTGGAACCGCTGGAACGCGGCCGCCATGGTCACCCGCGGCAGCCGGCTGGGCCTGGGCGGGCACATCGCCACCTTCGCCTCGGCGGCCTGGCTCTACGAGACCGGCTTCCAGCACTTCTTCCGCGGCAAGGAGGGGGACGGCTCCGGCGACCAGCTCTACGTCCAGGGCCACGCCTCCCCCGGCATCTACGCCCGCGCCTTCCTGGACGGCAGGCTCAGCGAGGCCCAGCTGGACCGCTTCCGGCAGGAGGCGGGCGGCGACGGCCTGCCGTCCTATCCGCACCCCCGGCGGCTGCCGTGGCTCTGGGAGTTCCCCACCGTGTCGATGGGCCTGGGCCCGCTGTCGGCGATCCACCAGGCGCGCTTCAACCGCTATCTGCACAACCGCGGCATCAAGGACACCTCCGCCTCCCATGTCTGGGCGTTCCTGGGCGACGGCGAGATGGACGAGCCCGAGTCGACCGCCGCCCTGGCGCTGGCCGGCCGGGAGCAGCTGGACAACCTCACCTTCGTGGTCAACTGCAACCTCCAGCGGCTCGACGGGCCGGTGCGCGCCAACTTCAAGATCGTGCAGGAGCTGGAGTCCCAGTTCCGCGCCGCCGGCTGGAATGTCGTCAAGTCGCTCTGGGGATCCGCCTGGGACGACCTCTTCGCCCTGGACACCACCGGCGCCCTCGTACGGCGGCTGCGCGAGGTCCCCGACGGCCAGTTCCAGACCTATGCCACCCGGGACGCCGGCTACATCCGCGACCACTTCTTCGGCGCCGACCCGGCCCTGGTGGAGATGGCGCGGGTGCTCAGCGACGCCCGGATCCTGGAGTGCTTCCAGAGCTCACGAGCAGGCCACGAACCGCGCAAGGTGTACGCCGCCTACCGGGCCGCCGTCGAGCACCGCGGCGCCCCCACGGTGGTCCTCGCCCAGACGATCAAGGGCCACACCCTCGGCCCGGGCTTCGAGTCCCGCAACGCCAACCACCAGATGAAGAAGCTGACGGGCAAGCAGTTCCGCGCCATGCGGGACCTGCTGGAACTCCCCATCCCCGACAGCAGCCTGGACGGCGACCTGGTCCCCTACGCCCACCCCGGCGCGGACTCCCCCGAGGTCCGCTACCTCCATGAGCGCCGGGCCGCGCTGGGCGGCCCCGCGCCGACCCGCCGGATCCACCCCGTGGCGGCGCTCCCCGAACCGCCCGCCAAGCCCTTCAAGGCGCTGAGCCGGGGCTCCGGCAGCCAGGAGATCGCCACCACCATGGCCTTCGTCCGGCTGGTCAAGGACCTGATGCGGGATCCCGCCACCGGACCGCGCTGGGTGCCGATCGTCCCCGACGAGGCGCGCACCTTCGGCATGGAGTCGCTCTTCCCCACGCACGGGATCTACTCGCCGCTCGGCCAGACCTACGACCCGGTCGACCGCGACCAGCTGCTCTTCTACAAGGAAGCCAGCAACGGACAGATCCTCAACGAGGGCATCACCGAGGCCGGTTCGATGGCCGACTTCACGGCCGCCGCCACCGCGTACGCCACCCACGGCGAGCCGATGATCCCCTTCTACATCTTCTACTCGATGTTCGGCTGGCAGCGGACCGCCGACCAGATGTGGGCCCTGGCGGACCAGCTCGGCCGCGGGTTCCTGGTCGGCGCCACCGCCGGCCGCACCACCATGACCGGCGAGGGTCTCCAGCACGCCGACGGGCACTCCCACCTGATCGCCTCCACCAACCCGGCGGCGCTGGCCTACGACCCGGCCTTCGCCTACGAGCTCGGCGTGATCGTCCGCGACGGGCTGCGGCGGATGTACGGGCCGGACGCCGAGGACGTCTTCTACTACCTCACCGTCTACAACGAGACCAAGGTCCAGCCGCCGATGCCGCAGGGCGAGGGCGTGGAGGAGGGCATCCTCCGGGGCCTCTACCGTTTCCAGGAGGCGCCCGCCCAAAGCGCCGTCCCGGACGCCCCCAGGCTTCAGCTGCTGGCCTCCGGCACCGCCCTGCACTGGGTGCTGGACGCCCAGGAGCTGCTGGCCGCGGACTGGGGCGTGGCCGCCGACGTGTGGTCCGCCACCTCCTGGAGCGAACTCCGCCGTGACGCCCTGGCCTGCGACGCCGCGCTGCTCAGCGGCGAGGAGCGGGTCCCGTACGTCACCCGCGCCCTGGCCGGGGCGCCCGGCCCGGTGCTGGCCGTCAGCGACTGGATGCGTGCCGTCCCGGACCAGATCAGCCAGTGGGTCGAGCAGGACTGGCACTCCCTCGGCACCGACGGCTTCGGGCTCTCCGACACCCGCGAGGCCGCGCGCCGCCACTTCGGCGTCGACCCCCAGTCGATCGCCGTCGCCGCCCTGGCGGCCCTGGCCCGCCGCGGCGACGTCAAGGCGGAGACCGTCCGGCAGGCCCGGCTGCGCTACGGGCTCTGAGCACGTCCGGGTACGGCTCCCGCAAGGCGCACGGGAGCCGTACCCGGGCCGGACGGACTGCCCGGACTGCCCGGACTGCCCGGACTGCGTGAACGGCGGACATCGCTCTGAGGTCACCCGGACCGGCCCGTCGGTCTCAGCGTGTCCGCGTCGGCGCCCGGTGTCCGCGCCCGGCGGCGGCACCCGGCCTCGGCGGCCGTTCATGCGGGCGGCGGGGCCAGCCGGTGCTCGAGGTCGGCGATCTCCGCCCGGATCCGGGTGAGCAGCAACTCGTGTTCACGGCGCAGGTCCGCGATGGTGGCGCCCTGGTGGCCCTCGTCGAGGGTGACGACCAGTGCACCGCCCGGGGAGAGGGTGGCGTCGGCGATCTGGTTGATGTCGTCGGCTCCCTGACGGCGGCAGGCGGCCACGACGTCGGCCCGGCGCAGGCCGAGCCGGTGCAGCGCCTGCGGGATCATCCGGCCGTCGCGGATCAGGGTGGTGGAGCGGCCCTCGAAGAGCCGGACCAGGCGGGGATGGCGGTTGACCAGCCGGACCATCACGGCGTTGAGCGCGACCAGGACGGCCGCGCCCAGCAGGCCGCCGGTGAGACTGCTGTCGCTGCCGATGACCGCGTTCTGCACGACGCTGGACAGCAGCAGCATCACGACCAAGTCGAAGCTGTTGAGCTGGGCGAGGTCCCGTTTGCCGCCCAGCCGCAGCAGCAGCGCCAGCCCGATGTAGACCAGCACCGTGCGCAACAGCTTCTCCGCGGGCGGTATCTCGATGCTCCACAGGTCGTGCCAGATCAACGTCGGCTCCCTTGCTCGCAGGTCGGTGGCTGCCGGCTCCGCCGCACGCTGGTGGCCGCGCCGGGCAGACAGCTTGCCGGGGTCCCCGTGGGCGATCAATTCCGTGGGGGCCCGTCAGGGGCCGGCCGCCGCTTCACCGACAGGTGACCGGCGGCCCGCGGGCGTCCCCGGCCGACGACAGGGAACCGCCCTCGTTCCGTGAGGTCCGGCACCGCCGCCCGCTCAGGACAGCCGGAGCTCCGCACGGGCCTCCTCGGCCTGTCGCAGGATGCCCTGGGACGCCGTCTTCGCGGCCAGTTCCGCCGCCTCCCCGAGCAGCGCGGACGCGTCGTCCCGCCGCTCCTGCTGGGCGGCGAGGTAGGCGAGCCCTATCAGGTTGGCGGCCACACCCGGCAGGAATTCCAGCTCGCGGCGCAGACGCGTGGACTCCTCCAGGTGGGTCCGGGCCGTGTCGAGCCGGCCGGCCATGTGGTCGGCGATGCCGAGGTGCCGTAGCGCATAGGAGGCGGTCAGCCGGTCTCCGGCCTGACGGGCGAGTTCCAGGGAACGCCGGAGTGCGGGCAGCGCGGCCTCCGTGTCGCCGCAGACGACCTGGTGGAAGGTGCCGGTCCAGAACAGCGCCTCGCCCAGGCCGCGGGTGTCACCCAGCCGCTCGTAGAGCCGGGCCGCGTGCTCGAAGAGTTCCAGCTCCCTCGCGTCCACCACCCGGTCCGCCAGGAAGCGGGCGTGGACCACCCGGCCCCTGGCCAGCTGGAGATCGGCCTCGAGTGCGTCCAGTACCCGGTCGGCGGCGTCCGGGGCTGCGGGGTCGCCGCCGAAGACGGCGCGCTCATAGAGGAGTTCGGCCTGTTCGATTCGCTCGTCGGCAGCCATGCCCCGGGATCCTAGCCCTGCCGGGCCGCCGCAGGGTTGCTTCCGGGGCACGGTCCCACGGGGTGCGGCGAGGTCAGCGGGGAGGCGGCAGCCGGGCACGCGGCGGGCAGGCAACCGAGCGTCCGCCCCCGGGCCGCGCGGCCGGGCGGCCTGTCACCGCAGCAGGGTGTCCAGCAGAGGGCTGCTGAAGATCCGGTGCGGGTCGAGACGGTCGAGGGTGGCGACGGCCTCGTCCCAGCCGGGGGCGCCGGTCGCCCGGAGGCTTGCGGGGATGGCCGTGCCGATCACCCCGGGGTCGGACCAGGCGGCGTCCGCCGTGTACGCCCAGCCCTTGGACCACTCCACCCTCAGCGTCGAACGGTCGCCCGTGCCGAAGGTGCTCAGCAGGAACTGTTCGATGTCGCGGTAGAAGCGGGGAGCTGCGGGGGTGCCGGGCAGGGTGAGGATGTCCAGCCAGACGGCGGTGTCCCAGTCCGGACGGTCGGGCCGGGGGCACAGGGCCGACAGCAGCGGGGGCTGGGCGCCGGCCACCTGCGACCAGGCGGGGTCGTCCACCCCGGTCACCCGGATCTCCACCTGGCCGTTGACCGGGTACTCGCCGCGTGCGGCGTACTGCTGCAGCAGTGTCTGGTAGTAGGCCGCGAACTGGCTCACCACCCACTGGAGATCCGCGCGGCGGGTGAGCACCGCATAGCCGTTGGCGGTCTCCCGCAGGGTGCTGGGGCGTACGTACAGCAGCAGGTCGCGGGAGGGGCCCCAGAGGTCCGAGCGCAGGCCGTCGGCGAGCAGATGGGCGAGTGTGTCACCGTCGAGCAGGTCGCGGATGAGACCGCCGGAGAGCAGCACATCGCTGATGTCACCGGTGAGGGCTGCCTTGGCGACCAGGTACTGCAGATTGCCGAAGACGGTGGCCAGCGACCAGCTGCCGCTGAGTATCTCCCCGGCCAGTCGGGCGACGGGTTCGGGGAGGCTGTCGGAGAACGGGTAGTTGTACGGCTCTCCCACCGCGCGGGAGCCGAGCGGCTGGTGCGGGGTGACGCTCCAGGTCTTCAGCCATGGGCGGTCGGTGAAGGCGAACCAGATCGCCTCGGCACGGCCGGTGGCGTCGACGAAGCCGGCGAAGGTGCGGTCGGGGGCGGCCTGGCCGGGCGGGGCGAACAACTCGGCGGCGGGGATGTCGAGCCGGCTGACACAGCGCAGGTTGGTGTCCTGGCCGGTGCGCAGCACCGCCTCGGTGACGAAGGCCCGTCCCAGGTGTGTGAGGACGGCCGCGCAGTCGGCCTCGGCGCGGTCGAAGGTGCGCAGTGCGTACCGCCCGGCGCCGGCGTCCCACACCACGGCGGTCAGCTCGGTCACCAGGCTGCTGAGCGAACCGTACCCATGGCCCGCCGCCCGGACCTCGCCGTCGGCCGGTATCGCGGTGCCGTGTCCGCCGATGGCCAGCGCCCCTCCCACCGTGAGGTCCCCCGGCGCCGGACAGGAGGTGAGGCCGCGGCCCTGGCCGCCCAGGAATGCCAGCAGATCCTCCATGGCGGTGCCCGCCTGCACCCGTACGGTGTCGGGGCCGTCGAGCCGGGCGCCGGTGAGGTGGGCGGTGGTGTCCACCAGGACCACCCGGGTGTCGGCCGGTGCCGCGTCGGGCACGGTGAAGGGGGTCCAGGTGTGGCGGTGGCCCTGGGGCCGCAGCCGCCATCCCTGGGAGTGCGCCCAGTCGGCGAGGGTGAGCACATCCTGTGCGGTCCGCGGGGCGCACGTCCACAGCGCGTCGGTGCGGATCTCCCCCGACCAGTTCTCATAGACGCCCTGGTAGAGATCCAACCCGGCCGGGAAACCCGGCGGCGCCTCGGCGGCCCGGGCGGAGCCCGGTGCCAGGGTGCCGCGCAGCAGCCAGGTCGCACCCCCCAGGGCGGCCGAGGCCGTCATCATCCGCCGTCTGCTGAGCCCACGTCCGGTCACGCCCCACCCCGCCCTTCAACGGAACACCAGTTCGCAGACGAAACTAGAGGACCAGGGGCCACAGAAGGGCGTCTGCACAGCCAAACCACCGGATCGGGTGAAGGATCGGATGCCCGGGAACCTCGGCGCGACGGCCACGGTCGGCTCCCCGGCAGGTGTCTGCTCCGCAGGTGTCTCCGATGCACCGTCATCCACGCGGCTGCGAAGGACCGGTGCCCACGGGGCGCACCGCGGCGTGCGCCCGGTCCCACCGGCGGGCGGGCAGAGCGTCTCACGCACCGTTCGCCCCGGTCCGGGGGCCGTGGCCGGGGCGTTCACCGGGCGGTGTCGGCCCGGTCGGATACGGTGCCAGGGCGGTCATCTCACCGTCGACCACCGAGGGGGTCCCGCCCATGGCCACCGGCCGACGACGCATACCGGACTGGCTGCCGGACGCCGTCCTCTACCAGGTCTATCCGCAGAGCTTCGCCGACTCCGACGGCGACGGCATCGGCGACCTCGCGGGGCTCACCGAGCGGCTGGACCACCTGGCATGGCTCGGGGTGGACACGGTGTGGCTCAACCCGTGCTTCGCCTCGCCCTTCGGCGACGCCGGCTACGACGTCTCCGACTACCTCGCCATCGCCCCGCGCTACGGGACCGAGGAGGACGCCACTGCGCTGGTCGAGGCGGCCCGGCGGCGCGGGATGCGGGTGATGCTGGACTTGGTCACCGGGCACACCTCCCACCGGCACCCCTGGTTCCGGGCCTCGGCCGAGGACCCGGACGACCACCGCTACATCTGGTCGGACCGGGTGGGCACCCCGGTACGCGACTGGATCCCCAACCACGCCGCCCGCGGCGGCTACTACCTCGCCAACTTCTATCCCATCCAGCCCGCCCTCAACTTCGGCTACGCCCGGCCCCGCGAGGGCGAGCCGTGGCGGCAGCCGGTGGACGCGGAGGGGCCGCGGGCCAACCGGGCGGCGCTGCGGGAGATCATGGGGTTCTGGTTCGACCGGGGAGTGTCCGGCTTCCGGGTCGACATGGCGTTCTCCCTGGTCAAGGACGATCCCGGGCGGGTGGAGACGGCCCTGCTGTGGGGCGGGATGCGGGAGTGGGTCGACCGGGCGTACCCGGAGTGCGTACTGCTCGCCGAGTGGGGGGACCCCAGGACCTCGGTCCCGGCCGGTTTCCACTCGGACTTCTTCCTGCACTTCCAGGACCGTCCGCTGCGCTCGCTGTGGGACAACGGCACCGGCAGCCAGGGAGCGTGGGCCGACGGCAGGCCCTGCTACTTCGACCCGGAGGGCCGGGGCTCCATGACGGAGTTCCTGGCGGGCTGGTACGCGGCCGACCAGGCCATCGACGGCGCCGGCTTCGTGGCGCTGCCCACGGCCAACCACGACTTCTCCCGGCTGACCTGCGGGCCGCGCACCCGGGACATGGTGGCGCCCGCCTTCGCGTTCCAGCTGACCTGGCCCACGCTGCCGGTGATCTACTACGGCGACGAGATCGGGATGCGGTATCTGCCGGGCCTGCCCGACAAGGAGGGCAGCCAGCTGGACGCGGAGGCCCGCCAGGGCTCCCGCAGTCCGATGCAGTGGGACGGCACCGCCAACGCGGGATTCTCCACGGCTCCGGCGGACCGGCTCTATCTGCCGGTCGACCCGGACGAGGACCGGCCGACGGTCGCCGCAGCGATGGCCGACGAGTCCTCGCTGCTGCACCACGTCCGACGGCTGATCGCGCTGCGCCGGGCGATCCCGGCGCTCGGCACCGGCGGCTCGGTGGAGGTGCTGAACGACGGCTACCCGTTCGTCTACACCCGCGGCGGCACCCACCTGGTCGTGGTCAACGGCCGCCGCGACCCGGCCCGTGCCCCCTCCCCCGCCCCGCGGCCCAGACCGCTCGCCGTGCACGGTGTCCAGGTCAGGGACGGCGAGATCCACGCCGAGGGCTTCTCCTACGGCGTCTTCGAGCTCTGAGCGGGTGCGGCCGGCGCCGCCCCGCCTCCAAGGGCGCCCCGGGACGCCCCCGGGCCGGGCGGATCGTGGCACCTCTCCGGAGTGCGGACCGGCCGCGCCCCCGGAGGCGTCGCGCTCAGCCCAGCGTCAGCCAGCGGATCCCGAGGCGGTCGGCCTCCGCCGCCTCCTCCCGGGTGACGGGCTCGCGTCCCGTCGCCTTCCGCAGGAAGGACAGCCGGCTCCAGCCCAGCGCCTCCAGGGCCGCCGCGCCGTCCGGACCGAGCAGCAGGTTCTGCAGGACCTCCGCTGCCTGCGGCGTCAGCCACGGCTCGCGCCCCAGGGCGTCGGCCAGGTCCAGACCGTGTACGGCGACCTCGACCACCCGGGTCAGCAGGAACTCCGGCAGCGCCATCGCATCACCGTGCCGGGTGCGCACCACCCGCCCGTCCGGCTCGGCCCGGCAGAGACGGTCCACCTCCTGCCAGGCGGCCGCGAAGCCCTCGGCGACCGCGGCCCCGCCGGACTTCCGGGCCGCGTGCTCCCTGGCCAGCGCGATCCGCGCCGCGTCGGTGTCCGGGGCGAACCGGTCGCCGGGCCGGTAGTACTCCACCGCCGACACCTCGGCGTGGTCCGGCGCAGGTGCGGCCAGCATGCCGGGCAGCCAGCCGATCACCACCCGGACGTGCGCCAGCAGCTCGGCCACCGTCCACGGCGGGCACCGCGTCGGCAGCCGCCACTCGCCGGGCGAGACCTCGGCCATCGACCGGGCGAGCCGTCCGGCCTCGGCGGCGAACGCCTCACCCACCCTCTGCCGGTCCATGCCGGTCACCCCCTCCGCCGGTTCCGGCTCACCGTCTGACCGACCGCAGTACCACGAACTTGGGATTGCTGCTGACGACCTCGCAGTTGCCGAAGAGACGCTTCAGCTGCACGTGGTAGCCCAGGTGACGGTTGCCCACCACCCACAGCTCACCGCCGGGGCGCAGCGCTCGGCGGGCCCCGGTGAACATCCGCCGGGCCGTGGCGTCGGTGGTGGCGCGGTGGGAGTGGAAGGGCGGGTTGTTGAGCACCAGGTCGACGGAGCCCGGTGGTACGGCGGCCAGCGCGTCGCCGACCAGGAACTCCGCCTCGGCCTGCGGGCCCGCGTTGGCCCGGAAGGTCTCCTGCGCGGAGGCCACGGCCTGGTGGGACTCGTCGATGAAGACCACCGTGGCCCCCGGGTTGGCCACGGCGGCGGCGGTGCCGACCACTCCGTTGCCGCAGCCGAGGTCGACGATCCGTACGGGGCCGCGGCCCGAGGGAAGGCTGCCCAGGAAGAACCGGGTGCCGATGTCCAGGCGGTCGGCACAGAAGACACCCGCGTGGTTGGTGACGGTCAGCCCGGAGGCGGCCCCGGCGTCGTCGGGCAGGGTGTAGCGCAGCGGCCAGGGGGACGGCTCCCGGGTGAGCTGCGGATCGGGGGTGCAGTGGATGAGTCTGGCCTTGCGCACCGCCAGGGAGGTGCGGGTCGGGCCCAGGATCCGTTCGAAGAGCCGCAGGGTGGAGGTGTGGATCTCGGTGACCATGCCGGTGCCGGCGACCACGGTGCCGGGGTGCACGGCGGGCGCCAGCCGGTGCAGCTGGTCCTCCAGCAGCGCCAGGCTCTTGGGCACCCGAACCAGCAGCAGGTCCACCCGGTCGGGCGGGGTGTCCCGGGTCGACAGCAGCCGTACGGCCGCCGGGTCGATGCCGTTGCGCCGCAGATTGGCCGCGGTGGCCTGCTGGGCGAGGTACGAGTCGGTGATCTGCACGGGGTGCCGGTCGGCCAGGACCGTGGCCAGGGCGCCCCAGCGGTCGCCGAGGACGGCGACGGTGCCGGGCCGGCCTCCGCTCACCGCGCCGTCCTCGGCGAGGTGCCGCAGCAGGTACTCGTCGGCGGCGTCCCAGGCGCGGAGCCGGTCTCGGGGGTCCTCGGGGAAGCGGGCGAGGTCGTACTCGCCCCAGGGCGTGCTCAGACGGTTCATCGTCCGACCAGGCTAGGCCCTGCCCGGCGGAACCTCCCAGGCAGGCGGCCCGGACCGGCGGGGCCGTGATCCGGTTCCGGGCCGCGGCTCACATCGGCGGCGGCCGGGCGTCTGCCGGGGGAAGGGCGCAGAGGAGGATTGCACCATGGACACAGGCAGGACGCACACCGTCGTCGCCTCGCCGCTGGGTGAGCTGACGGTCACCGCCGAGGGCGGCGCGCTGACCGGCGTGTACTTCCCCCGCCATCGCGGTATGCCCGCCGTGGAGGGGCTGGGGCGGCGTACCGAGGAGGGGTTCGAGGAGGTCCGGCGCCAGCTGGCGGAGTACTTCGCCGGGCGACGGACCCGGTTCGAGCTGCCGCTGGCACCGCGCGGCGAGGAGTTCCAGCAGCGGGTGTGGCGGCTGCTGCGGGAGATCCCCTACGGACGGACCCGCTCCTACGGGGAGCTGGCCCTGGAGCTGGGGGACCCCTCGCTGGCGCGGGCGGTCGGCGCCGCCAACGGGCGCAACCCGCTGTCGGTGATCGTCCCGTGCCACCGGGTGGTGGGCGGGGACGGGCGGCTGACCGGCTACGCCGGGGGTCTGGAGCGCAAGCGCTTCCTGCTGGAGCTGGAGGCGCCCGCCGCCGCCGAGGCGGGGAGGCTGTTCTGAGCGGGCGACCTCACATTCCGGGCCGCCGGGACGTCTACCCGGTGTGACCATGAGACCTTTCGAGCAGATCGTGACCGACCACGGCGCCGTGGTGCTGCGGGTCTGCCGGGCCGTGCTGGGACCGGTGGACGCGGAGGACGCCTGGTCGGAGACGTTCCTGGCTGCGCTGCGGGCGTACCCGGACCTGCCCGGGGACGCCAACGTCGAGGCCTGGCTGGTCACCATCGCCCACCGCAAGGCGATCGACTCCGGCCGGGCCGCCGCCCGCCGTCCGGTCGCGGTGGACCGGCTGCCCGAGCGGCCGTCCGGCACCGGCCGGCCCGAGGACTGGGACGGCGACCTGTGGGCGGCGCTCAGGGCGCTGCCTCCCCGGCAGCGGTCCGCGGTGGCCTACCACTATCTGGCGGGGCTGCCCTACAAGGAGATCGCCGCGATCACCGGGGTCTCCCCGGACGCCGCCCGCCGGGCGGCGTCCGACGGGATCAGAGCTCTGCGCACCACCTACGCACATGCCACCAGAGAGGACGGAGAGAACCGATGACGACCGCACCCGGGGCCGACGCCGCCCTGTTCTCGTCGCTTCCGGAGCGGGACGGCGACGCCCTGGCCCGGCTGCACACCCGGCTGGCCGCCGAGGCCGAGCACGAGGGCCTGCTCGATGTCGCCTACCGCACCCTGGACACACCCGTCGGCGAGCTGCTGCTGGCCGCGACCGTCCGGGGGCTGGTGCGGGTCGCCTTCCCCGGCCAGGACCACGCCGCCGCGCTGGAGCAGCTGGCCGAGCGGGTCAGCCCGCGCGTACTGCATGCGCCTCGGCGGCTGGACCAGGTCGTCAGGCAGCTGGACGAGTACTTCGGCGGCCGGCGCACCCGTTTCGAGCTGCCGCTGGACTTCCAGCTCTCCACGGGGTTCCGCCGCAGTGTGCTGGCGCATCTGACCGAGATCGGCTACGGCCGTACCGAGAGCTACGCACAGGTCGCCACCGCGGCCGGCAGCCCCCGTGCGGTGCGGGCAGTGGGATCGGCCTGTGCCACCAACCCGCTGCCGGTCGTGGTGCCCTGCCACCGGGTGGTGCGCTCGGACGGCTCGGCCGGAGGCTATGCGGGCGGCCCGCAGGCCAAGCTGACCCTGCTGACCCTGGAGGCGGCGGCGTGAGGCGCCCCGCCCTGGAGACGGCGTGAGCCGCCTCGCCCTGGTGGGGGCGGGGCGGCTCACGCCGGGCGCCGGTCGGACGGCGCTCGCGGTCAGGAGGTGGTGCAGGTGAGGACGGGTGCGGTGGCGGGGGCGGTGCCGTTGGCGTTGAAGCCGAAGCTGGTGGAGCCCGCCGCGGGCACGGTGCCGTTGTAGCCGAGGTTTGCGGCGGTGACGGCGGCCCCGGTCTGGGTGAGGCCGGCGTTCCAGTAGGAGGCGACGGTCTGGCTGCCGGGCCAGGTCCAGCCGACCTTCCAGCCGTGGGTGGCGCTGGTGCCGTTGTTGGTGACGGTGACCGTGGCGCTGAGGCCCGTGCTCCACTGGCTGTCCACATGCCAGGAGGCGGTGCAGCCCCCGGTCCCGCCGGAGGACGCCGTGGTGGCGCTGGTCGCCGAGGAGGCCGCGGAGAGGTTGCCCGCGGCGTCACGGGCCCGGACGGTGTAGGAGTACGCCGTGGCGGCGGTCAGCCCGGTGTCGGTGTACGTGGTCCCGGTGGGCGAGGCCACCAGGGTGCCGTCGCGGTAGACGTTGTAGCCGGTGACGCCCACGTCGTCGGTGGCGGCGGCCCAGCTGAGCGAGACGCTGCTGCTGGTGGTGCCGGTGACCGAGGGCTTGCCCGGCGCGGTGGGCGCGGTGGTGTCGGTGCCGCCGGTGGTGGTGCCCGCGGTGGTACCGGTGCTGGTGCTGCCGCCGACGGTGCCCTCGGTGGTGCCGGTGGTGCTCCCCGCGGTGGCGGTGCCGCCGTCGGTGGTGTACGTGACGGCGGTGAACGGCGCGGAGCAGCCGCCGGAGCAGGAGGCCGGCAGGGAGAAGCTGTAGGTGCGGCCGCCCTGGACCAGGGCGTCGGTCACGTCCCGGACCCGGATGCGGTAGGAGGTCCCGTTGGCGGCGGTGGGCGCGATCACGAAGGCCTGGCCCATGTCGGTCTGCCGCTGCGCGGGCTGCCAGGCGCTGCCGTCGTAGTACTCCACGCCGTGGATGCCGTTGGGGAGGTGGGTGACGGCGATGGCCGGCCAGTACTGCTTGGCGTTGGCCATGAAGCCGATGGTGATGTCACCGGTGTAGTTGGGCGCGGGCTCGAACGACCAGCTGATGTGCCGGTTGTTCCAGTGGTCGGGGTACATGTCGCCGACGGCCGTGCCGTTCTTGGCGAACCGGTTGAGCGAGGGCTTGGACAGGTCCAGGTGGTTGGGGTCGTCCCGGCACCAGCCGTTGGGGTCGGCGCAGCTGTCGGCGACCAGCATGTGCAGGGTGGCGCCGTTGTAGGCGTCCTGGGTCCAGGAGCCGTTGCGGCAGAACGGCTGGCCGAGGGCGCCGTCGTTGGTGCCGGTGCAGTAGTCGCCGATCGTCACCTGCACCCAGCGCCCGCAGTTGAGGCCGTTGTCGAACGCCCCCATCTTGGCGGAGTCCGCGGCCGGCACCGGCCGGGTGTTGTAGGTGCCGTCGCCGGGCGTGTTGAAGACGTTCAGGGCCACGAAGTCCTGGGAATCCAGGTTGGCCTGCGGAACGCCGCACCCTCCGTACGGCGAGCCGAGGCCGTCGAAGTAGGTGGCGTTCCCGGTGTTGGACACGGCGGCCGCGGCGGATGTCGAGGCCGATGCGGTGGCGGTGGTGCAGACGGCCGTCACAAGGGCCAGGACGGCCAGCAGTACGGTCAGCAGTGGCCGTCTTGGGGTGCGCGGGGTGGTCACGACGTCCTCCGTGGGCGAAATGGGGGCCGTACAGGGGTGGCTGACGTCGGCTCCGGTCCGGGCGGGGGACGGCGGCGGTCAGCGCCCCGGCGCGGCTCTGCCGGGGCTCCGTGGGGACGGAGCCTCAGGGGGGCGGTCCGACAGGCGATGCGCGCCGGCGGCGAAGGGGCGGCCACGCACGATCCGGCGTGTCGCCCGTGGCCGGGGCACCGCGCTGGTACGCGGCCTCGGCACAGGAACGGAGCACAGCTCCGACCTCCGAAAGATACCGGTCCGGAGAGATCCGCAACAACGGGCCGCCCGGACCGGCCGCAGCCGGAGTGAGTGGGTCAGAAGGCGGCGACGGCCGCGTAGCCGATCGCCGCGGCGGCCAGCCCGGCGAAGAGGCTGCCCAGGGCGTTCAGTCCGGCCTCGGCGAAGGAACCGTTCTCCAGCAGGCGCACCGTCTCGTAACCGAAGGTGCTGAAGGTGGTCAGTCCGCCGCACAGGCCGGTGCCCGCCAGCAGGAGCACGTCCGACGGCATCCCGTCGACGGCGGCCGCCCCGGTGAGCGCGCCCAGGATGAGGCAGCCGGTGAGGTTGACGGCCATCGTGCCCCAGGGAAAGACGCTGTCGTGGCGCTTCTGGACGGCACGGTCCACCAGGTAGCGCAGGGGTGCGCCGACGGCGCCGCCGAGGAACACCAGCAGGACGGCCATCAGCGGGCTCCTTCGACGTCGTCGCCGCCGTCCGCCGCCGCGGGCGGCAGCGGGGGGACCACCTGCACCCGGTCCAGGGTGATCAGCGCCCGCGGGGCGATCTCCCGTACCTGCGGCAGGAAGTCCTCGATGCGCTGCGGTTCGTCGACCACCACCACCGCGGCGGGCAGGTCCTCCGCGAGGTCCAGCAGGCGGGAGGTGTGGACGACGGAACCGGCGCCGAAGCCCTCGATGCCGCGGAAGACGGAGGCGCCGGCCAGGCCGGCGCGGTGGGCGAGGTGCACGATCTCTGCGTACAGCGGCCGGTGGTGGACCTGGTCGCTCTCGCCGAGGTACACCGTGAGCCGCAGCGCGGGCCCCTGGAGCGGCTGTCGCGGGGGCCGGTGGCCGGGTGCGGCGTCCCGGTGGTGGTGGCGGGGCAGATGCGGGGTCATCGTGCCGTTCCGGCCGGGGAGGGCCGCGATGCGGCGGTCCGGGCGGCGTGGCGGCCGAGGGCGCCGCCGGCCCACACCGCGGCCAGTCCGACGGCCAGGCTGGCGAAGGCGTAGGTGCCGGCCAGCGCCCAGGAGTGGGCGGCGAGCAGGCCGCGGGTCTCCACGGTGTAGGTGGAGAAGGTGGTGAAGCCGCCGAGCACCCCCACGCCGAGGAAGGGCCGCACATGGCGGGAGGGCGGCCACACGTCCAGGACGTAGACCATCAGCAGGCCGAGGGCGAAGCTCCCTGCCACGTTGGTGACGAAGGTGGCCCAGGGGAAGCCGCCCGGCGGGGTGGGGAGGGCCCGGGCGAGCCCGTAGCGGCCGAGACTGCCGATGCCGCCGCCCAGCGCGATGACTGCCAGGACGTCCCACTGGCCGCGCGGGCGGCCGGCGCGGCCCGCGGCGGGCGCGGCCGACCGCGGCTCGGGCTGCCGCCGGGCCTGCGGGGAATCCGCGCGGGGCACCGCCACTCCTCGGATCGGCTCTGCTGGGGACGTTCTCAGCTTACCGGGGCAGGGCCTCCCGGCCCGGACGGGTCCCGCCGCCGCTGTCCCCCGACGGCGGCGGGGCGGACCGTCCTGCGGGGGTTCAGGCGCCGGCCGGGCGGAAGGCATCCGCGTGGTCGGCGGCCCATTCGGCGAAGGTCCGGGCGGGGCGGCCCAGGATGCGCCGCACCTCGTCCGTGGCCGGTACGTCACCGCCGACGGTCGAGCCCAGGTAGCGCAGCATCGACGCCAGGGCCTGCTCCGGGATCCAGGGGTTGGCGGCCAGCATCCCCCGCAGTGCGGCCTCCGGGCTGATCTCCTCGTGGCGCAGCGGCCGGCCCAGGACCCGGCCGAGGATCGCCACCTGCTCGGCAGTGGTCAGCACCTGCGGACCGGTGAGCCGCGGTGTCCTGCCGAGCAGCTCGTCGCCGAGCAGGGCCCGCACGGCGACCGCGGCGAGGTCCGCCTCATGGACGGGTGAGGTACGGGCCAGGGCGTGCGGTCCGCGGACCACGTCCCCGGCCGCCAGCTGCGGGACCCACTGCAGGGCGTTGGCGGCGAAGCCGCCGGGACGCAGATGGGTCCACTCGGGGGCCGCCGCCTCCACCGCGGCCTCCAGCTCGCGGTGGAGCGCGGCCGTGCTGCCCTCCCCCGTCTCCTCACCGTCCTCGGTCACCACCAGGGAGGAGACGGTGACGATCCGGCGCACCCCGGCCGCCCTGGCGGCGTCCAGCAGCGCGCTGGGGTCGCCGCCCACTCCGGCGAGGTTGAG
The DNA here is from genome assembly GCF_001418575.1 of Peterkaempfera griseoplana. Lineage (GTDB taxonomy): Bacteria > Actinomycetota > Actinomycetes > Streptomycetales > Streptomycetaceae > Peterkaempfera > Peterkaempfera griseoplana. Next base: position 33,749 of record NZ_LIQR01000033.1, read on the forward strand.
CACCAGGGCGTCCACCTGGTGCAGGTCCGGTTCGGCGGTGCCGCACACCTGGACGCCGTCGGGGAAGGACGCGGTGGCGGGGGTACGGGTCAGGGCCCGTACGGGGACGCCCCTGGCGGAGAGCCGGGCGACCAGCGGACGGCCGATGGTGCCGGTGGCTGCGGTGACCAGAATCATGTTCTCTCTCCTGTGTCGACGGCGGGAGCTAGCCGAGGTCCAGCGCCAGCGCGGCCGTGGCCAGCGCAAGGAACGCCGCGGCAAGGCCGAAGTCCTTGTCGCGGACGCGGAGGTGGGCGCCGACGGCGAGGACGAAGAACAGCACGACGCCGATCGCGGCCGCGGTGCCGATCCAGCGGACGCCGAGCAGGCCGAGCAGCATTCCCGCCGCACCGGCCGCCTTGGCGGTCCCCAGCGTCGGCAGCAGGGAGTGGGGCACCCCCACCGCGGTCATGTTGTCGAGGATCTTCTGGAAGCGGAGGAAGTCGAGCACCGCCGAGAAGATCAGATAGGCGATGTTCACCGCGGTGACGATGATGTAGGCGAGATGCACGAGGAAGCTCCATGGCCTCTTGTCCGATCGCCCGGGGCTGCAGCGCACGGCCTCTGCGATCCATATGATATGAGAACCATAGCAGAGAGATTTGAGATCCATACGATATGAACAGCAAATCATCTCCCGGAGCGGCCTCCGCCCGGCAGCGCCGCCGCCTGGGAGTGGAGATCAAGGACTCGCTGCGCGAGCTCAGCAACCAGCTGTCACTGCTGAACCACCAGGTCGGCGGCCATCTCGGCCTCAAGGACGTCGACTTCGACTGCCTGGATGTGATCGTCCGCCATGGTCCGCTCACCCCCAGCGCGCTGGCCCGGCACGCCGGGCTGCACCCCGCCACGGTCACCGGGATCCTCGACCGGCTCCAGCGCGGCGGCTGGGTGGTGCGCGAGCGCGACCCCGAGGCCGCCGACCGCCGGGCGGTCACCGTACGGGCACTGCCCGAGCGGCAGTCCGAGGTGTACGGCCTCTTCAGGGGGATGAACTCCGCCATGGACGAACTCTGCGACGGGTACTCCGAGGACGAACTCCGGCTGCTGGCACGCTTTCTGAAGGACACCGCCCAGGCCGGCCGGACGGCCGCCGACGCGCTGGCCGGGGAGTGAGACGGCGGCTCCGCGGTGCCGGGAGCACCGCGGAGCGAAGAGGGGCCGGGTCAGCACACCGGCCCGGGTCAGAACACCGTCACCGTCGGCCGAGCCGCCGGCCGGACCCGCCGGGCACGGCCCGCTCCGGCGCGCGGCACCTCTGCGCGGCGGACCCGGACGTCGAACGGAGCACAGCGGCCCGGACCCTGCGGCGCGGCAGCGCCCCGGGCAGCGCCGCCAGCAGCGCGGCGGCGGCCGTCACCACCAGGGCCGGCAGCTGGCCTGCGGACCCGGACCCGGCCAGCTCGCCATAGCGATGGGCGACGAAGCCGTCGAAGAACAGCCAGCAGACCACCGCCACGACCGGGGCCGCCCACACCCTGGAGAAACGCCCCACGACGGCGGCGAGCGCGGCGAAGAGCGCCAGTGACAGCCAGGAGGCCCGCTCCTGGCCGGCCGCGGCCAGCCCCAGGCACAGCACCGTCGCCCCCACCGCGGCGGCCGCACCGGACATGGGCACGGTCAGCCGCGCCGTGACCCGCCGCAGCCGCGGGCTCCCCGGCCGGGACCAGTACATCGGCCCTCGGGTGACTGCCATGCCGGCCTCCGCTCGGTGCGTTCCGTCCGCCGGATGCCGTCTGCACTCCACGCCCCACCTGGAACGGCACCACTGCCAGCGGACCATCCGGGGGGAGTCGACCGGAAGGCTCCTTGACGTGTTCCGTACGGCGGCGGGCCTTCTCCTTACGCGTCGTTGACACCCCGGCAGAAACGCGGACCGGACAGCACCGCGCCCGGCCAGGGCCCCGAGCCCGCGACGGCTACGGCTACGGCTACGGCTACGGCTACGGCTCGAAGCGGTAGCCCATGCCCGGCTCGGTGACGAAGTGCCGGGGCCTGGAGGGGTCGGCCTCCAGCTTGCGGCGCAGCTGGGCCATGTAGACCCGCAGATAGTTGGTCTCCGTGCGGTAGGCGGGCCCCCACACCTCCTGGAGCAGCTGGGTCTGGCCGACCAGCCGGCCCCGGTTGCGGACCAGGACCTCCAGCAGATGCCACTCGGTGGGGGTCAGGCGGACGTCCGCCTCGTCCCGGCGGACCTTCTTGGCGGCCAGGTCCACGGTGAAGGTGTCGGTGGCGACGACGGCGCCCTCACCGGGACCGGTGACCGGTTCGGCGCGGCGCACGGCCGCACGCAGCCGGGCCAGCAGCTCGTCCATGCCGAAGGGCTTGGTGACGTAGTCGTCCGCTCCGGCGTCCAGGGCCTGGACCTTCTCGTCGGAGGAGTGCCGGGCGGAGAGCACGATGATGGGCACCCTGGTCCAGCCGCGCAGGCCGCGGATCACGTCGGCGCCGTCCATGTCGGGCAGCCCGAGGTCGAGGACCACCACGTCCGGCGGACGGGCCGCGGCCAGTCGCAGGGCGCCCGCCCCGTCCTGGGCGGCGTCCACCTCGTACTTGCGGGCCTTGAGGTTGATCACCAGGGCACGGATGAGCTGCGGTTCGTCGTCCACCACAAGGACCCGGGTCATGGGGTGTGCGCTGCCTTTCGCCTGCGGTCGGGGTCGTCGGAGGCGGGCGCGGGCCCGGCCACCGGAAGGGAGAAGACCATGGTCAGGCCGCCGCCGGGGGTGTCCTCCGCGGTCAGCCGGCCGTCGGCGGCCTCGGTGAAGCCGCGGGCCACCGCCAGACCGAGGCCGACGCCGGCCCCGCGGGGCGCGTCGCCGTACCGCTGGAAGGGTTCGAAGACCCGTTCCTTGGCACTGTCGGGGATCCCCGGGCCGCGGTCGGTCACCCGCAGTTCCACCCGGTCGCCCTCGGGCAGCCGCAGCATGTCGGCGCGGACCACCACCGGCACACCGGGCGGGCTGTACTTGACCGCGTTCTCGACCACGTTGGCGACGGCCCGCTCCAGCAGCCCCGCGTCGGCGAGGACCAGCGGCAGCCCCTCGGCGGAACTCAGCTGCACCGCGCCCGGCTCCACCCCCACCAGCGCCGCCGGGACGACCTCCTCCAGGTCGACCGGCCGCGTCAGCGGGGCCACGGTGCCGGTCTGCAGCCGGCTCATGTCCAGCAGGTTGCCGATCAGGTGGTCCAGCCGGTCCGCGCCCTCCTCGATCCCGGCCAGCAGCTCGGCCTCGTCCTCGGCGTCCCACTCCACCTCGTCGGAGCGCAGCGAGCTGACCGAGGCCTTGATCCCGGACAGCGGGGTGCGCAGATCGTGCGAGACGGCGGCGAGCAGCGCGGTGCGGATGCGGTTGCCCTCGGCCAGCCGACGGGCGTCGGCGGCCTGCGCGGCGAGCCGCTGCCGTTCCAGGACCGCCGCGGCCTGGGCGGCGAAGGCGCCCAGTACCCGGCGGTCCTCGGCGGGCAGCACCCGGCCGCTGAGTGCCAGCGTCAGCCGCTCCCCCACCGGGACGTCCACCTCGGCGTCCTCGGGCCGCGCCGCCGGACGCGGTCCGGCCCCGGCCACCCGTTGCCAGGCGCCGCGGTCACCGGAGCGCTCCAGCAGCGCGGCGGACTCGGTCTGGAAGGTCTCCCGCACCCGTTCCAGCAGCGCGGGCAGGGTGTCCTCGCCCTGCATCGCGCTGCCGGCCAGATGGCTCAGGGTCTCGGCCTCCGCCCGGCTGCGGGCCGCCTGTTGCGCCCTGCGGGCCGCCAGGTCCACCACCGAGGCCACCGAGATGCCCACGGCGACGTACACCACCAGGGCCAGCAGGTTCTGCGGGTCGGAGACGGTGAGGGTGTGGGTGGGCGGTGCGAAGTAGTAGTTGAGCAGCAGCGACCCCAGCAGCGCGGCGGCGATCGCCGGGAAGACCCCGCCGGCCAGCGCCGCCCCCACCGTGAGGGTGAGGAAGAGCAGCAGCGCGGTGGGCAGTCCGGGGTTCCCTGACGCCCGGGTCAGCAGCAGGGTCAGCAGCGGCGGACCGCCGCAGCCGAGCAGCCAGCCGGAGGCCGCGCGGACCCGTCCCAGCTTGACCGGCAGCCGTCCGGGCAGCCGGGGGCGGCCGCCCGCGGCGTGCTCATGGGTGACGATGTGGACGTCGATGTCCCCGGACTCGCGAGCCACCGTGGCGCCCACGCCGGGGCCGAGGACGTACTGCCAGGCGCGTCGGCGGCTGGAGCCCAGCACGATCTGGGTGGCGTCGGCGCCGCGGGCGAAGTCCAGCAGCGCGGTGGGGACGTCGCCGCCCAGCACCGAGTGGTAGCTGCCGCCGAGGTCCTCCACCAGGCGCCGCTGCTCGGCGAGCTCCCCGGGGGAGACGCCGGCCAGGCCGTCGGACCGCACGATGTGCACGGCCAGCAGTTCACTGCCCGACCCCTTGGCGGCGATCCTGGCGGCCCGCCGGATCAGCGTGGCGCCCTCGGGGCCGCCGGTGAGCCCCACCACGATCCGCTCCCGGGCCTGCCAGGTGGCCGCGATGCGATGCTCGGCCCGGTATCGCCGCAGGTACTCGTCCACCCGGTCCGCGGTCCACAGCAGCGCCAGCTCGCGCAGCGCGGTCAGATTGCCGGGCCGGAAGTAGTGCGACAGCGCGGCGTCCACCTTGTCCGACGCATAGACGTTGCCGTGCGCCAGACGGCGGCGCAGCGCCTCGGGCGACATGTCGATCAGCTCGATCTGGTCGGCGCGGCGGACCACCTCGTCGGGGACGGTCTCCCGCTGCCGCACCCCGGTGATGCCCTCCACCACGTCGCCCAGCGACTCCAGGTGCTGGATGTTGACGGTGGAGACCACGTCGATGCCGGCTTCCAGCAGCGCCTCGACGTCCTGCCACCGTTTGGCGTTGCGGCTGCCCGGGACATTGGTGTGCGCCAGTTCGTCCACCAGCGCCAGGGCGGGCCGGCGGGCCAGTACGGCGTCCAGGTCCAGCTCGGTGAAGGAGGCGCCGCGGTACTCCAGCCGCCGCCGGGGCACCGTCTCCAGGCCGGCGAGCAGTTCCCTGGTGTGGGGGCGGCCGTGGTCCTCGACGAAGCCGATCACCAGGTCGGCGCCGCGGGCGACCCGGCGGTGCGCCTCGCAGAGCATGGCGTAGGTCTTGCCCACTCCGGGTGCCGCCCCGAGGTAGATCCGCAGCCTGCCGCGCGCCATGTGTGCCAGTCCCGATTTTCCGCCGACCTGCGGACAGCCGCGCTGCCCGCCGCCCCGAGCGTACGGCCGGGAAATGCGCCTCGGCCTGCTGGGGGGCCGGGGAGGGTCAATCTTGGCGCCATCTTGACGGCCGGGGGCCGGGCTGCCCGGACGGGCCGATCGGCCCGGACGGACGGAGCCGGGCTTACGGCCCGGGTGTACGGGCCCGGACGTGCGGAGCCGCGCGGACCGGGCCGAAGACCGGTGGTTGATCCGCCCCTGCCCGCCGGGTCGTCGCGCCTCGTCCGGGGGTTCGGCGGACTCCGGCGCCGGTCGGGCGGCGGGGAGGTGCCCACCGTCCTGCGGGCCGAACCAGTTGACGGACCGTCGGACGACAGTTGACACTACAGCTGTAGCACTACAGCCTTTCAGTCATTCGTCGGCACTCTCACCCGTCCGGGAGCCGCACCATGTCCGTTTCGTCCGCACAGCTGGAGCAGCACAAGCAGACCGTGCTGGCCTTCTACGAGGCCGCCCTCAACCGCAAGGACTTCGCCGCCGCATCGGAGCTGATCGGCGACCGCTATGTGCAGCACAACCCGCTGATCGCCGACGGCGTCGAGGGCTTCAGGGACTTTCTCGACTCCCTGCGCGAGAACTTCCCCGACCTGCGCGCCGACGTCCGCCGGCTCTTCGCCGAGGGCGACCATGTCATCGCCCATGTGCACGGGGTGCGCATCCCGGGGCAGCGGGGCACCGCCATCGTCGACATCTTCCGGTTCGAGGGCGGCAGGATCGTCGAGCACTGGGACGTGATGCAGCCCGTCCCCGACGACGCCCGCAACACCAATGGAATGTTCTAGGGCCCGTCCCACCGGACCACTGGCTCCGCCCGGCTCCCCAGGGACCCGCCGTCCCGGCCCCCGGCGCCGCGGGCTTCCTGTGTCTGGCGGCGGCGGCCGTCTTCCTGATCACCGGCCCCGGCCGCCCCCGGGCGGGCCAGGCGTCCTCTCCGGCGATCCCGGCCCGGCACGAACCGTCGGACGGGCCCTGACGCCGGCGGGGCCGGTCCGGTGTCCGGCGGACCCGTGTCCGCCCGGGACCGGACCGGCCCCTGCCTCTCAGCCCTCGACCCAGCCGTGCGACTTGGCGAACTGCACCAGCTCCCGGCGGATCCGCACGATCTGCTCCCCGGTCAGTGCCGGAGCCGCCCGCAGCAGCAGTTCGGTCACATCCGTGGTGCACTCCTCCGCGGTGAGCACGTCGCACATGGGGTCCTCCCCGTCGACCTGCCGGGAGACCGCGGGCGCGGCCGCCGGAGCGGCCATCAGCGGCGGCGTCAGCGGGTTCCCGTCGGGCCCCTTGGCGAGGCGTACCGCCAGCGCCTTCAGCCCGCGGTCACCGTCCTCGACCTCGAACTCGACCGCCAGTCCGGAGCGCACATACGCCTCCGGGATCAACATGTCGTTCACATGCAGGAAGACATCCTCCCCGCCGTGGTCGGGGGCGATGAACCCATAACCCCGTGCGCCGTCGAACCGCACCACACGACCAGCAACCACAACAACCCCCAGAACACATCGGGCCCCTTGCCCGACACCTAGGCCGGATCGTAACGCGGCAGCCGCCCGGGAGTGCACCCCGCCCGCGCCCGGTGCCCGTCCGGTACGGCGGCGCGGCGCCGCGGCGCCGTACCGGACGGTCTGCTCAGCAGCCCCGCCACACCGGTTCGCGCCCCTCGGCGAAGGCCCGGGGGCCCTCGACGGCGTCCTGGCTGTGCCGGCGCTTCTGCTCCCACCGGAACTCGGCGTCGAACGCCTCCTCCAGCGGCATGTCCAGCGAGCGCATCACCGCCTCCTTGATGGCCCGGACCGCCAGCGGGGCGCTGCGCAGCAGGCTGTCGGTCCACTCGGCGACACAGTCGTCGAGCCGGTCCGCGGGCACCACCTGGTTGACCAGGCCCAGCCGCTGCGCCTCGTCGGCGCCCATCCGCCGCCCGGTCAGCAGATACCCCATGGCGATCTTCAGCGGCAGCTGGCGGGCCAGACGGAAGACCCCGCCCGCGCCGGCGACCAGGCCCAGCCCGGCCTCCGGCAGGGCGAACACCGCCTGGTCGGAGGCGATGATCAGGTCGCAGGCGAGGGCGAGTTCGAAACCGCCGCCGAGGGCGTAGCCGTGCACTCGGGCCACCACCGGCTTGGAGAGGTCGAACCGCTCGGTCAGCCGCGGCCAGCCGGGCTGGCCTCGGCTGCCGAAGGTCGAGGGCGGCACCCCGTCCTGATCGCGCCGGGCCCGCTCGCGCAGGTCCTGCCCGACCGAGAAGGCACGGTCGCCTGCGCCGGTCAGCACCGCGACCCTGATGCCGTCGTCGGCCTCGACGTCGTCCCAGACCTCGGCCAGCTCCTGGTGCATCCGCAGATCCATCGCATTGAGCACGGCTGGCCGGTTGAGCGTGACGTGCGCGATCCGGTCCCTCTTCTCGTACCGCACACGGGGTTCGCCGTCGCCGCTCACTGCTGCTGCACCTGCTTCCCGGCGGAGAAGCGGCCGACCTTGTTGATCACATCCTCGCTGTACAGTCGCAGCGCCTGCTGCAGCGCGAACTCGGCCATGTAGCGGCGGAACTCGTCGGGGGACTCCTCCGCGAGGTTGAGCATCCGCCGGTTGGCCAGCACCGCGGGCCCCCGGAGGCGGTCGACGCTCCGTTCCGCGGCCTCGTCGAGCCGCTCCGGCTCATGGACCTCGTCCACCAGCAGCCGGGCCTCCGGCTCGGTCGCCCACACCCGGCGGCCGTCCAGGATGACCTGGCGCGACAGCCTGCTGCCGGCGGCCCGGGTGAGCCGGAAGTTGGACGCACCCGGGATGATGCCCTCCTTAGCCGCGGGAAGGCTGAAGTAGGCGTCGGACGCGGCCAGCACACGGTCGAAGACCAGCAGCAGCTGGGCCCCGCCGCCGATGGCGAAGGAGTCCACCACGGCGACCCACGGCTTCTCCCGGGTACGGGACCGCCAGGCGGCGCCCTCGTCCAGCACGATGCCGCGCTGCAGCTTGTGGATGTAGCCCAGCTCCCGCCGCAGCAGGAAGTCGACCAGCGAGATCCCGCCGCCGTGCAAGGACTTGAGGTTGATGCCGGCGCTGAACACCCGCCGGCCCCGGTAGCGCGGATGGTTCATCTCGCCGCCGCGCAGCAGGCCGACCTCGACGGCCGGGTCGAGCAGCGCCAGGTCGACGGCGGTCTCCATGTCCTCGATCTGCCGGTTGTCCTCGGCGTTCAGGCAGTCGTCACGGCACATGGTCAGCCGCGCCACGCCGTCGCTGCGTTCCAGCCGCACCGAGCCCAGGTCCAGCCGGCCGGTGCGGGTGAACTCCGGAAGCAGCCCGAGGGCGCGTGGCGTGGGGCGCAGCATGGCGTCCAGCAGATGGGGTCCCGCCAGTGGGGAGCTCAGCACCCGGCTGAAGAAGATGCCCTGGTCGATCTCATGGCCCTCCTTGGCGGCCTGCGGCCTGGACCGCTCCTCCTCCAGCGCGGCGGTGGTCGGCACCAGCCCGGGGAACGCCGTGGCGGCCGCCTCGGCCAGCTCCGGCAGCCGGAGGCTGCGGGAGCGGCCGTCGGTCAGCTCGTCGTAGACGGCGTCCCCATGGGTGTCCAGGAAGGCGCAGCGCAGGGTGCGGGCGGCGTCGTTGGCGGCGGCGGCCGCCGCATGCTGCTCGGCGGTGCGCTGCGGGGGGCCGGGCAGGCCGGCCAGCAGCCCGGCGGTCTGCGCCGCGACCCGGGCGACCGTGGCCCGGGCCTGCGCCAGGTCCCGGTGCACGGCCGGGACGCCCGTCGCGGGGGCCGCCGCTTCGGTGGGGATCACGTCGGTTGTCATCACCGCGCGGCCCCGGCGGAGGCGCGGCGCAGAGCACGGTCGCAGGCGGCCAGGTGGACGCCCAGCGCCTCGTCGAAGCTGGTCGTGGCGGCGTCGAAGAGCAGCTGCCGCCGGATGGCCAGTTCGGTACCGGAGAGCGCTCCGGTGAGGCCTGCGGCCGCCGTGAAGGCCCCGGCGAGGTCGTCGCTGAGCTCGTCGACCAGGTGCAGCGCACGTGCCTCGGCCGCGGACACGGGGGCGCCGAAGAGTACGGCCCGGCGGATCGCGGCCGCGTTGGCGCCCTGGTTGGCGAGCCGGTAGAGCGCCATACCGGGCCAGGTGGCGTCGTCGCCGACGGGCAGCATCAGCCGTACGGTGCCGGTGGCGATGCGGTAGTCGGTGGCGAGGAGGGCGTCCAGGGCCGGTCCGCCGCAGTCGCCGTCGGCGATGGCGATCACCGTCGCGGGCAGCCGCTCCAGACGGCGCAGGGCGCGCTCCCACTTGCTCACCAGTGCGACGGTGAGGTCGTCGGTCCACGGGCCCTCGGGGGTGCCGGAGACCTGGACGATCACCCTGGCCTGCCCGGCCAGGTCCTCGGCGCTGTCGCAGACGGCGGCCACCGCCGCCACCCGGTCGGCGGACAGCGGCTGCCGGCCGTCGATCCGGAGCAGCAGCTCACCCTCGCCGGGCTGCCACTCGCCGGCCGCCGTCCCGTCCAGTGCGTCCTTCATCCGGTCCTCCGTCACCATTGGACAAGCGCCGTTTCGATGGTCGAGCCGGGTCCCATGGTCATCATCACGCCGTAGTCGCCGGCCCTGACGACGCTCTCCTGGAGCAGGCGCTCATAGGAGAACAGGAACGATCCGCTCGAGAGATTGCCGTAGTCGCGCAGCACCCCGGTGGTGTGCCGTACGTCGTGCCGGGTGAGTCCGAGGTTGACCCGGACCGCGTCAATGACCTTCTTGCCGCCGGAGTGCACCAGCCAGTGGCCGATGTCGCTGCGGCGCAGTCCCGCTCCGGACAGCAGGCGGTCGACGACCTGCTCTGCGTTGGCGCCAACCACATAGGGGACGTGCGGGTCGAGGTAGAAGCTGAACTTCCCCTGGTCGTCGTCCCAGTCGTAGCGCATGGCGTCGATGGCGTCGGTGATCAGATGACTGGCGAAGCCCAGGATCCGGGGGCCGCCGGGGGCCGGCGGCACGTCCGCGGGAGCGTAGGCGGTGTCCGGCGGGTCGGCGACCAGGGCGACGGCTGCGGCGCCGTCGCCGAAGAGGCTGTTCACCACGGCGGTGCGCATGGTCCCGTCGATCACATAGGCCGCGGAGCAGGCCTCGGCGCAGAGCAGCACGGCGACCTTGCCGGGGTTGGCGACGGCCCAGCCGGCGGTGGCGTTGAGGGCGTTGAGGCCGGCGTTGCAGCCCATGCCGACGACGTCGACCCTGCTGGTCCTGGGCCGGATCCCCATCTCACGGATCAGGTGGGCGCTCAGGCCGGGGGTGAGGAAGCCGGTGGTGGTGGTGCAGCACAGATAGTCGATGTCGGCGAGTTCGAGTCCGGAGCGCTCCAGGCAGGCCCGGACGGCGTCGGCGCCCATCGACAGCGCGAGCCGGCGGTGCTTGGCGAGCAGTTCGCCCTGGGCCTCGGGGAGGCGGGCACCGTCGGCGTCCTGGGGCGGGACGGTGACGAAGCGGCGGTCGATGGCGCTGTTGAGGAAGACCGAGCGGACCCGGGGGTCGGTGATCCGGAAGATGTCGAGCAGTTCCCGCTGCGAGTAGGACTCCCCACTGTTGGCGGTGCCCACTCCGACGATCCGGGCGGCGGTGGCGGTCTTCCTCCCCTCGGGCTCCGGAGGGTCCAGGAGGGCGGTGCCCGCGGGGCTCATGGCGGTCATCGGAATGTCCACCCCCATGAGCGGGCCTTGCTGCGGATGAGCCGCACTGTCGTCAGCATGCCTGGTCAGCCTTCCGTGGTGTGGTGTGGTGGTTGCGGGGTCCGCGCCTCGGACCGGATGAAGCGCACCAGCCGCCCGATCCCGTCGGTGATCTCGGCGCGGGTCAGATAGCTGACGGACAGCCGGATCGCGTGCTCTCCGCCGCCGTCGGGATAGAAGTACGACATGGGCGTCCAGATGACGCCGAACTCCTCGGCCGAGCGCCTGAGTGCGGCGTTGTCGGCGCGGAAGGGGACGGTGACGGCCAGGAAGAAGCCGCCGCTGGGCCGGTTCCAGCGCACCCCGAGGGCGGTCCGCAGGTCCGCCGGGAGGGACTGCTCCAGCTGCTGGAGGGTGGCCTCCATCGCGTCCCCGTAGTAGGCGGACGTCCGGACGTTGAGTTCCGAGGTGCGGCCCCCCGCGGCGAGCAGCATGCCGGCCACCACGGCCTGGCTGATCGGGGAGGTGTTCACCGTCACCATGCTCTTGATCTTGACGAGTTCGTCCGCGAGCAGCCCGGTGGTGCCGTCGGCGCCGACGACGGGCTGGTCGGCGACGGCGAACCCCACGCGGGCCCCGGGGAAGAGGGTCTTGGAGAGCGATCCCAGATGGACCACCCGGTGCTCCCGGTCGAGCGCCTTGAGGGTGGGCAGCTGCCGCCCGGGGCTGACCATCCGGTAGGGGCTGTCCTCCAGCAGCAGGATGTCCTGCCGGGCGGCCAGTTCGAGCAGCTCCCGGCGGGTCTCCAGGGGCATGGTCGCGCCGGAGGGGTTGGAGTGGTCGGGGATGACGTAGAAGGCCCGCGGACGGCGGCCCCTGGCCCGCTCGGCCTCGATCGCCGCCTCCAGGTCGGCGCAGCGGAATCCGTCCTCCCGCTCGGTGACCGCGGTGAGGTCGATGTCGAGCAGCCGGGCCGCGCCTGTGATGCCCACATAGCAGGGGCTGGAGACCAGCAGCACGTCCTGCGGCCCCGCGATCAGCGCCCGCACCGCGAGGAGCATCGCCTCCTGGCAGCCGACGGTGACCACGACGGACTCGGCGGGTACGTCGATGTCCTCGTCGAGGCGGAGCGAGTCGGCGATCAGCTCCCGGATCCTGCCGCCGGTCGGGCCGTACTGGAAGAGCGCGTCCCGTATCCGCTCGGGCGAGTGGCCGCTCTCCTCCAGATGGTCCAGGTAGCGGCGGAGGTACTCGAAGACCTGCTCGGTCTCGAAGAAGCCGTCGTACGGCCGGCCGGGCGCGAAGGAGATCGCCTCGGGATAGCGGTGGGTGACCTCGTTGAGGAAGTTCATGGTGTCCAGCACCGGATGGGAGAGGCTGCCGTGCAGCTCCTCCTTGCGCAGCGGCCGGGCATCCGCCGTCCGCCGCCCGGCCGGCGCCGTCTGGGCGAGGGCCGTGCCGCCCCCGGGGACCGCCGGGCTCATCCGGCTGCCAGCCGATCGCGCTCCACCGCTTCGTACAGGGCCCGGGTGCCCGCGCTGCCGAGGCCGCGGGCGCCGCGGCGCTGGACGAGTTCGAAGGACAGCGTGTTGCGCTCATAGGGCGAGCGGCTGAGGAGCCGCAGCAGGGAGCCGGACCCGTCGTGGTCGACCGGTATCCCCACGCCCCCCGGCGCGGCGGGGTCCTCGGTGGGGGCGGTGCGGCCCTCCGGCCGGGTGCCGTCGCCGGCGTCCGGGACCGTGAGGACCTCCAGGCCGCGGTCCCGGAACTCGTGGGCGGCCGCGGGGAGGTCGTCGACCAGGAAGGCGAGGCGCTGCACCCCCGGGCCGCCGTTGCGGTCCAGGAAGGCGTCCAGCTGTCCGGGCTCGCGGTCCGGGGCGGGGGCGACCAGGCTGAGGGTGGCCCGCGGGGAGGACCCGCACATGACGACCGAGTCCATCGCCTGCTCCCCGAACTCCTCCCGGGCGGACGAGAGTCGGGTGAATCCGAAGCCGTCGCGGCAGAGGCCGGCGTAGTCCGTGAGGCCGCCGCCGTCGAGGCAGATCTCCAGATGGTCCAGGCTGCGGATCCGCCCGCCGGGCCGCTCGGGGGCGCCCGGGGTGGCGTGCCACCGGCGTCCGGCGGGCAGCTCGGCCGCGGGGTTGCGGGTGTGCGGCAGGAGGGTGTGGGTGACACCGCCGAAGCCCGACACCACCGGGCTGCCGTACTCGGAGCCGAGCAGCCGGGCACCGGCGGCCTCCGCCGCGGCCACCGAGTCCGGCACGTCGTCACAGGTCATGGCGAGCACGGCGATGCCGTCGCCGTGCTCGTCCAGGAACCGCCAGATGCCGCGGCCCGAGGTGACGACCAGTTGCACGTCGTTCTGCCGCAGCAGCACGGAACTGCGGTCCGCCGCCACCGAGTCCGCGACCCGGGTGAAGCCCAGGGAGGAGACCAGGTGATCGACGGACGCGACTTTGTCGCGTGTGTACAGCTCTGCATACGCAATGTCTCGCACGGCCATGGAGGTGCCTCCTGCAGACGGTGGCCAGGACGGATGGGGATGCCGGTCGGGTCGGGGGCCTCTCCTACCAGCGCCACTCGCGCCGGCCGGCGAGCTGCCGGGCCCGGACGCCGCGGCCCGCGCAGCAGGTCAGGAACTGCTCGACCCGCGCACCCGGGCAGGTGCCCCCGCCCGGTGGAGCGGCCCCGGCGCGGCTCGGCCGGCCCTCCTCCCCCGCGGCGTAGACATACGCCTCCGCGGCCCCCAGCTCCGCCGTGGCCTCGGCGGTCTGCTCCGCGGTGGGGCCGGACCACGCGCGGGTGACGCCCGGCTGCTCGGCCGCCGGCCCGGTGAGCGGGGCCTGCCAGTGGGCGCCGAGGGTCGCCCCGTCGTGCTCCATGGCGAGGAAGGCCAGGTCGGCCGCGCCCAGGTGGTCCCTGATGCGGCGGTGGAGGACGGGATCGGCACCGGAGGAGTCCGCTCCGGTGAAGATCCTCCTTCCCGCCAGTTCTATCCAGTAGGTGGACCTGCCGCGGATGTCCAGGGCGCCGTCGCCGCTCAGGAACGGAGTGGCGGTGACCCTGCCGCCCAGGAACGGCACCGTGTCGAAGTCGTCCGCCTCGATGACGGGGAAGCCGAGCTGCTTCAGCATCAGGCCCACGGACGGGTCGGCGATGTTGCCCCGTGAGGAGCGCGGTGCCACGACCGCGCCGATCCGGCCCCGCAGTTGCAGCAGTGTCCCGAGGGCGGTGCGGTCGTGGCGGCCGTGGCTGATCAGCACCAGGTCGACGAAGTCGGGGAGGTCGTCCAGGGTGAAGTGATCCGCGGTGCTGCCGGCCGCGCCGACGAAGGGGTCGGTCATCACGGCGGCTTCGGGTGTCTGGAGGACCAGGCAGCCGTGCCCGAAGTAGCGGATGCGGCCGCCGCCGTCGATGTGCCGGTCCTCCGGCAGGACGGGCCGGTCGGTGAGCAGCCGGGAGAGCAGGCCCGCCTGGGCGTCGCCGAGTTCCAGCTCCTCGCGCAGCCGACCGAGGGCGGCGGGGCGCACCCGGGTCCTGAAGAGCGCCTGGAGTCCATGGTGCCGCAGCGGGATCTTCAGCTCCAGTCCCGGTGGGGAGGCGAGGTGCGGAGCGGTCAGCGGGGCCGGCCGCCGGGTGCCGGTCCGGGGGGAGATCCGCACCGACTGCCGGGACTCGTCGTACACCGGGTCCGCGTAGACCAGCGGCTCCAGGAAGCGCATCTGCGCCTGTCCGTCGATGTCGTGCACCAGTTCGACCAGGCCGCCCAGCTCACCGGGCAGTTTGGCCTGCAGCGAGCCCAGGTCGGGGCCGTCGGGGTTCAGCCGCAGGATCTCCTGGCCCTCGGCGACCGCTGCGGCGAAGCGCAGGATGCCGGCCCGGTCGCGTCTGATGCCCTCGGCCAGCCGGCGCACCTGCGCGGTGCGGTCCCCGGCGGCGTCGGCGCCGTAGGCATCCGGGGCGAGGTCCGCCGCGAGCGGGCTCCCCGGAGACTGCGGATGCGACTCCAGCAGTGGCAGCTGCAGAAACGCCAGATTCATCGCCGCCTGCACCGGGGCGACGGTGTGCAGCCAGGCGCAGAACCTGTCCACCAGCGGTTCGGCGATCACGTTCGCCCGCAGGAACTTCAGCTCATCAGCCATTCTTCGCCCCTCCCCCAGGCGAAACCAGCACTATGGGACGGCCTGGAAATCCAGGTGCCGACGAACATGAAGTCCAGGGCGCCGGCGGCGACCCGTCCGCCCAGCCGGCGCAAGAAACGTGCTTCGCAAGCACTATGACCCGGCGGCGCACTTTCGATCAATACTCAGGCCGGGCTCATGGCCGGTCGGGCAGAGTTCTCCGTAACGGGTGCGGCAATCAACGGCGATGTGCCGCAACAGTTCCGGGACGCCGGGAATGAATGACCGAGGGGCGGTCCGCGGCAGCACCCCGCCCGGACCACCCCTCGGCCGTACCCGATATGTCAACGGGGCACCGCCCCGTCTCAGCCGACACCCGCCTCGCAGCTGATCGAACGCACACGCTCGTCGAGTTCCTGGGCGAACTCCATCCAGGTCTCGGCGTACTGGCGGGCGAGGCGTCCCACCAGGGCCCCGCAGTGCGGCGGCACGGCGGTGGTCAGTTCGGCCCACTCCTGCGCGCCGATGGCGTTCTGCTGCAGCAGCCGCAGCAGGTGCCGCCCCTCCTCGCGGTGGCGCAGCGACGGGTCCCGCAGCAGCTTCTCCAGGACGGAGGCGGGGTCCGGGGGCAGCAGCGCCCCCGTACGGCCGCTGCGCTGCCGCGGCACCTGGGGCACCACCTGGGCGGTGTCGTCGGGGCGGACGGCGACGGGCCTGCCCGCCGCCGGGGCCTCCCCGGACTCCAGCCGCCGGCGGACGTCGCCGGCGGTCGCCGGGGAGATCCCGGCGATCCGCGCGACCTCGCGCAGCGAGGCCCCGGGGCGTTCGGCCATCACCTCGGCGGCCCGCTGCCGTCCCTCGACGCTGCTCAGCGGACGGACCCTGCCGTCCCGGCCGACCCGTGCGTTCAACTGCGGCACGGCGTCAGTCGAACGGCGGCGGATGGCCGCCACCGTCTTGGCTCCCAGGCCCGACGCCCGGGCGATCGCCCGGTCGGA
>NZ_LIQR01000330.1 GCF_001418575.1 Peterkaempfera griseoplana
CCCCCCAGCCACCGGCCCCGCCCCCACAGGGCGGGGCCACACCACCCAAGGACCCGCACCCATGCACGACGAAGCCGGCCGGCGCCGCTACCTCGGCCTCGCCCTCCTCCTCGCCGCCGCCCTCACCGCCTACGCCCACCACCACCTCCACCGGCTCATCCACTCGCCGGGTCACCTCGTCGCCATCGACGCCCTCGGCTTCTGCTGGCTCGCCGGATCACTCCTGGCCGCGCACACCCACATGGACGTCCGCCTCTCCGCCCGGCAGCGCCGACAGCTCGACGCCCGCCGGGTCACCGTGATCGTCCCGCTGCACAACGAGGACCCGAAGACCTTCCGCGCCCTCCTGGACAGCGTCGCCGCCCAGTCGCGGCTGCCTCAGCGCCTCCACGTCGTCGACAACGGATCCTCGAACCGGGACTGCGCCGCGGTATTCGACGACTGGGCCCTCACCGCCCCCACAGGGATGGAGACCGCCTACGACGAGACCGGCCCCATCGGCAAGCGCCACGCTCAGGCCCTCGCCATCCGAGCCGACCAGATCGCGGACATCTACGTCACCCTCGACTCCGACACCGTCCTGGACCGCAACGCCATCGCCGAGGGCATCTCACCGTTCTCCCGCACCGACGTCACCAGCGTCGCCGGGCTCCTCCTCGGCCTCAACGCCCGCGCGAACTGGCTCACCAGGATGGTCGACCTGTCGTTCACGATGTCGTTCCTCAACGGCCGGGCGTCCTGGTCCCGCCTCGGCAGCGTCGTAGTCAACTGCGGCGGCCTCGCCTTCTACCGCGCCGACGTCGTCCGCCGGCACCTGCCGGACTACCTCACCCAAACCGTGTGGGGCCGCCGCGTCGCCAGCGGAGACGACCGCATGCTCACCTGCTACGCCCTCATCGAGGGCCGCACCGTCATCCAGGAACGCTCCGTCGGCTACACCCTGCTGCCGGAGAACCTGTCCCACCTCACCAGGCAGCGAGTCCGCTGGTGGAGGTCGTTCTTCTGGGGCGGCGGCTGGCTCCTCCAGACCTTCCCGCTCAGCAAGCCCGCATGGTGGCTGGTCCTGTGGCAGATGGGAAGCTTCGCCCTCTACACCTTCGTCCTGCCGACCGTCCTGATCGTCCACCCGCTGCAGAACGGCGGCCTCGCGCTCCCGTCCCTGGTGTACCTGGCCGGCCTGGCATGGCTGCGGTCCCTGCGGTACCTGATCGTGCGCCGCCCGGACATGACCTACCAGCAGCAGCTGCTCCAGTTCGCGCTCGCGCCGCTGTCCTCCGCCCTCAACCTGTACCTGTGCAGCTTCCTGCAGTACGTGGGACTGTGCACGTTCCTGAAGACCGGCTGGTCAACGCGGCAGCATGTGGAGGTGTCGATCGGCGCTGCGCCGGAGCTCGGCGCGGCAGAGGTCCTGGGCGTTGAGGCCGTCCCCATCGACGGGCCCACGGTGGAGCTCCCGCGGCCCCGCCCGCCGGCGGACACCGTGCCGCTGACCAAACTCCTGGACCCGGACACCGAGACGACACTGGAGAGCCCACTCCGCCGCCGCTGACCACACGCACCGCTGCGCCCCGCCGGCCGATGCCGGCGGGGCGCAGCGCTGTCCTCACTTCTCGACGAGGGTGGCCGTAGGCTCCTTCTGGCCCCGTCGGCGGCCCCCGCCGGCCCTCTCTTGCTTCGCGGGCTCCTCGCCCTGCGGCGTGGTCAGCTTCACCACCCGCAGGCCAGCCTGCCGGGCCCTCATGGACTGTCCGGTATCGAAGGTGACCAGGGTGACAGGGCGGCCAGCGAGCGACTGTACCGCCAGCGCACGGGCGATGATCTCCTCGTCCTCGATCGGAAGACGGCTGTGGCCCGGCGGGTCGAAAACAAGCTCCACCGTGATCTCGCCTCGGGGAATGCCGCCGTGATCGAGCGCCGAGAAGTCCTCGTCCCGCAGCCGCGCAGGCTGGTTGGGGTTCTGCAGCACCCGGTCCAGGACCGCGAGCGTGTACCCAGCCCGCCAGCGTGTTTGTTCCTGCCCTTTCTGCTTCAGGCCGTCGAGCTCATCGACGATGACCATAGGCACGAGCAGGTGGATCTTCTCTTCGCGGACCCCTATCGCTTTGGCGAAGTCCACTTCCTCCAGCTTGTCCTCGTGCCGGCAGTAGAAGCTGCTGTCTGCCACGACAAAGACACCTGGCCGGGACCAACGCTCGATCTGCTGGTCCAGCGCCTTCAACGCCGCCTCGAAGTCGTCGTACCGCTGGCCCATTTCCAGGTTGAGCAGGCCGTTAAGGAGCGGCCCAGTGGTGCCGCTGCCAAGGTCCGCGGCGCCCGCCAGCAGCGCGTCGTACCGGGGTGTTAGGACGAGGCTGCGCAGGTCGGAGTCGCTGATCTGCGTGCCCAGCAAGCGCACGGCTTCGTTCGCCCACCCCAGGTAGGCGAGGAGTCGATCGTGCGCCGAGCCGAAGTGGGCTCCCCGGAGGTTGCCGATCTCGTTGCCTACGTGGGCGACGTCCCGGCGGAGGTTGTCCCTGTGAGTGCCGGGTCTGCATGTGATGAGCATCCCCGCAGTGTCGCAGTCCGGTCTGACAATCAGTCCGAGTCGCTCTCCAATCGCCCTGGCCTCCGCCACTCACTCCCGGAGCCCGGTGGCGTGGCGGCTCAGGCGATTGCGGCGGCCCGCTGGTCGAGTTGCTCCGCAGCGGGCACCGTCCGGAGCCGGGCAAGGCGGGCGCGCATCTCGGACACTGCCTGCGTCACCTTGATGGAGCGGATGCCTTCAGCGGTGTCCAGGAAGCTGCTCCAGGTCTCCAGAGCCGCGTCCGTGTTCTCCCGCCGCAGATGCACCTGCCCCAGGTCCGCAAGGACGATCGCGCGGGTACGGCGCCGGTCCAGGCCGTGGATGTCGAGCGCATGCCGGAGATGATCCTGGGCAGCATCGAGGTCGCCCAGCCGCGCCAAGACCATGCCGGACTCGTGAGCCCACCGGCCCGCGTCGTAGTGGGCCGCCCAGGACTCACCCGGAGCCTTCGGCGCGGCCTCGATCGCGCTCTGGGATGCCGCCAAGGCGGTCGTAGCGGCCCGGCGGTCACCGTCCAGAGCCGCAGCGTTCGCGAGCGTGGCCTGGTAGTACGCCACCGCTCGCGGGTCTTCGATGCTGCCCGCGTAGTGCACACACTCCTCTGACAGCCGCACGGCGGCGGCCCGCTGCCCCAGGTCGATCGCCTGCACGGCCATCCCCCGCAGGGCCGTCGCGGCGAGCTCGGGGTCTCCGGCCTCGGCCGCCAGGCGATAGGAGTGGGCGTAGTACTGCTGGGCCAGTCCCTGATTGCCCTCGTCGCCGGCCATCCATCCGGCGAGGTGGACCAGCTGCGCGGTGGCGGCGAACAGCTCACGGCCGGTGGCCTCGGAGTAGGTACCGTGCAGCCAAGGCGCGACGTCCTGGGTGAGGTATCGGACGGCCAGGTGCCGGGCGTGGCCGCCGCCGAGTTCGGAGGCGGCATCGCCCAGGGCGGTGGTCATCTGGCGGATCGCGAGTACTTCGCCGCGGCCGACGCTGCTTGGTGTGCCGATGGCGGTTGCGCGGGTGCGGCGGGTTACGGCGTCGGGGTCGGGCAGGGACAGGGCGGCGAGCGCGTAGGCGCTGCTGGCGGTGAGGAACTGTCGGCGCTCCAAGTCTTCCCCTCCCAACCGGATCACTGATGCCACGCTATCCGAGGCTCGGACGTCAGGCGCGACGCCCGAAGATTCTGCGTCCGTATTGTCCGTTTCTGTGAGGTTGAGGGTGTTGATCAGATAGGGCAGCCAGTAGTCGGGTACCCGTCGCCCCTTTTCCCACCGGTACACCGATCCGCGGTCCAGGCCCGCAGGGCCGCGCCCCTCGGCAATGCCCAGCTTGCGGGCCAGTTGCGCCTGGCTCCAGCCGCGGCGCAGCCGGGCGGCTTGGATGCGTTCACTCCATGTCGCTTCCGCTGGCATCGCACCTCGCCCTCAGGCTGGCCTACACGGGCCTACGCAGGCATACAGTCTGGCAGCCACCTCCCAGCCGAAGCAGACAGTTGACTGGTTGTCGGACGCCGACGGACCGAATGGCATATTCCGCCCCGCCCCCACGCGTCCCGCCTGCCCCACACGCTTCCGACCGAGCCCCGGGGTGCGTGCCCGGCAGGTCCTGCCACAAGCAGCATCCACCACTCCCGCAGAGGGGGAACCCATGAGAAACGTGCTCGTCACCGGCGGCGCCGGGTTCATCGGCTCGCATTTCGTCAAGCGGCTGCTCCAGGCCGACGACGTGGCCCAGGTGACAGTCCTCGACGCCCTCACCTACGCCGGCAGCACCCAGAACCTCGGAGAAGCGTTCTGCTCCCCCAAGCTGGAGTTCGTCCACGGCAACGTCCTCGACACCCAGCTCGTGGACGACCTCACCGCCCGGCACACCGCGGTCGTCCACTTCGCTGCCGAGTCCCACGTCGACCGCTCCTTCACTACGGCCGGGACGTTCCTCACCACCAACGTCCACGGCACCCAGATCCTCGCGGACGCAGCCATGCGCAACGGCGTCCAGCGGTTCGTCCACGTCTCCACCGACGAGGTGTACGGACCGCTGCCGCAGGGCGCGGCCACCGAGGACTACCCGCTGCGCCCCACCGTCCCCTACGCCGCGTCCAAGGCGGCCAGTGACCTGATCGCCCTCAGCTACTGGCACACCTACGGGGCGCCGGTCTGCGTCACCCGGTCCTCGAACAACTACGGGCCCTGCCAGCACCCCGAGAAGATCATCCCGCTGTTCGTGACCCGCCTGCTGCGCGGCGAGCCCGTCACCCTCCACGACCGCGGCCAGCACATCCGCAACTGGCTGCACGTCGAGGACAACTGCGCCGGCATCGAGCTCGTCCTGCGCCGCGGCACACCGGGCGAGGTCTACAACATCGGCGGCGGCACCGACCTGTCCAGCAAAGAGCTGGCCGGAGAGCTGCTGCAAATCTGCGGCGCCGACTGGGACCAGGTCACCTACATCCCGGACCGCCTGTCCAACGACCTGCGGTACGCCATGGACTGGAGCAAGCTCGCCGCCCTCGGATACAACCCCGCCCGCGACTTCCACGCCGGGCTGATCGAGACCGCGCACTGGTACCGGGCCAACCCCGACCGGTGGGCCCCGCAGCTGCGGCGCCCGGTCGCACCAAAGCCGCGCACTGCCCTGCTGGCGCCCGTCGGCGAGGAGGTGCCGCAGTGACCGCGCCCACCATCCCCGCAACCGCACGGTGCAACGCCCGGCCGTACCTGCACGGCGTAGAGGCTGCCGCTGTCGTCGAGGCTTTGGACGCCGGCCAGTACGGGCACGGCGAGATCACCGAGGCGTTCGAGCGGGACGTCGCCGCGTTCCTCGGCGTGCCCGACGTGGTGGCCGTCGAGTCCGGCACCGCCGCGCTGCACCTCGCCCTGCTTACCGCCGGGATCGGGCCCGGTGACGAGGTCGTCGTCCCGTCGATGACGTTCTGCGCCAGCGTGCAGGCGATCCTCGCGTGCGGGGCCCGGCCGCGGTTCGCCGATGTCGACCCGGACACGCTGTGCGTCTCGGGTCGGACCGTGCTGGACGCGCTCACCCGCGACACCCGCGCAGTCATGCCGGTGCTGTACGGCGGCCGGGCCGTCTGCCTGGGCGGAGTCGTCGGGACCCTGGCCGAGCGCGGCATCGTCGTGGTCGAGGACGCGGCGCAGGCCTTCGGCTCCCGCCACGGCGCCCGGAAGGTCGGCGCCAGCGGGGAGATGACCTGCTTCAGTTTCGGGCCGATCAAGTCGCTGACGTGCGGGCAGGGCGGCGCGGTGGTCCCGCGCAGCCTGCAGGACGCCGCGATGCTGCGTGCCCTGCGGATGCTGGGCATCGTGCAGCCGCAGGCCGAGCGGATCCGGTCGACGACCTACACCGTGGACCGTCCCGGGCTGCGGTACCCCATGTCGGCGCTCAACGCGGCGATCGGCCGCGCCCAGCTCACCCGCTTCGACCAGATCGAGGCCAAGCGCCAGCGACTGTGGCGGGCCTACCGGGACGCGCTGGCAGACATTCACGGCCTGGCCCTGGTCGACGTTGACGTGAACCACACCGTCCCGTTCAACTGCGTGGTCCGCGTACTCAACGGCCGCGACCGGGTCTTCGCCGACCTCCGCGGCCAGGGCGTCGGCGTCGGCGTGCACTATCCGCCGAACCACCTCCAACCCGCGTTTGCCCCCTGGTACCGGCCCCTGCCCGTCACCGAGCAGGTCGCCCACCAGATCATGAGCCTGCCCTTCCACCCGGCGATGGACGAGCAGGCCGTCACGGCCGTAGCGGCCGCCGTACGCGCGGCGGTGCAGCGGTGAGGCGCGCGGCCGTCCTCGGCAAGGGCGCACTGGCGGCCCACGCCTGCGAGGTGATCGCATCCCTGCCCGGCACGGTCCTGGACACCGTCGTGCCGAACGCGGCCGAACCCGAGTGGGACGTGCGGCTGTCCCGGTACGTGGCGCAGCGCTGGCCGCTCACCCGCATCGTCCGGTCCGGCGACTGGCGGGAGCTGGAGCCCGGCCGGTGCCCGCTGGTGGTCAGCGTCCTCTACGACAAGATCATCGGCCGGGAGCTGATCGACGCCACCGACCAGATCGTCAACTGCCACCCCGGGCGGCTGCCCGAGTACCGGGGCGCGCGGCCGGTCAACTGGGCGCTGCGCAACGGCGAGCACCTCGCCGGCATCACCCTCCACCGCATCGACCCGGGGATCGACTCCGGGCCGATCCTCGCCGAGGCGCTGTTCTCCATCTGGCCCGGCACCGACGAGGTCCAGGACGTGTGGCTACGCGCCATGCAGTACGGGAAGCAGCTGCTCTCCGACGCCCTGCCGCGCCTGGACCAGATCACGCCCCGCCCGCAGGACACCTCACGCGCGGTGACGCACTACCTTCGGGACAACGCCCAGCTGGGGGAGCGGAGCGACTGGACCCGGCAGCAGTCGGCGAGCGCACCGGTGACCTGAGTGCAGGCGCGGCGAGGCTGGGACATCCCATCTGTCCCGGGCCTCGCCGCGTCAGCCGTCAGCCGTCAGCCGACGGCGGACAGCACCACGTCCACGAGCCGGTCCGCCGCATCCGGGCGGCCCAGCG
Source organism: Peterkaempfera griseoplana (assembly GCF_001418575.1). Lineage (GTDB taxonomy): Bacteria > Actinomycetota > Actinomycetes > Streptomycetales > Streptomycetaceae > Peterkaempfera > Peterkaempfera griseoplana. Next base: position 7,117 of record NZ_LIQR01000330.1, read on the forward strand.
CCCGAGCCCGCTCGGCCACCTCCACACGCCGCCCCGGATCGGCCAGCAGTGACGCCACCGCCTGCCGCAGGTCCTCCGGCCCGACCTCGCCCACCAGCGCCACGGCCGCACCCGCCTCCTGCAGATGCCGCGCGTTGTGCTCCTGCTCGCCCCCGGCCGACGTGGCCAGCGGGACGAAGACCGCCGCCTTGCCCAGCGCGGTCAGCTCGGCGAGCGTGCCCGCTCCGCTGCGGGAGACCACCACATCGGCCAGCGCCAGGACGTCGGGCAGCTCCGGGCCGACGAACCCGGCCAGGTAGTAGCGGCCCGTCAGCGACTGGGGCAGGCCTGCGGCCTGGTGCCGCAGGTCGGTCACGTTGGCCGGCCCGCACTGGTGGATGACGTTGGCGCGTTCCAGCAACCACGGCAGGACACCGCTCACCAGCGTGTTGATCTGCTGTGAGCCCTGGGCTCCGCCCGTGACGTAGATGGTGGGTAGAGCACGGTCGAAGCCGTGCAGCCCCAGCGCTTGGACCGCCTTGTCAGCGTGCCCGGCCAGCACCTCAGGCCGCACAGGGTTGCCGGTGACCACCGCGGCGCCGCGGGCCGCCTCCGGCAGCAGCGGCAACGTGGACTCCGAGGAGACCGCGACCCGGGTCGCCCGAGGGGCGAGGGTGCGGTTCGCCAGCCCGAGGCGCACCGTCTGCTCGTGGACCACCAGGGGACGGTGGCACAGCCGCGCGGCCAGGCCGACCGGCACGGCGACGTACCCGCCGGTCGCGAGCACCACGTCGGGGCGGAACCGCGAGATGATCGACCGGGCCTGCGCCACACCGAGCGGCACCCGGCCCATGTCCTTGATGTTCGCGGGGGACAGCATCTTCAGCGGGTTGCTGGAGCGCCGCAGCTTGCCGGTCGCCACCGCCTCGAACGCGATCCCCTCGGCGGCCGCCACGCGGGCCTCCAGGCCGTCGGCGGTGCCGACCCAGAGCACATCCAGCGCCCGCCCCTCGGCCGCCAGACGGGCCTGCAGCGTTCGCACCGCGGTCAACGCGGGGTAGGTGTGGCCGCCGGTCCCGCCGCCTGTCACGATCAGGCGGAAGGCGCCGACTGGGCTGGGCTCAGTTTTCACCGGGGTGCTCCCATCTGGGTCCGCCGGGGCGTGCGTGCCTTGGCGGCCCCGGCGCCACAGAGCGTGCCATATCGGAGCCAGCATGGTCGGGGACTGCGCCGACATCTGACCCATCTGCCTGACGCACCATGAAGCAGTGGTGCAGATCGAGTGAGCGGTCAGCCGACGCTGCGCTTGCGGGCGGTCTTCTTCGCCGCGGCCTTCTTCTGTGCCCCCGTTGGCTGGCCGGCGGTCTTCCGGCCGGTCTTGCCCTGCGCGGGTGCGGGTGGCGCCTCATCGGGATGCCGGCTGCGCTGGGCCTCGTCGACGGAGGCCTGCAACGCGGCCATCAGGTCCACCACCCCGGCGGGCAGCACCTGGGCGCCGGGCGCGTGGGGCGGCTCGACACCGGCCAGCTTCGCCTCGACGACCTTCTCCAGGGCGTGCCGGTACTCGTCCCGCTGCTCCTCAAGGCGGAAGTCCTCCGAGATCACCTGCATCAGGGACCGGGCCATCTGCAGCTCCTGGCGGCGTGGCTCGGGCGCAGCGGGGGCGATGCCTGCGGTGGGGCGGATCTCGTCGGGCCACAGCAGCGTGTGGAGGACCAGGACATCGTCGCGGACCTGGAGGACCGCCAGACTCTCGCGGGTGCGGATCGCGACGCGGCAGATCGCGACCTGCCCGGACTCGGCGAGGGCGTCCCGCAGCAGGACGTAGGGGCGGCCGGCGGCCGAACCGTCGGCGCCGAGGTAGTAGGGCTTGTCGTAGGCAAGGGGGTCGATGTCGGTGGCGGCGACGAAGGCGAGGACTTCGATGCTCTTGGTGGTGGGGAGCGGGAGGTCTGCGAGGTCGTCTTTGGTGAGGATGACAGTGCGGCCGTCTGGGGCTTCGTAGCCGCGCACCACCTCGTGGTACGGCACCTCGACACCCTCGGCCTCGCAAAAGCGGCGCATGCGGATCCGGGCGCCGTCCCGGGCGTGGACCTGGTGCAGCGGCACGGCATGCTGCTCGGTCGCGGAGAACACGGTCACCGGGATGCTGACCAGACCGAAGCTGATGTGGACTTTGGCGATGGTCTGCGGCACCGGTCACCTCCCGCGGGCAAGGGCGGCCCGGCGTCCTGCCAGAGACCGGGCCGCTGCCTCTATCCCATCCCGTCTCGGCCGGGGCCGCCACCGGGAGCGGCCGCCCCGGGGATCGGTGCGGCCAGCAGCACCGCCTCGCAATCTCCCGCTGCGCCGGGCCGCACAGAACCGGGTCTGGCTGGAGATCGTCCAGATCGCCCTGGCCGTCGAAGCCCACCGCTGGGAACTCAAACGGCTACGGCTGCGGATGTCCGCCGCAGAACAGCTCGCCACCACGGGCGGCCAGCGCTACCTCCGCCTCGCCCAGCACTGACGTAGACCAGAGTGATCGCAGACGACGCGTCCGACCCCCTGCGGGCGCTACGGACTCCCGGCTGACTAGCGTCAGCGCTCTACACCGCCGAATCCCTCGACCCACCTGGAGCAGGGAGCCCGGCGCTCACCCAACGCGACAGCCGGGCCAACAGCCTGCCCGCCACCCGCTCCGGCAAGCCGAATCGACCCGCAGGAGCCGACGGACGGCCACGAAAGATTGAGGCTGGCCAAGGAAGAGTCGACAGTGCCATGATCGTCGCCGCAAGATCGCCCAGGTCTTTGGAGAGCATCATGTTCAAGGCAAGCGCCCGTCGCCTACCGAAGCGCATAGCGGCCACGCTCCTGACTACAAGCCTTGCGCTCGGCGTCAGCGTCGTAGCAGCGCCCACCGCAAACGCTAGCGGGTGCACCTACTGGGACCCCCGAACCAACGGCGAGGGCGGTGGCACGTTCAAAATCAGCACCTATCTCCGTCAGGGCGAGGAGTCTGCCTGCGACTACGGCGCATATGCCTCGGCGGGGACCAAGTTCTATGGGTGGTGCTGGGTCCTCAACCAGTACGGCAACGTGTGGTGGTACGGCCGCCTGGAGGGAACCGACCTCTACGGCTGGACCGCGGCGGCCAACCTCAACGACCTCCAGATCGACGACGACGGTGACGGGATTTACGAGCCTCAGTACTGTTGGGACAGCCTCGGCTGAGGGATGCGGTAGCGGGGTGGCCACGCAGGCTGTGGCGTATGCCGAAGGCGGTGCACCCCGCTGCGGTGGCACGTTCTATCCCATGCCGCCGCGGCGCCGGCTGCTGTCGTCCTGGGTACGCCGAGGCGGCGGCCGCCACCGCACCCCACGGATCAACGCGTCCGCGAGCATGCCGACCTGCTGCTCCAGCTGCGCGAGACGCGCTCCCTCCTCGGAGTACACGCTGAGCGCCTTCTCGATGACGTCCGGCTCCAGGCCCGCCTCGCGGAGGTCGGCGCGGGTGGTGGAGAACCCGCGCCTGGCCGCGTTGAGCGAGGCCTCGATCTCCCGCTGTGCCATGTACGCGAGGATCGCGGGTTCCTGCCGCAGGACGCCGTGGCGTCGGTAGCCGGGCGGCATCCACTGGATGAGCCAGCGCGCGGCGGAGTCTTCCCAGCCCTCGGTGCCGGGTGGGGTCACCTCGCGGGGCCAGCCTGGTGGGACGTTCGGGGGCGGAGGCGACTCGGTCACGATCTCTATGCTGCGGCGCCCGGGCCACGGTGACCACCGGGGCGCAAGGGCCCGGCCAGGGCAGCAAGTGGGGGGCGGGCTGCCCGACCGGGCCATGTATCTCTCACGCGGCGGCAGACCGTGCGCGAGCGGGGTCGCCGCCTACCGGTGTATTCCGGAGCGGCCCCCGCCGCGGTTGGACGGATCGGGCCATACGGCCCAACGCCCCCTAGTTCCAGTAGCTGTTGGGGTTCTGGCTCTGCTCGCATACGGTGCCAAAGGGGTAGCCCAGGTTGGTCACGCCGATGTTGCTGCTGAAGCCTCCGGAGACCAGCGTCCGGTGTTTGTACCAGATGTTGTAGTCGTTGGTGTCCCACACGTAGGCGTCCACGGGGAGGTTGTTCACGTAGGACACGACGGAGCTGAACCCGGGGGAGGCTGACTGGATCAGGTAGCAGGAGTTGGTGCTGGTGCTCTTGATTTCGAACCCGGTGAAGCCGTCTCCGTCCCAGACACAGAGCGTGGATGCGGGGCAGCCGCCGGTACCGACTGCCGCGGAGGCGGGAGCCGGGTTAGCAGCGAGCACTGCACCTGCCAGCGCGAGGGCGCCTATCGTGGCCGAAATCTTGTTCATCGACGCGTCCGTCCTATCTTGATGATCTTCGAGAGGCAGGAGGACGATAGCGGCCCGAGTCCACTGTGAACAGGGCTGCTGCGCCCGCGCTGTCCCGAGAGTCAGCGCGAGTGGATCGCGGTCGTAGGTTGGGGCGGCGGCGCGCCCGGCCGGGCCGCACACCAGTCTCACGCGGCAGCGGGCTGGCGCGCGAAAAGGGGCTGCCCGTGGGGGTGTACCGGGCAGCCCCCTACCTCGTGAACGACCCGATCGGGCCGGCGTCACGGCAATCGAGCTACTTCACCGGCTTCCACGTCCCGCATCCCTCGGACGTGAACATCCCATCGGAGGACCGGACCGTCACCGTGATCTCCCTGGCCGCAGAGGCGAAGTTGTTGGCGATGATCTCCCCGGACCGGGTCAACCGCTCCCAGTAGCAGTCCTCCAGGTCGCCCTTGGTCCGGTACGTGCCCGGCTTGATGTCCTTGCCGACCTCGTACTTGCCGTTGGAGTACCAGTGCTCGTAGGTACCGTTCAGGGCCGCGGTCACGACCTTCTTCCACCCCGGGCACAGCTTCGGGATGCCACCCTTGAGCAGCTTCCCGTCGTCGGTGTGTTCCCCGTCGACAAGCCACTGCGAGAAGTTGTCGTGCGCGTCCTCGCTCTTGAGGTCGTCCAGGGTGTCGCAAATGTCTTGGACCTCGTCAGCTGGCGTGTCGTAGGTGCCGTCGTCCCACGACCAGCCGTTGGCGTCGGCTGCAGTGTTGATGTCCGTCTCGGGCCCGGGCTCCTCTGCGGTGTCTTCGGTGGGGGTGTCGTCCGCAGGCTCCTCAGTTGGATCGCTGGAAGCCGTGGGGGTGAGGATTTCAGTGGGGGAGGCGCCGGCGCTCGCGGGAGTATTGCCGCTGCCGCAGGCGGTGAGGGCGATGGCTGTCACCGCAGCGGCGGTGATGGTGATGAGCTGGCGGCGCACTGCTCCCCCGGAGTGGTTGTGGCGATCGTGTGCGCACATGGTGACAGTGGGGCGGAGCCCCGAGTCGCGATAAGCGATTGATCGTGTCCCGACCGTGACCGGCGGCCCTTGGCGTCCGCGGCGACGCTGCGGCCCGCCCGCTCCGGCAGGACAGGCGGGCCGCGTCCGGGCTCAATCGCCCAGAAGGTTGCCGACCACGATGCCGGCGGCGCTGACCGCGATTGCGGGGACGCCGAGGGCCTTGGCCTGCGCGGCGCTCCACTTGTGCAATACCGCCACGCCGACGACGCAGCCGATCAGGGCCAGCCATCGTTGCTCCTTAGACATGCGGATCACCTCCTTCCCGCCTCGATATGCGGCAGGGCCCCGCCTGTGGGTGGCGGGGCCCGGCTCTCGTCTTCGAGGCGGTCTCAGCTTGGCAGGTAGGTCCGACAATCAGCCCGGAGGTGGTTGTTGACGCTGCTCAGACGCCTCCGGACGGGGTGTCACCGGCACCCGTCGAACGGGTTGGACCACGGCCCGGGCGCCGGCCGGTCGGGGAGTTTGGCTCCGGGTCGGCGCATGTACCAGCGGATGAACTCGCGGACGACGGCGGCGCGGGGGCTGCGGCCCTCCGGGTGGACGGCCTTCGTTGCAGCCTCGAAGGGCACCCACTCATCGTCTGGGATGCGCATTTGACGGGGCTTGTCGTAGTCCGCGCTGTCGGGGGCCATGTGGGGAGGGTAGCTGGTCGTAGCTACAGCGAGCAACGGTGCGCGGGATGGATGTAGCTACATGACTTGGGTGGTTCGGCTTGTTTTGTAGCTACGTAGGCGTTAGATTTGTAGCTACAAGGAAGGGCGCACCGCCCGACCGGCAACCCGAGAGGGAACGCCATGTCTGCCAGCGCCCGCCGCTCCATCCGCCGCCTCGCCGCCGCCATCCGAGCCGCCGCCCAACTCGACGTCGCCACCCTCTTCGCCCTCATCGACGGCGACACCGGCACCGTCCTCGCCGACGGCCACCTCATCCGCACCGGCGACCACCTGGAGCAGCACGGCGGCGGCGACCTCCGCGACGGCTACCAGTCCTGGTACGGCCGCCACGTCGCCGACGCCTAGCGCGCCCGCACCGGCGCCGACCCGCTCCGCGCCTGGGCCCGCCACCGCACCACCGGCCGATGGGTCCGGGTCTGCGTCTACGACCCGAGCGACCCCGCCCTGGACGAGGGCCTGCGCTCCTACGCCCGGACCCGGCACCTGGCCCCCGTCCTCAACGGCTGACCACCCCGCAGACCGGCGGCGCGGACACGCGACCCGGCCCCAAGGGGGCCACCGACTCGCTTCCGCGCCGCCACCCACCACCGCAAGGAGCAGCACATGCACGGCCGCCGCACGTTCCCCGCCGCCCAGTACGCCGACTCCGACATCGTGGCGTTCCCGCACAGCCCGGACCGGCCACACGTCATCACCGCACTGTCGCTCGCCGCCGACCACACCGTGGTCCACCTGACGACCAGCGTCGACGGGCTCTCCCAGGAGTGGGCCGTCCCGGCTGACCTGCCGCTGCTCGCGCACCGCCGGATCCGGACGATGACGCCCCTCTGCATGATCTGCAGCTCCGGTGTCCAGGTCGAGTTCGACACGGCGGCCGCGTCCTTCCACGCCGTGATCTGTGCCCGGCACTGATGTGTAGACCGGCGGGGCCTGTGCCTCGTTGAGGTAGAGCGCCGCCGGGTCACCCTCGCCTTCCCAGCAAGCCCTCTCCCCGTGCCTGGCTGTGTCCCGGCCATCCCCAACCCGGGACGCAGCCAACCCACCTCCCGTGCCGCACCGAACGAACGGAGAAACCCCATGTCCTACCGGCTGATCGTCACCCGCCCGACCGGCACGCAGTACCAGTCCAGCACGGAGCCTCTGCCGGACCGCGAGGCCGTCGGCATGGAGGCGCTGAAGGTGCTGGCGCGCCAGAACGTGGCCTACGGCCGGGGCGGCATGGAGTTCGGCTGGCAGGTCCGGGACGCCGCCCTCGGCACGACCCTCACGTACGGCCAGACCGGCTTCGGCTTCTGCGTCGACCACTTCGAGCCCCAGGCCGCCGAGGTGGAGCGACTGCGGGCGCGGGTCGCCGAGCTGGAGACCGCCACCGAGCATTCGCTGTGCCCGAGCAACACACCGTCCGGCGAGCCCGACACTGCCCACTGGTGCGCCCTGCCTGCGGGCCATGCCGTTCCCCTGCACCAGTCCAAGTACGGCACCGTCTGGACGGAGAGGGAAGCCGAGCGGCGCAACCCTGCCCGCCATGTCGCCGAGCTGGAGGCCGCCACCCAGCCCACCCTGTACCTCGCCCTGTACGAGGGCGCCGAGCCCGAGCTCTTCACCACCGAGCAGGCGGCCCGCGACTGCTGCGACGACCTCGCCAAGGCCGAGGCGAACGGCCGGTGCTGGGACTGGATGCGTCCGGATGAGAACGGGGTGGTGGAGCAGTGGTGGGTGCATGAGGACAACGACGCGCCGACGTATGCGACCGGCGGCGTGATCATGCCGGTTACCCCGCACTCCGCCTGAGCCCGGCGCCCCGGCGTCGCCCGCCCCGCTCGTCGGAGTGGACGGCGCCGGAGTACCGGACCCGCCGGCACCCAACCCCACGGAGAACACCATGGCCACCGGCCCCCAGCACTACACCGAAGCCGAGAGCTTCCTGCGCGCCTGCACGACGTCGGACGGCGCCCTCATCGTCGGCGAGGACACCCACGTGCTGCTCGCCGCCGCGCAGGTCCACGCCACCCTCGCGCTCGCCGCCGCCACGGCGACCGCCGCACCCCTCGACGGCGAGGCCGACAGCGGCATGCCGCCCGCCGACGCCAAGGCTTGGTACGCCGCCGTAGGTGCCAACGCCCAGGCCACCACCGCCGGCGAGGGCTGACCCACCCCGGTCCGGCCGTCTGTCCCCGCGGCCGGGCCCCCGCCTCCGTAGCTCAGTGGCAGAGCAGCCGCGTTATGAGCGGCAGCGCGCCGGTTCGAACCCGGCCGGAGGTACTCCACCACCGCGCCACCGACCAGGAGACACCCCGCATGGACTTCGAGCACTTCGCCATCCGCAGCGAGGACGGCCGGATCTTCTACCACCTCAGTGGCATCAAGGCCGGTTACTACGGCCAGACCACCACCGTCACCGCCGACGGCCACCCCATGACACAGCTCGGCGAGCGCGCCAACTGGTGGGTCGTCACCGCAGACCGCGTCGCCGACGCGATCACCGTGACCTACCACCGCTCCGATGAGACCGTCGGCTGGAAGATCAAGGACGCCGCCAAGGCCTCCGAGATCTTCCCGCTGGAGCTCACCTGCACCCAGCACAGCGACCTGGAGGAGAGCTACGGCAGCGCGGCGTACCGCCTCTACGAGCCCGTCACCAAGCCCCGCGACCCGATCGTCGAGCAGCTCGCCGGCCCCTGGCGGCTCCTGGACGGCGACGCCCCCGAGATCAAGCCGGACCGGCCCTGGGTCGCGGACATCCCGAAGGCGCTCATCCAGCACCCCCAGTACCACCGCTACCTGCCCGGCCGCATCCCTGGCCTCTACTCCGAGGTGCAGGAGAGGGCCAAGAAGATGAGGCACGTTCAGTACGCCTTCGACGCCCGCGATGGCCAGCCCAAGGGCCTCTACATCACTATCCAGGTGCCCTTCGAGACCCCTCGGTCCCGGTGGCGTGCCGACACCGGCCGGCGCGGCCAGGAGCTGCGCAGCGGCCGCAACGTGCCGGTGCTCGCTCGCCGGGAGCTGTACCTGCCTGTCCCGGACAGTGTCCAGGCGACACGTACGGTGAGGCTCTGGCTACGTACGAGGAGCAGCTGCAGTTCTGGCTGGGCGTTCTGGAGGCCGCGAACGTGCGGGCGTGCGACGCCTGCCATGGCACCGGTCACGTGCCGGACGGCTCCGAGACGTACGAGAACGAGAAGCGCTGAACGACCGCGCCACCGTCGACCCGCGGGGTCGGCCGGGTGCCGGGGGGAATCACATGACCTACGCCACCGCCACGGGGCCGGCCCCGATGCTGCGCCCGGTTCCGCTCCCTGCAGACCGCCGTTGCGCGAACCCGTGCTGTGGGCACCCGCCCCGGGCCGACTGGCCGTGGTGCTCCTGGCGGTGCCGGAACGAGGACGACCGGCACTGACCGGTCCTCACGACTGCGGCCCCACCCGATTCGCCCGGGTGGGGCCGCTGTGTCGCGCGCATGGCGGTCTACTCCGGCGGGGCTTCGGCCTCGCGCTTCCTCTCCAGATCGGTGCGCCGTCCCTGGCCAGCCTTGCGGCGGCGGAAGTACGGCTCGGCCACCCGCCAGTCGACTGCCCTGGACCTTCCGACCGTGACGACTTCGGGGAAGTCGGGATCCTCCCGAGAGAGCTGTGACACGCGCTGATGGCTGATCGACGCCACCACGTTCTCGGCGACGAGCCTGCGCGCCAGCTCCCGGAATGACACCAACTCTGGCCCCCCTTCGGATCCGGCCATGGTCACCATTCTCCACCAACTTCTAGCCATATGGCTATAAGTTGGCTACGCTCGATCCTGCAACAAGGAAGGCCCCGGCCGGCGCGCGAACGCCATATGGCCGGGGCCAGTCCCACCCCCTACCGCGAAGCCAGGGAGCAGGACCAATGCCCGATCGTAGCGATCGCAGGCCCGCCCAGAGCGGTGCGGCAGCACCTTCCGAACCCAGCCAGGCCACCGAGCCTGCCGCGACGCCCGTCCAGACGCCCCGTCCCGGGTACGTCGACGCTGTTCAGGACATCACCACGGGCGCTGCCGAGGCCGCGTCCGCACTCGCGGGGAACGCCGGGTGACGGCCGTCGCCGTGGCGGCCGACGACGACAACGACCCTTGGCTGCCCAAGATCCCCGGCCCCCGCAAGGCGCCCGAGCAGCACTGCGCCTGACCAGCCGCCGGGTGGCGGCGCGGAAGGCCAGCACTGCCCGGCGCAGCGCCGAGGCCACCGCCCGCCCCCGACACGAACGGAGCACATCCCCATGGCACGCAGCACCCGCCTCGAGCGCCAGGTCCCGCACGTCGTGGACGGCCGCGAGCGCATGGTCCGCGAGACCTACACCGTCCCCGCCCCGCCGAGGGACTGGGACCAGATCGTCCTGAACGCCGTCACCGTGATCGCCGTCATCGTCTTGGCGGCCTCGGTCGCCTGGACCACCGCGTCCGTCGGCGACCTCCTCGGCCACGCGGTCCTCGCCGCGATCGCGTACGGCGCAGCGTCGGCGTTCGACCTCGTCTGGATCGGCTGCATGGCCGTGGAGTGGCTGGCCCGCTACGAGCCCGCGCAGGCCCGCACACCACAGGTCGCCGGAATCGTGGCGCTGCTGCTGTCCATGACCGCGGTCGCGGTCCACGGCTGGTGGCTGCTGCACTCGCCGGCCGTCGGCCTGATTGGCGCGGGAGTGAGCCTGCTGGCTAAGGGGCTGTGGACGGTGGTGCTGCGACACACGGCCCGGCCGCTGGATGACCGGACCCGGCAGTGGTTCGAGCTGGAGCTGGGGGAGTTGAACGTCGAGCTGGGTGCGCTTCCGCTCAAGCGGCGCGCGGCCCGGGGGAGGGCGTTGCTGGCCGCGGAGCAGCAGGCGCTGGGGGTGACCCTGTCGGACGGGGTGTCGGACACCCCGGTGACGGTCGTCACGACACCCGTCCCTCCGGCGGTTCCCGCGGCGCCGGTGGCGGCGGTGAGCAGCGTCAACGCCCTGCCGACGCCTGTCCCGACGGCCCCGTCCGCTACTCCGGCGCAGCCGCCCCC
>NZ_LIQR01000331.1 GCF_001418575.1 Peterkaempfera griseoplana
GAGAAGGCGGTGGCGTTCTCCACCAGTTCGGCGACCAGGTGGGTGAGGTCGGCGACGGCGGGCCCGGCGACCGAGACATGGGGCATCCGGTGCACCTCCACCCTCGCGTAGTCCTCGACCTCGGAGACGGCGGCGCGCACCACGTCCAGCAGCGGCACCGGGCGGCGCCAGGCACGGCCCGGGGCGGCGCCGGAGAGGATGATCAGACCTTCGGCGTGACGGCGCATACGGGTCGTCAGATGGTCCAGCCGGAAGAGGTCGGCCAGCTCGGCGGGGTCCTCGGTACGGCGTTCCATGGCGTCCAGCAGGGTGAGCTGGCGGTGCACCAGCACCTGGCTGCGGCGGGCCAGGTTGACGAAGACCCCGGAGACGCCGGAGAGCACCTCGGCGCGCTCCGCCGCGGCCTGCAGGGCGGCCCGCTGCACGGTGTCCAGGGCGAGGGCGACCTGGCCGATCTCGTCGTCGCCGTGACCGGTGGTGAGCGGCGCCTCGGCCTCGACGTCGATCTCCTCGCCGGCCCGCAGCCGCCGCATCGCCCCGGGCAGCCGACGGCCGGCCAGTTCCAGGGCGGAGTTGCGCAGCCCGACCAGCTCGGTGACCAGGCCCCGGCCGACCTGCACGGAGATCACCAGTGAGGCGAGGACGGCCAGCAGGCCGAAGCCCACGGCGGCCCCGGAGCGGGTGAGGACGCCCAGCGCATAGGGGTCGGCGCGTTCGGCGGCGGCCCGGCCGGCGTTCTCCTCGACCGAGCGCAGCTGCTGGGCGGTGCTCTGGGCGGTGGCGTCCCAGCGGTCGGCGGGGGCGGCCGCGGCGGCCGGGCGGCCGTCCGCGGCGGAGGCCACCGCGTCCTCGAGGGCGGTGAGGTCCTGCCACTCGGAGGAGTCGGCGACCCGCTGCCAGGCGGAGCGGTCGGCGGGCCGCAGATCGGCGGCGGACTGCCGGAAGAGGTCCCGGCGGGAGTACGCGGCGCCGTCGAACTCCCGGTGCTGGGCGCCGTCCAGCCGCCCGGCGGGCCGGGCCGCGGTGAGCAGGGCGTCCTCGCGGGCCAGCATCTCCCGGCCGCGGGAGAACTCCAGCAGCACCCTGGCGTCGGAGGCGGCCTGCTGGTCCTGAAGTCCCGTCAGTGAGCCGCTGACGTCGAAGGCCTGGTCGATCACGGTGTTGTAGTCGCGGTAGGCGGCCGGCCAGTCCACCGACCGCGACTGGATCCGCTTGCGCAGCGCGGCGAGGGTGCTCAGCCGGTCGACCAGTGCGGAGACCCTGGCGGCGGCGTCCTGGCCGAGTCCTGCGGCGTCGGCGCTGTTGTAGTCGCGGCCCAGGGCCAGCGGGGCGGCGGCCCGGTCGGTGGCGGTGGCGCGGTCGCGGACGGCGGCGCCCGTGGCGGGGGTGGGCGCGGCCAGGTAGCGGGCGGCGGCGGTGCGTTCGGCCTGGAGGGCGGTGACGGTGTCGGCGACCGGGTTCAGCAGGGTGCTGTGCACCTCCTTGAAGTGCAGCAGGTTCCAGATGTCCTGCACGGTGTTGACGGTGGCGAAGGCCCACAGGGCCATCAGCGACACCACCGGCACCATCAGCAGGGCGACGATCTTCGCCCGTACGGAGCGCAGACGCAGGGCGAACCTTGCGGGCCGCGGCACCGGGCCGGCGCCGGACCGCGCCGGCCGGGGCGGGGGCGTGTCCCCGGCCGGCGCGGGGCCCCGGGGCGCCCGGTGGTCCTCGGTGGCGGGCTGCCCGGCATGGGCGCCGCGCCGGTGCGACCCGGCGGCGGGCGCCCCGGCGGCCCCGCCGGTGGGGCGGCGTACGGCGGCCGTTCCTGCGGCGGCTGCGCTGGGCGCGCCGCCGGACGGCCTGCGGCGAAGTCGCATGGAATCCTCGTTCCCGCTGGTTGGGTGGCGTGACGCCGGATCAGACGACGGCCGGGTCGTTGCGCAGTTCCTCGGCGGAGGCCGATGCGGCGCGTTCCCGGGCGGTGGGCGAGAGGGCCACGAAGGCCGAGGTGAGGAAGAGGAACGAACCCAGCCCCACGGCCAGCGGGAAGATGAACTCCATCGCTGTGGCCCCGCCCAGCGCGGTGCGTCCGGGCTGCATCCGGATGTGGACGGCCGCCATCCCGGTGTAGTGCATGCTGCTCACCGCCAGCCCCATGACCAGGGAGGCGCCGGCCGCGGCCGTTCCGCCGCGGACGGTGAGGGCGGCCCAGAGCGCCGCGGTGGCGGCGCCAACGGCGATCAGCACCGAGAGGGCGACCGGCAGCGGCGCATAGCCGAGCGAACCGTGGATCCGTACCGCGGCCATGCCGATGTAGTGCATGCACGCCACACCGATGCCGGTGGTGAGGCCGCCGACGGCCAGGGCCCGGCCGCGGTGCCGGCCGTAGCCCACCGCGAACACCCCGAGGCCGGTGACCAGCATCGCGACCAGCAGGCTGAGCACGGTGAGCGGGACGTTGTAGCGCAGTTCGGTGCCGGAGACGCTGAAGCCCAGCATCGCCACGAAGTGCATGGTCCAGATGCCGGAGCCGATCGCCGCGGCGGCGGTGAGCAGCCAGTTGCGGCGGGCGGCCCCGGTGGCGGCCAGCGCGCGCACCGTGCACCGCAGGCCGAGCGCCGAGCCCACGCAGGCCATCACATAGGACAGCACGGGGGTGAGCCAGCCGAAGCTGAAGTGGTTCATGTCGCCCATGGGGCCTCCCTCGGTGGAGCGGCGTGGCGGGGACGCTACTCACCGTTGTGAACCGGTCACCGGAGGTTCGCCGAAAAGCCCGCACGGGCCGTGCGGGTGTGCTCGAATGGCTGCCGTCTGTGCGAACCTCCGTCCTGACGGTGTCCCCCGTACGGGTGATGTCCGGTGGCCGGAGTCGGCCACCCCCCGGACACCTCGGATGTCTTCTGCTGCCCCGGCGGCGCCAAGTACCCTCTCGTCTGCGGGAAACGGCCCCGCACCCCCTGTCGCGCGGGCCGCTCCCGCGACCGGGCCCCGCCCGGTCCCACCACCACGCCCGCGCACCCTGTCCGGTGCGGCGAGCCAGTGAACGCTGCGGGCGTATCGGCCGCGCACTCCCCCGCCTCCCCGGGGGAGCTGCGCTGGCCTCCTCGCAGCGCGGGCCCGACATGTCTGGAGTCCGCACCCATGGACAAACGCGTCAGGGCGACAGTGGTCGCCATGACGGTGGCCACCGGAATGGGCCTGACCTGGCTCTCCGGAGCCGGGGCGAGCACCGCCTCCGCCGCCTCCACGGCGTCCTCGTCGTACACCTGGAACAATGTGCGCATCGACGGGGGCGGCTTCGTCCCCGGCATCGTCTTCAACCAGACCGAGAAGGGCCTGGTGTACGCCAGGACCGACATCGGCGGCGCCTACCGCCAGGACCCCACCACCAAGAAGTGGATCCCGCTGCTGGACTCGGTGGGCTGGGACGACTGGAGCTACACCGGTGTCGCCAGCCTGGCGACCGACCCGGTGCAGACCAACCGGGTGTACGTCGCGGCCGGCAACTACACCAACAGCTGGGACCCCAACAACGGCGCCATCCTGCGCTCCAGCGACAAGGGCGCCACCTGGCAGCGGACCGTCCTGCCGTTCAAGATCGGCGGCAACATGCCCGGCCGCGGCGAGGGCGAGCGGCTGGCGATCGACCCCAACAAGGACAGCGTGCTGTACTTCGGCGCGCCCAGCGGCAAGGGCCTGTGGCGCTCCACCGACTACGGCGTCACCTGGTCGCAGGTGACCTCCTTCCCCAACCCGGGGAACTACGCCGCCGACCCCACGGACACCACCGGCTACCAGAGCGACAACCAGGGCGTGCTCTGGGTGACCTTCGACAAGCGCACCGGTACCAGCGGCAGCGCCACCCAGACCGTCTACGTCGGCGTCGCCGACAAGGCCAACAGCATCTACCGCTCCACCGACGGCGGTGCGACCTGGTCCCGGGTGGCCGGGCAGCCCACCGGCTACCTGCCGCACAAGGGCGTCATGGACCCGGTGAACGGCTATCTGTACATCTCCACCAGCGACACCGGCGGCCCCTACGACGGCTCCGCGGGCGACGTGTGGAAGTACGCCACCGCCACCGGCACCTGGACCCGCATCAGCCCCGTGCCCTCCGATGACTCAGGCGGGGACGACTACTTCGGCTACAGCGGTCTGACCATCGACCGGCAGCACCCGAACACCCTGATGGTGACCGGTTACAGCTCCTGGTGGCCGGACACCCAGATCTTCCGCTCCACCGACGGCGGCGCCACCTGGAAGAAGATCTGGGACTACAGCAGCTACCCGACCCGGGTCGACCAGTACACGATGGACATCTCCTCGTCGCCCTGGCTGACCTTCGGCGGCAACCCCTCGCCGCCCGAGGAGACGCCCAAGCTGGGCTGGATGACGGAGTCGCTGGAGATCGACCCGTTCGACTCCAACCGGATGATGTACGGCACCGGCGCCACCCTCTACGGCTCCGACAACCTCACCAACTGGGACTCCGGCAGCAAGATCACCATCAAGCCGATGGTGCAGGGCCTGGAGGAGACCGCGGTCAACGACCTGGTCAGCCCGCCCAGCGGTGCGCCGCTCCTGAGCGCGCTCGGTGACATCGGCGGCTTCCGGCACACCGACGTCACCAAGGTCCCGGCGATGATGTACCAGTCGCCCACCTTCACCACCAGCACCTCGCTGGACTACGCGGAGTCCAACCCGCTGCAGGTGGTCCGGGTCGGCAATGTGGACTCCTCCTCCACCTCCAAGCGGATCGCCTTCTCAGGCGACAACGGCGCCGACTGGTACCAGGGCAGCAACGAGCCCTCCGGCACCTCCGGCGGCGGCGACGTGGCGCTGGCGGCCGACGGTTCCAAGGTGCTCTGGAGCCCGGACGGCGCAGCCGTCTCCGTCTCCGCCTTCGGCGGCAGCTCCTGGACCTCGTCCAGCGGGGTCCCGCGCGGCGCCCGCGTGGCGTCCGACCGGGTGAACGCCAAGAAGTTCTACGCCTTCTCGGCCGGCACGTTCTACACCAGCACCGACGGCGGAGCGACCTTCACCGCCAGTGCGGCCACCGGCCTGCCCGCCTCGGGCCCGGTCCGGCTGAAGGCCGTCCCCGGTGTCGAGGGCGACGTCTGGCTGGCCGGCGGTGACACCAGCGGCAGCTACGGCCTGTGGCACTCCACCGACTCCGGGGCGCACTTCACCAAGATCTCCGGAGTGGACCAGGCCGACTCCATCGGCTTCGGCAAGGCCGCCCCGGGCCGCTCCTACCCGGCGCTGTACTCCAGCGCCAAGATCGGCGGAGTGCGGGGCATCTACCGCTCGGACGACGCCGGAGCCAGCTGGGTGCGGATCAACGACGACCAGCACCAGTGGGGCTGGACCGGCGCCGCGATCACCGGTGACCCGCGGGTCTACGGCCGGGTGTACGTCTCCACCAACGGCCGGGGGATCATCTACGGCGACACCACGGACACCCCCACCACGCCGCCCACCAGTACTCCGCCGACCAGCACTCCCCCCACCAG
>NZ_LIQR01000332.1 GCF_001418575.1 Peterkaempfera griseoplana
GGCCGCCGAGTTCGGGACCGGTCGCGGTGGAGTAGGCCCAGCGGCAGTAGAAGGGGTCGTAGGCGTGCCCGCTGACCGGGCCCTGGTCGGCGTGGTCGGAGCCGTGGTTGGCGATTCTGACGATGCCGTCGGCGCGGGTGCCGGAGGCGATCCAGCCGGGGGCGTGCAGGGTGCGTACGAAGTCGCCGCGCTCCACCGGCAGCGGTTCCTCCACGGCGGTCCAGACGGGGTGGCCGGCCGGCAGCAGCAGCCCGGCGAACCCCTTGGACGCCCAGTAGGGCGAGGCGGGCCCGGAGTAGTTCTGCCGGATCGGCAGGTGCTCGCCGTGCCAGCCGAGGGAGAGCAGGCCACGCCGGTCCAGGCTGCCGCGCTCGGTGAAGTACCGCAGCATTCCGCTGCCGATCCGCCGGGTCAGGCCCGGGGTGAGCGCGCCGGCGCCGAAGATCTGGCCGGACCAGAACGGTGCCGCGGCGGCGTGGCGGTAGGTGAGCGAGCGGCCCTGGTACAGCGGTGAGCCGTCCGCGCCGACCAGGTACTGAAGATCCGTCAGATACGCGCGGAGCCGGGCGCGGTACCGGTCGGCGAGTCCCGGCTCGGCGGCCTCGCCGGAGATGCGGCAGTACCAGAGCGGGTAGAGGTGCAGCGCCCATCCGCTGTAGTGGTCGAAGTTGCGCAGCGGCGGCGGGGTGTCGGCCCCGTCGGCATACCAGCCGCCGCCCGCGTACCAGCTCTCGGTGCGGGCGAGGGCGTGCTCGATGTCGGCCTGGTCCCAGGGGCCGCCGACGGAGCGCAGAAACGCCTCGACGATCGCCTGGAACCAGACCCAGTTGTTGTCCGGGACCTGCGCTCCCACCATCTCCGAGAACCAGGTGACGACCCGGTCCCGCACCGGGCCGTCCAGGCGGTCCCAGATCCAGGGCCGGGTCTCGTGCAGGGCCAGGGCGACGGAGGCGGCCTCCACCTTGGCCTGGCCGCACTCCGACAGCCGCGGCCAGCGCTCCGGCGAGGCCGGGTCGGTACCGGCGGCCAGACCGCGGGCGTAGCGCTCGGCCAGGCCTTCCGCGGTGCGGCCGCAGCCGTCCGCCCCGGCGATGCGGAAGGCCGCCAGCAGAAAGGTCCGGGCGTAGCCCTCCAACCCGTCGCTGTGCCGTCCCGATCCGCTCACCGGTCCGGGGAGGTGGATCAGCGCCTGGTGCGGTGTCGCCCACGGCCGTACGGCGTCCAGCATGCGGTCGGCCAGCTGCTCCCAGTGGGCGCGGGTCCAGCCGGTGTGCGGCGAGAGCGCCCTGTCGTCAGGGGGCAGGCCCTGCAGCGGAGTTGGGAGTTTCCCGGCAGGGGTGCCGACGGTGCGCATCGGTGGGCTCCTTTCGCGCAGTCGCCCACGATGCCCAGTGATCCGCAAGGGGTCAACAACTTCAGCCGGAACCCGTAGAAACCTGTTAGTTTCCGATGCGCGACGCAGGGCGGAGCGGGGCACGAGCCGCAGCGGCGCCGGACGGGACGGAGGGAACGTGCTCGCACAACAGCGGTATGACTACGTTCTGGAGCGGCTGCGTGCCCATGGGGCGATCCGGGTCGCGGACGTGGTCGCCGGACTCGGGGTCTCCGACGGGACCGTCCGGCGCGACCTGGAACTCCTGGAGGGCCAGGGGAAACTGACCCGGGTCCGCGGCGGTGCGGTGCCGCCCGGCGGCGCGGAACCCGGCCCCGCAGCCCCGCGCGGGGCCGAGCGCACCGAGGCCGGCCCCTGGGCCGCCGGAGCGGTCCTCGGCATGCTGGTGCCCTCCACGACCTACTACTACCCCGAGGTGATCCGCGGCGCGCAGAACGCCGCCGCCCGCGCCGGGGCGAGGCTGGTGCTCGGCGTCACCGACTACGACCCCGGCCGCGACCTCGACCAGCTGCGCGACCTGATCCGCTCCGGCAGCAGCGGCCTCCTGGTGACCACCGCCGAGGGCCCGGTGGTCCCCGCTCCGGTCGGGGACCTCCTGGAGCGCTCCGGCCTGCCCTACGTCCTGGTCGAACGCCGCTCGGCCGAGGTCTTCGACCACGCCGAGTGCGTCCTCAGCGACCACCGCCAGGGCGCCTACCGGGCGGTCGAGCACCTTGCCGCACAGGGGCACCGCCGCGTCGCCCTCCTCGCCCACGCCACCCCCACCGCGGACCTGGTGGCGGAGGGCCACGCCGAGGCGGTCCGGCTGCTGGGGCTGGACGGCTCCGCACCGGTGGTGGCGCCCGGGCGCGGCACCGACCGGAGCGGCGCCGACGCCTTCGCGCAGGCCTGCCGGGACTCGGGCGCCACCGCCGCCCTGGTGCACCCCGACCGGGAGGCCATCCTGCTGCTCCAGCGCCTGCGGGCGCACGGCGTCCGGGTCCCCGAGGACCTCGCGGTGATCACCTACGACGACGAGGTCGCCGCCTTCGCCGAGGTGCCGCTCACCGCCGTGGCCCCGCCCAAGTTCGAGCTGGGACGGACGGCGGCTGCCGCGCTGCTGGACCGCCTCGGCGCACCCGGCGGCCCTCCGGTACGGCAGATCGTCCTCCAGCCCCGGCTGGTGGTGCGCGACTCCACCGGGGCACCGCGCAGTGAGCAGCACACGACCGCGGACGCCCGGGTGGCCGTCCGATGACCGGCGGCCGCACCCCCCGCCCCGCGGCGGTCCTCGCCATGAGCCCCGCGACGGCCTCCGCCGTCCTCGGCGCCGACGCCCGCCGGCGCCTCCTCGAACTGGTCGACGTCGACCTCGATTTGGTCCTGGACGACCTCACCACCGCACCGGCCTGCGCCGCCCTGGCCCGCGCCGAGGTGCTGGTCACCGGCTGGGGCTGCCCGCCGCTGGACGAGGAGGTGCTGCGGTCCGCCCCCCGGCTGCGCGCCGTCGTCCACACCGCCGGGACGGTCAAGCACCATGTCACCGAGGCCTGCTGGCGACGCGGCATCCAGGTCACCTCGGCCGCCGCGGCCAACGCGGTCCCGGTCGCCGAGTACACCCTGGCCGCGATCCTCTTCGCCAACAAGCGGGTGCTGCCCGCCAGGGACGCCTACCGCAGCCACCGCGGCCGCACCACCGACTGGCACGCCAGGCTCGCGGGGGCGGGTAACTACCGCCGGCGGATCGGCATCATCGGGGCCTCCCGCATCGGCCGCCGGGTGATCGGACTGCTGCGCCCGTTCGACCTGGAGGTCCTGCTCAGCGATCCCTGGGTGGAGCCGGACGAGGCCGCCCGGCTGGGCGCCCGGCTCACCGCGCTGCCCGAGCTGTTCGCCACCAGTGACGTGATCAGCGTGCACGCTCCGTGGCTCCCCGGCACCGAGGGCCTGGTCTCCCGGGCGCTGCTGGCCGCCATGCCCGACGGGGCCACCCTGATCAACACCGCCCGGGGTGCGCTGGTCGACCAGCAGGCGCTGGAGGAGGAACTCGTCTCCGGCCGGATCGACGCGGTGCTCGACGTCACCTCGCCCGAGGTGCTGCCGGCCTCCTCGGTGCTCTACACCCTGCCGAACGTGCTGCTCACCCCGCACATCGCCGGTTCGATGGGCGGCGAGCTACGCCGCATGGCGGACTTCGCGCTGGACGAGCTGGAGCGCTGGACCAGCGGCGCCCCCTTCCTGGACCCGGTCCTGCCGGAGGCCTGGGACCGTACGGCGTGACGGCGTGCCCGCCCGGGCACCGGTGACGGCGGCGGCGCGGTGCGCCCGTGCGGCCCCGGCTGCTTCCCCCGCGCCGGGCCTCAAGAGGGAACCCTCCAGGTCACAGCCGCGCGGGCGATCGTGCGCCAGGTCTGGACAGCGACCCCCGCCCTGCCCCAGGCTTCAGCCCCATGACCGCACCCCACGCCGCAGCGGCAGCCGGCGCCCCGCTGCTCGACGCCGTCACCGCCGTCGCCGAGGAGATCGCCGACCTGCTGCGGACCCGCCCCGACGGCGCCGGGCGCCGCATCCCCGGGGCGGAGTGGAGCGTCGGCGAGGCCGCGGCGCACCTCGCCGTGGCCAACGAGCTGATGGCGGACGCCGCCGACGGCCGCGAGCGCCGCTACGGCGACGGCACCCCGGGCAGCCTCGCCGAGGCCAACGCCCGGTCGCTGGCCGCGTTCACCGAGCGCGACACCGCGGTGCTGGCCCAGGCGATCACCGGGCACGCCCGCGACTTCGTCCGCGCCGCCGCCCGGCGGCCCGCGACCGCGCCGGTGGTGACGCCGCTGGGTCCCATGGACCTGGGCACCCTCGGCTGCTATCTGCTGACCCATATGCTCGCCCACGGCTATGACATCGCCCGCGCGCTCGGGCGTCCGTACCGCCTCGACCGTGCGCGGGTGGAGCTGTGCATGCCCTTCCTGCTCGCGGGCATGCCCCTGGTGATCGACCCGAGTGCCGCGGCCGGGCACCACGGCTGCTATGCGATACGGCTGCGCGGTGGATCCCGCTTCGCGGTCACGATCGCCGACGGCGCCGCCACCGTCACCACCGAGCCGTCCCGCCGCCCCGACTGCACCATCTCGATCGAGCCCGTGGCCTTCTTCCTGCTGGCCCTCGGCCGGACGGGACTGCTGTCGGTCATGGCCCGCGGCAAGGTGCTGTCCTGGGGCCGCAGGCCCTGGCGGGCGCCGGGCTTCCCGATGCTCTTCAAGGCCCCCTGAGCGGACCCCCGCCGGGGCTGCCGGTCCCGGTCCGGCTCAAGGTGGCCGTGCCGTTCGGGTACGGCGTGCACGTGCCGGCGCCGAAGCCCCGCCGGCTCCCCGGCTGCCGACCCCGGCTGCGTACCGGGGGCGGCTCGGCCCGCCCCCGGTACGCCGGAGCCGCGCTACCGGGCCGGGTCCAGCACCACCGGGAGCTCCGCCAGCCCCCGGAAGGCGGGGAAGGGCACCTCCAGCCAGCGTGCCGGGGCCCCGGGGTCCGCCGGGGCCACCCGCGGAAAGCGGCCGAAGAGGGTGGCCAGCGCGATCTGGGTCTCCATCCGTGCCAGCGGCGCACCCAGGCAGTAGTGGATGCCGTGCCCGAACCCCAGATGGGCGCTGTGGGCACCGCCGGCCCGCTCGATGTCCAGCAGGTCCGGGGCGTCGAACTTCTCCGGGTCGCGGTTGGCCGAGCTGAGCGAGATCTGGACGAGCGCCCCCTTGGGAATGCGGGTGCCCCCGATGGTGAGGTCCTCGGCGGCGTAGCGGAAGGTGGCGCTCTCCACCGAGCCGTCGAACCGCAGCAGCTCCTCGACCGCGCTCTCCATCAGCTCCGGGCGCTCCCGCAGCCGCTGGAGCTGCCCCGGATGACCGAGCAGATGGTGGACGGCGTTGCCGATCAGGTACGCGGTGGTCTTGTGCCCGGCGAAGAGCAGCAGCCAGGCGGTCGAGACCAGCTCCTGCTCGCTCAGCCGCCCGTTGCCGTCCCGGGCCCGGGTGAGCGCGCTCAGCAGGTCGTCGCCGGGGTGCTGGCGCTTGTGGGAGATCAGTCCGGCGAAGTACCGCTGCAGCTCCCCCTCGGCCCGCCGGCCGGCCTGCCTGGACCGGGGGTCGAAGCCGGTCCTGGCGACGGTGGTGGACCACCCCTGCACCACGGCGCGGTCCTCGGCAGGGATGCCCAGCAGGTCGCAGATCACCAGCACGGGCAGCGCGAAGGCGAAGGCCTCCAGCAGGTCCACCGGTTCGTGCGGGGGGCAGGACTCCAGCAGCGCCGTCGCCGCCTGCTGCACCCGCGGCCGCAGCGACTCGACCCGGCGCGGGGTGAAGGTGGAGCCGACCAGCCGCCGCAGCCGGGTGTGCTTGGGCGGGTCGCAGTTGAGCATGTGGTCGTCCATGGCGGTGGAGTCCTCGCCGAAGATCCTCCGGTAGGAGTCCATCGCCCCGTACATGTCCTTGCTCAGCCGCGGGTCCGCCAGCGCGCTGCGAGCGTCCTCGTAACGGGTGATCAGGTACGTCTCCAGGCCGTGCGGCGGCCGCAGCGGGCAGACCGGCGCGCCCTCCCGCAGCTCGGCGTAGACGGGGTGCGGATCGCGGCGGAACTCCGGGCGGCCCAGCGCCGCCGCCTCGGCGGCCGCGGCCGGGAACGGGCAGGTGGCTTCGACGGCCCATGACTCGGTACTGGTCACGGCCGCGCCTCCAGGTCGAACAGCGCCTCGGCGTTGCCGCCGAGGACCAGCTGCCGGGACGCGTCGTCCAGCGGCAGCTTCTCCACGGCGCGCAGCACCTCCTCCAGGGGACAGGCCAGCGGCGGGGAGTCGGTGCCGAAGAGCATCCGCTCGGGTCCCAGCACCTCCGCGTTCAGCTGCAGATGAGCGGTGCTGTAGGCGCTGGTGTCGACATAGAGACGGCGCAGCGCCGCCCCGGGATCGGCCGCCGCGGCCGACGGCCGCGCCGGGGCGCCGCCCCCGGGCGCGCCGGGCGGCTCCGAGCCCCAGTGCCGCGGCCGTGCCGCCGTCTGCAGCCGGTCGGGCAGCAGCGCCAGCGCGCCGCCGCCGGTCGCGCCGATCAGCCGCAGCTCGGGGTATTTCTCCAGCCAGCCCGCGAAGGCGACCATGGCCAGCCCCGCGGTGACGTCCCCGAACCGGCCGATCTGCTCCACGAACCCGAAGTCCACGACCTGCTCGGTGCCGACCGGCTCCGCAGGGGCGTGCACCAGGACCGGTACACCCGCCTCCGCGGCCAGCGCGAAGAAGGAGTCCGCCCGCGGGGAGCCCAGCAGCTCGCCGTGGACGCTGGAGGTGGTGATCAGGCCCACGAAGGCGGGGTCCGCCAGGGTCTCCCGGACGCCGTCCAGATGGTCGTCGTCGCCGAACGGATTGGCGTACACATAGCCGCGCAGCTGGTCGGGGAAGCGGCGGACGAGGCCGGACATCCAGGCGTGGAAGGCCCGCAGCCGGTCCCTCGGCTGTGCGTAGTTGTCGACGCCGGGGACCCGGGCCATCGCGCCCGCGCCGACCGGACTGCCGATGATGGTGAGGTCGATGCCGGCCTGCGCCCGGGCGGCCAGCATGCCGTCCACGTCGGTGAGGCTGGGCGGCATGGGGTAACGCTTGGCGGCCTCGGGCGGGGAGAGGTGCCCGTGGATGTCGATGATCACGTGTGGACTCCAGAAGGAACAGAAGGAAGGTGGGGGAGGGCCGGGGCGGCGGCGGGGGCCGCCCCGGCCCTGGTTCTCAGACGGGCTGCGGAGCTGCGGCGGCAGCCCCGACCGCGCGTACGACGGCCGCGCAGTCGTCGTCGCCGTATCCCTGCTCGGTGGCGCTCAGGTGGGTGTCGGCCGCGGCCTCCACCAGCGGCAGCCGCACACCTGCGGCCGCCGACGCGTCCCGGGCCAGCTGCAGGTCCTTGGCCATCAGCCGCAGCCGGAAGTCCGGCTTGTCGAAGGTGCCCGAAGCCAGCCGGCGGGACTTGAAGGCCATCACGGGGGAGGCGAACCCGCTGCCCGCGATGGTGCCGAGGACCTGCTGCCGGTCCAGCCCCATCGCGGTGCCCAGCTCGGCCGCCTCGGCCAGGGCCTGCACCTCGATACCCATCAGCAGATTGAGAAGCAGTTTCATCCGCATTCCGGAACCGGAGGCGCCGAGGTGGACGACCTCCTTGCCCAGCAGCTCCAGCAGCGGGCGCCCGGTGCTGAAGGCATCCGTGGAGCCGCCGGCGAAGAGCCGCAGCTCACCGCTCCGGGCATGCTCACGGTTGCCCAGCATGCCCACGTCCAGCAGCTGACGGGTCTGCCCGGAGAACCGGGCGACGTCATCCGGGCCCACGGTGCCGGCGCACACCAGCACACCCGGGTAGGGGCCCTCGGTGAGCACCCCGCCGGGCCCGTTCAGCACCGCGTCGAGGGCGTCGGCGTCGGCGACGGTGCAGATCGCGGCGCTGGTGCCGGCGACCGCCTCGACCGGACGGGCGGCAGCCACCGCACCGGCCTCGACGAGGGGGGCGACCCGTTCGGCGGTGCGGTTCCACACCTTGACCGGGACGCCCTGGTCCAGCAGGCGGGCGGCGAGCCCGCTGCCCATGGTGCCGAGGCCGAGTACGGCGACGGGGCCGTCGAAGCGGTTCATCCGCGGCCTCCCCGGGTCTCGCGGACGACGTTGAAGCGCAGCGACTCGGTCGACTCCACCCAGGCGCGCAGCGGAGCGACCAGTGCCCGGTGCTCCTCGCTCTTCTGCCAGGCGTAGAAGTCCTCGGGCTGCTCCCACTCGCTGGTGATCACCCACTGCCGGGAACCGTCGACCGGTTCGCCCAGCTGGTCCACCAGATGCCCGGGAACCTTGGCTACGGCGGTGCGGATCTGCTCGTATGCGTCGCGGAATCCCTGCTCGCCGCCTTCGAGAACGCGAACCAGGAACACCACGCGCAGTTTGGTGGCCATGCGGATGCGATCATCCTGCACGGTGGCCATGTCGGTCTCCTCTGATCGTGAGGCATGGAGTCCGCCGGACGGCTGCGGCAGCTGGTGCCGATCGAAGCCGCGGGGCGGCGGAACGTCCCATATTCGGACTGTGGCCGGAAGGCTGCGTACGGTGACGACCTCCGGCATCGATCCGCCCGGGGGACGGGATCCATGGAGCCCTTCAGAGCACAACTCCCACACAGTCACAGCCGCTGGAGGCGTGCAAGTCACACAGGGCCCGTCACCGTCCGTCACCCGGTCGGGCCTTCGAGCGCGACCAGCGGGAACACCCGCGGGGCGGCGGACGCCGCGGGGGCCGGGGCTCGGCTGTCCGGGTGACCGGGGGAGGCGGGACCGCCGCCCCCGGCGACGGCAGTCCCGCGGCGCGGCGTCCCGGAGGCCGCGGGGGCGCCGGTGCCGACCGTCCGGCCCGGGCCGGCGGACGGGGGTGCCGAGCGGCTCGCGGGCGCGAGGAGCCTCGCGGCGCCCACCGGGGGCCGCCGTATCTGATGAGGCGTCGGATGTCCGGTGCGCAGGCGGTCCGGGGTGCCGCCGAAGGCCGTGCGGATCGCCGCCGGGCGGCGGGGGCGCGCCGGTCGGCGGGTCCCGGCGGGCCGCTCTCGGCGGCGCCCGGCCCCAGGGCTCCGCCGGGTGCGGTGGGCACGCCGTACGTCGGCCGCAGGGGGCGACTCCCCCTGCGGCCCTCCGTGAGGTTGCGTCAGCTGAAGGTGATCCGTGGGCCGGGCGCGCCGTCAGACCGTATGGGCCGCCCCGGCGAAGCGCCGTACCAGCCGGGCGAGTTCGGCGGGCTGGTCCAGGGCGAGCAGGGTGTAGCTGTCGTCCAGTTCCACCAGCTCCCCGTGGGGGAGCAGCCCGGCCAGCCGCCGGCCGTGCTCCGGGGGCATCACGCGGTCCTGGCGCGCCCAGACCACCAGCGCGGGGCGGTCGAAGGCGGGCAGGCTCTCGGCGGCGGCGAGCAGGACGCCGGTGTCCGCCGCCGCCGCCCGCAGCATCCGCACCGTGTCACGACGGATCTCCGGCCGCTCCATCACGGGCCTGACCCACCGGGCCGCGGCGGCGTCCCCGCGCTTGGTCAGCCGGCCGAAGGCGATCGGCAGGCGCCGGACCGTCCGCAGCCGCATCTGCTGCATGAACAGTCCGAACAGCGGAGCGGGCAGCCGTCCGGCGAGCAGCAGGGTCCGGCCGGTCAGGCCCGGGGGAAGTTGTCGAACGCCTCGCAGGAGGCGAGCACCACCCGCCCCACCCGGGCGGCGCCGTCCCGCATCACCAGCTGGACCAGCGCCCCGCCGGTGTCGTTGCCGACGAGGGTGACGTCCCGCAGATCGAGGCGGTCGAGGAACTCCGCGACCAGCCGGGCCACCGCGGGCAGCGACAGATCGGCGTCCGCCCCCATCGCCCGGCGGTGCGCCCCGAGCGGCAGCGTCGGTGCCACGCACCGGTGGTCGACGGAGAGTTCGGCGATCAGCCCGTCCCACAGCGAGGAGTCCATCAGCAGCCCGTGCAGCAGGACGACGACCGGTCCCCGGCCCGTGTCCTGGTACTCGACCGTCCCGGCGGACAGCTGGACCTCCTTCATGCCGGTCCGCCGTGCTGCGCCGCGGTGCCCGCGACGGCGCTGTCCGGACCGGCGGCCACGGCGGTGTCGGTCAGGTGCCGGTGCAGAAAGGACAACTGGGCCTGCACGGCCTGCTCATGGACGTCCATGAACGGCGCGTAGTGCCCGCCGGGCAGCGTGAGCAGCTCCCCGCGGGGCGCCCGCCGCGCCGCGGCGGTCCCGGGCCCGGGGAGGACCGCCTGGTCCTGGTCGCAGACGACCACCAGCAGCGGACACCGCACCCGGGACGCGTCCCGG
>NZ_LIQR01000333.1 GCF_001418575.1 Peterkaempfera griseoplana
GGTGGTGGTCTTGCCGGCGCCGTTGCGGCCGAGCAGCGCGGTGACGCCCGCCGGGGCGACGTCCAGGTCGACGCCGTGCAGGATGTGCCGGCCGCCGACGACAACGCGCAGGCCGCGTACGGACAGCAGGGGTGCACCGGCCGTCGCCGCACCGGCCGTGGCGGGTCGCCCGTGGGCTGTCACAGTGCCTCCCCGAGGTAGGCCTGCTGCACGGTGGCGTCGGCCATCACGGCCGCCGGGGTGTCCAGGGCGAGCAGGGTGCCGTGGTGCATCACGGCCAGCCGGTCGGCGAGGCCGAGCAGGACGTCCATGTGGTGTTCGACCATGAGCACCGTCCGGCCGTGGTCGCGGTGGACGGAGCGGATGAGTTCGGTGAGGGCGGGCACCTCCTCCGCGGAGACGCCGGCCATGGGTTCGTCGAGCAGGATCAGCCGGGGTTCGCCGACCAGCAGCACGGCCAGCTCCAGCTTGCGCTTCTCCCCGTGGGAGAGGTCCCCGGCCGGGGTGTCGGCGCGATGGGCCAGCCCGGTGCGTTCCAGGACCTCGGCGACCTGCCGGGGGTAGCGGTCGGCCCGCCGCCAGATGCGGTACGAGGTCCGCCCCGCGGCCTGGGCGGCGAGGCGGACGTGGTCGGCGGCGGTCATCCCCGGCCACAGGGAGGAGGTCTGGAAGGTCCGGCCGAGGCCCCGCCGGGCCCTGGTATGGACGGGCTCGGCGGTGATCTCCGTGCCGTCCAGGGCGATCGTCCCCGTGGTGGCGGTGGTGAGACCGGAGATGAGGTTGAACAGGGAGGTCTTGCCCGCGCCGTTGGGGCCGATGAAGGCGACGAACTCGCCCTGGGCGACGTCCAGGGAGACGTCCTCGACGATGGTGGCCCCGCCCACCGTCCAGCCGAGCCCGCGCAGCCGCAGCACGGGTGCTGCCGGAGGGGTCATGGTTCAGCCCGCGGTTCCGGCGACCGGCGGGGCCACCTGGTCGGGGCTGAGGACCTTCTCCACCGAGGGCTTGGCGGCGGCGCCGCTGCCGGTGAGCTTCACCTGGAACATGGGCTGCAGCAGCGCGTGGTCCTGGGCGCGGATGGTGAGCCGGCCCTTGACCCCGTCGAAGGACCAGCCCTCCAGGGCCTTCACCAGGGCGTCGGTGTCACCGGTCCGGCCGCTCGTGGCCTCCAGGGCGTGGACGGTCATCTGGGCGGCGGTGAAGCCGTCGGGGCTGAAGAGGTCGGGGGTGGCCCCGGCCTTCTCCAGCGACGCGGTCATGGCCTTCTCCACGGCGGTGCCGGACGCTCCGGCGAAGTAGTGGTTGAGGAAGGAGATCTTCTCCCCCGCCGCGCCGAACAGCGGATACGAGGCGGCCAGGTCGAGTCCGGTGACCACCTTGGTGGCGGAGAAGACGCCCTGTTGGTTGAGGGACTGCCAGAGCGCGGGGGCGGTCTCCCCCGCCCAGGCGACGAAGAGCAGGTCGGGCCTGGCCGCCTTGGCCTGCTTGGCGAAGGGGGTGAGGTCGGTGGCGCTGGGCGGTGCCAGTACGGAGCCCACCGCGGCTCCCTCGCCGCCCAGCACGGCCTTGACGGCCGCGACGTTGGCCTGCCCGAAGGCGCTGTCCTGTGCCAGCACCGTGACCTTGCGTCCCTTGGCGTCGCCGATGAAGGAGGCCGCGGTGAGGATGTCCTGGTAGCTCTGCCGCCCGGAGCGGAAGGTGTACTTGTTGATGCCGGTGACCTGGTCGGCGGCGGCCGGTCCGCTGATGAACAGCACCTTGTTCTGCGCGGCGATCGGGGCCAGCTGCAGTGCCACGCCGGAGGCGGTGGACCCCGCCAGGACCTTGTAGCCCTTGCCGATCAGGTCCTTGGCCTCGGAGACGGCCTTGGCGGGGTCACCGGCGTCGTCCTGCTCGGTGATCTGCACCGGGTGGCCGTCGACCGCGCCGGTGCCCTTGGTGGCGTAGTCCAGACCGGCCTTGAAGCCCTCCAGGTACTGCTTGCCGTAGGCGGCGAGCGGGCCGGTCCGGGAGTAGACCAGTCCGACCTTGACGGGCGCCTTGGCCGCCTCCGTACCGCCGCCGGCGCCGTCCCCGGCGGTTCCGGCGGTTCCGGCCTTGGCGCAGCCCGCCGCGAGCACGACGCTCGCGGCCAGCAGCACCAGGGTGCGGGCGGGTCTGCGGGTACTGCGGGGGCTGGACTGGTGCATGGTGACCGACTCCTGGCGGCTGCGACGGCATGGTGGCTGCCGGAACCGTAGGAGGAGCCCGCCGCCGCGGACATGTGACCGGATACCGCTTCCCGGCCCGGAGTTGTGTGGTTGTCCCACATGGAAGGCGGCCGAGCGCCGCCGGGAGGGTGTTCGGTGTGGCCGCCCGGTCCGCCGAGGCGGGCCCCCGAGGCGGGCCCCGTGATCAGTCCGCGTGACCAGGGTGCGTGACCAGGCCGCACACCCTGGCCGGACGATCGGAGCGGACCGCAGAGCCGGGTGGCGGCGGGCGTCAGGGGCCGGGCGATCGGGCCACGCGATCGGAGAGGAATGCGATGGACAAGGTCCTGCCCTCCGCCGCGGAAGCGGTGGCGGACATCCCCGACGGGGCGCTGCTGGCCGTGGGCGGCTTCGGGCTCTGCGGTATCCCGTCGACGCTGATCGGCGCGCTGGCCGCGGCGGGCACCGGCGGGCTCCGGGTGGTCTCCAACAACTGCGGGGTGGACGACTGGGGCCTCGGCATCCTGCTGGCGGCCGGCCGCATCGTCCGGATGACCTCGTCCTATGTGGGCGAGAACAAGGAGTTCGCCCGCCAGTACCTCTCCGGGGAGCTGGAGGTGGAGCTCACCCCGCAGGGCACTCTGGCCGAGCGGCTGCGGGCCGGCGGCGCGGGCATCCCGGCCTTCTTCACCCCGGCCGGGGTGGGCACCCAGGTCGCCGACGGCGGACTGCCGTGGCGCTACCGCCCCGACGGCAGTGTCGCGGTGGCCTCCCCGCCCAAGGAGGTGAGGGAGTTCGGCGGCCGGAGGTATCTGCTGGAGGAGGCGATCACCGCCGACTTCGCCCTGGTGAGGGCGGCGGTGGCGGACCGTCACGGCAACTGTGCCTTCCATGCCGCGGCCCGCAACTTCAATCCGCTGTGCGCCTCCGCGGGCCGGATCACCCTGGTGGAGGCGGAGCGCATCGTGGAGCCCGGGGAGCTGCCGCCGGACGCCGTCCATCTGCCGGGTGTCTATGTGGACCGCGTGGTCGCCGCCGACCCGTCCGACAAACGCATCGAGCGCCGTACCGTGCGCCCCGCCGCTCCCCTGGAGGTCTGACCGTGCCCCTCGACCGTGAACTGCTGGCGGCGCGGGCCGCCCGGGAGCTGCAGGACGGCCAGTACGTCAATCTGGGCATCGGTCTGCCGACCCTGATACCGAACCATCTGCCGCCCGGGGTACGGGTGGTGCTGCACTCGGAGAACGGCATTCTGGGTGTCGGCCCCTATCCGGAGCAGGGTGCCGAGCATCCCGATCTGGTCAATGCGGGGAAGGAGACGGTGACCACGGCGCCCGGTGCGGCCTACTTCGACTCGGCGGTCTCCTTCGGCATGATCCGGGCCGGCCGGATCGATGTCTCGGTGCTGGGTGCGATGCAGGTGTCGGCCCGCGGTGACCTGGCGAACTGGATGATCCCGGGCAAGGCCGTGAAGGGCATGGGCGGCGCCATGGACCTGGTGCACGGTGCACGCCGGCTGATCGTGGTGATGGAGCACACCGCACGGGACGGCTCACCCAAGATCGTCGAGGAGCTGGACCTGCCGGCCACCGGGCGCGGCGTGGTCGACCGCATCGTGACCGACCTCGCCGTCATCGACGTCACCGAGGAGGGGCTGCGGCTGGTCGAGCTCGCCCCGGGCGTCAGCGAGGAGCAGGTACGGGCGGCGACCGGGGCACCGCTGGCCGGTTCGGTATCCAGCTGACCGAATGTCATGGGGCGTACGCCCGAGTGCAATTCCGGGCCGTTATCACACAAACAATTGAAGATGGCCGGTCAATGTTAAATCTTCACCACAGAAAGGCAGTCACTTCACCAATCGGTTGCGATCAAGCGTGCGGCCCCGCGACAGTTGGCGTGAAAGTCGGGACGACGTCGCAGCGAAGGACCCTGGGGGGAGCGACATCGTCCCACCTGGCGTTCTGCGCCGGGCGGGGGGAGTCCCCGAGCCGCACAGCCGGCTCCGGGGTCATGGGTCTGTGGGGGCAGACCCATGACCCTGCACGGGTGCGTCCGCACCCGCGGCTTCGGCATTCCGTCATTCCCCCCGGGGCAGAGCAACGGCGGGCGCCATGCGCCCGCCAGGGGGGTTGCCGAGATGACCCAGGTCTCCTCCGGATCACCACGGGCACCACGCGCCACACCGTCCGACGACCCACCGGCGGTCACCGCCACACCGGGCGCCGTCCGTTCACCCGAACCCGCGGTCGCAGCCGCCCCCGGAGTCACCCGGGCAACGGCGACGGCACCAGGACCCGCGCCGCAGACCCCAGCCACCGCCCCGCCCTCCGCCCCGGCCCAGGTCGCGGC
>NZ_LIQR01000334.1 GCF_001418575.1 Peterkaempfera griseoplana
CCGCGCCACAGCCACCGCCCTCGCCGCCGCCCTGCTCGCCGCCGAGGCGGGGGCGGCGAGGGCGAGCGGGCCGGCGGCGAGCAGGGCGGCGGCGAGGGCGGTGGCTGTGGCGCGGCGTGCGAGCGGAGTGCTCATGCGGGGCTCCAGTCTGCCGATCCGCGTGCGCTGGGTGGGCGCACGTCCGACCGGATGCGGCGACTGGAGAGTAGCTTATAAGACTGTTTGTCAGTAACTGGTCGGTAGGTTACGGACCAGTAAAGGATTACCGAACGGTAGATCCCCCCGGCGTTCGCCGGCTAACCCTGCGGCAGCACCTCGCCCTGGACCGCCTGGACGTCCAGCTCCACCCGCAGCGTCGCGCCGATCGCCGCGATGCCCGCCTGCACCATCTGGTTCCAGTTCATGGCGAAGTCCTCCCGGCGCAGCTCCGCGGTGGCCCGGAAGGCCGCCCGCATCCCGCCCCACGGGTCGGGGGAGGTGCCCAGGAAGGCCAGCGCCAGATCCACCTGCCGGGTGACACCCGCCAGGGTCAGCTGCCCGTGCACGGTCCAGCGGTCGGGCCCGGCAGGGGTGAGCCCGCTGCCGCGGTACGCGATCACCGGGTTGCGCTCGGCGTCCAGGAAGTCGGCGGAGCGCAGATGGTCGTCGCGCACCGGGTTGCCGGTGTCCACCGAGGCGGCCTTGATCTCCGCGACCACCGAGGAGTCCTCGGTCCGCGGGGCGACCACGATCCGGGCGGCGAACTCCGTGAACCTCCCGTGCACGCTGGACATGCCCAGGTGCTGGGCGGTCGCCGAGACCGCGGAGTGCGCCGGGTCGACGGTCCAGACACCGGGCGGCGGCAGTTCCGCGCCGCCCTGCCGGGCCAGCACCAGGGTGCCGAGCTCGGCGGCCCCCGAACCGGTGGCGATCGCGGTCCGGGCGGCCGGCAGATAGCCGGCCGCGGTCACCACCACGGTGTACGCGCCGGGCGCCAGCGGGCCGGTGACGGCGGTGCCTGCGCCGTCCGCCTCGGCCCGGGCGACCTGGTGTCCGCCGGCGTCGGTCACGGTGGCCACCGCGTGCGGTACGGCCCAGCCGTCCCTGGTCACCAGCCGGACGTGCAGGCCCTGCGGCCCGCTGCCGGCAGCTGTGGCTGCCTCGGGGGCGCCGATCTGCATGAGCTCCTTCTTCCGTCGGGCGCGGTTCGCCCGCGCACCAGGCTCGGGGCCGTCCGGTACCGAATGCCCTTCGGTACCGGACGGCCTCAGCGGCCCGCCCTCGGGGGGCGGGACGGCCGGACCGGTTGCCCCTCGGTCCGGACACTCCGGTCCGTCAGTCCTCGGGGTGACCGAGCCAGAGGTCATGGGCGTCGGCTCCGGCGTCCGCCAGGGTCAGCCCGTCGGCCACCGGGGGGTAGCCCGCGGCGAGCACGGTGTAGCGGCCACCGGTGAGGTCGGTGAAGGCGTACTGGCCGTCGTCGAGGGTCGTCTGGACGGCCACCACGTTCCCGGCGGCGTCCAGCAGGGTCACCCGGGCGTCCGCGACCGGGCCGCCGCCGCGCACCCGCACGGTGCCGGCCACCCGGGCGCCGGGCTGCAGCACCACGTCCTGCACGGTCTGTCCGCTGCCCGCCACCTCCACCGGCACGGCGGCCGGGCGGTGGGCGGCGGCGCTCACCGCGAGGGTGTACGCGCCCGCGGTCACCTCGCCGAAGGCGAAGCCGCCGGTGGCGTCGGTCCGCCCCGAGGCGACCACCTCGCCCCGTACGTCCGCGACCACGACCATGGCGTCCCCGACGGGCGTGCCGTCCGTACCGCGTACGGTCCCGGCCAGGCCGCCGGCCCCGGCCAGCACCAGGTCGAAGTCGACCGGCAGGTCGCCCACCACCAGCGTCGCGGCGTGCGGTTCGTGGTCACCGGCGGAGGCGATCAGCACAAAGGTGCCGCTGCCGGGGGTGGCCAGCGCATAGCCGCCGTCGGGCTGCGCGGTGGCCCGGGCCAGCTGGTGGCCCCGTACGTCGATCAGGGTGAGCATGGCCGAACCCACCGGGCTGCCGTCCGCCCGGCGGACCGACCCGCGGATCAGGCCGCCACCCGGCGGCACGGTGTCCGCCTCCTGGCCGCCGAGCAGCCCGTCGGCGGCCAGGGCCACCGCGGTGGGCTGCTCCTCGCGCTGGGCGTGGCGCCCGTGCTCCGGCTCGGCCGGGGCCGCGGCGGGGGCCCCGCTGCGCTGCTGCTCGGTGTTCTGGGTGCGCAGCGGCACCTCCCTGATGAACAGGATGGCCAGCAGGGCCACCAGTGCGGCCGGCGCGGCGTACAGGAAGACGTCGCCGATGCCGTGGCCGAAGGCGTCCTCCACCACGGTGCGCACCGGGGCGGGCAGCGCGGAGAGGTCGGGGATGGCGCCGTCGCCGGCGCTGCTGTGGACGCCGAGCTTCGCCAGGCCGCTGGCGGTGTAGTCGGCGACCTGCCGGGCGAGGACCGCGCCCAGTGCGGAGACGCCCACGGCGCCGCCCAGGGTGCGGAAGAAGGAGACCACCGAGCTGGCCGCGCCGAGCTCCTGGGGGCGCACCTGGTTCTGCACCGCGAGCACCAGGTTCTGCATGGTGGTGCCCAGGCCCACACCGATCAGGAACATGAAGAGCGCGGCGTAGCCGTAGACGGTGTCATGGCGCAGGGTGCCGAGCAGGCCGTAGCCGGCAGTGAGCAGGATGGCGCCCGAGACCAGGAAGACCTTCCAGCGGCCGGTGCGGGTGATGATCCGGCCGGCGATGGTGGAGGCGAGCGCCAGGCCCGCGATCATCGGCAGGGTCATCAGGCCGGCCCTGGTGGGCGAGTCGCCGCGGGCCAGCTGGAAGTACTGGCTGAGGAAGGTGGTGGCGCCGAACATGGCCACACCGACCATCAGGCTGGCCACCACGGCCAGGCTCATGGTGCTGTTGCGGAAGAGGTGCAGCGGGATGATCGGCTCGGCGGCCCTGGACTCCACCAGCAGCACGATCAGGGCCAGCACCACGGCGCCGCCCACCATGGCGCCGGTCTGCCAGGACAGCCAGTCGTACTTGGAGCCGGCGAAGGAGACCCAGACCAGCAGCAGCGACACCGAGGCGGTGATCAGCGCGGCCCCGGCCCAGTCGACCTTGACCTTCCGCCGGTGGGTCGGCAGGTGCAGGGTCTTTTGCAGCACGATCAGGGCGATCACGGCGAACGGCACACCGACGTAGAAGCACCAGCGCCAGCCCAGCCAGGAGGTGTCGACGATCACGCCGCCGATCAGCGGGCCGCCGATGGTGGCCAGGGCGAAGACCGCGCCGAGGTAGCCCGAGTAGCGGCCGCGCTCACGCGGCGAGATCATCGCCGCCATGATCACCTGGGCCAGGGCGGTGAGACCGCCGGCGCCGATGCCCTGGACGACCCGGGCGCCGATCAGCATCCCGGAGTTCTGGGACAGACCGGCCACCGCGGAGCCGACCACATAGACCACCAGGCCCAGCTGGACCAGCACCTTCTTGCTGGTCAGGTCGGCCAGCTTGCCCCAGATGGGGGTGGAGACCGTGGTCGCCAGCAGGGTCGAGGTGATGATCCAGGTGTAGGCGGTCTGGCTGGCGCCCAGGTCGGCCGTGATCGTCGGCAGCGCGTTGGAGACGACGGTCGACGACAGGATCGCGACGAACATGCCCAGCAGCAGACCGGAGAGTGCCTCCATGATCTGCCGGTGCGACATGGGCGCGGCCGCCGCCTCCTTGCCGGGGGCGGCGTCCCGCACCCCGGCGGGTGCTGCGGTTTCCATCAAAGTCCTTTCGCTCCCGGCGTGGTGGTGCGGGAGGGGTCGGGTGTGCGTACGCGCCTGGTGTCGAAGCTCGTGCGCAGTCGGGCCAGCAGGGCGGTCAGCGCTGCGGCGTCCTCGTCGGGCCAGTCGGCCAGTGCCCTGGCGAGCAGGGTGCGTGCCTGGCTGAAGCGCTCCTGGGCGGCGCGTTCGCCCTCCGGGGTCAGCCGGGCGTACCAGGAACGGCGGTCGTGGGGGTTGGGCCTGCGTTCCGCCCAGCCCCGGCTCTCCAGGTCGGCGAGATGGCGGCTGGCCACCGACATGTCGATCTCGAAGAGCTCGGCCAGGTCGCCCACCCGCAGCTCGCCGCAGCGGTGCAGGGCCGCCAGCAGGGCGAAGCCGCCGCGGGGGCTTCCGGGGCCGAGTTCGCGCTTGACGGTCCTGATCACCGAGTCGATGCCGCTGAGCTGCAGAAGCAGTTCGCCGCAGCTGTCCTCGGAGATCACAGGCCATCACCGTCCTCTTCTAGTTGCCTAAAGCAACCATAACTCGCATGGTTGCCCAAGGCGACTTTTTACGTGTGAAGGTGGTCACGTACACCCACGAGGCGCTGTTGTGCACCCGGGACGCCTGTGAAAGAACGGTCGGGACGTCGTCCCAGGAGGTACGCATGCGTGTCCTGAACCGCCGCCTGACCCCCTCCCTGACTCTGGCCGCCGCACTCGTCGCGGCCCTCGCCACCG
>NZ_LIQR01000335.1 GCF_001418575.1 Peterkaempfera griseoplana
GCCGGGCACGACCTGGCGGCGCCCGGCGGGGTGAAGGAGGCGCTGGACGTGCTGGTCGCCGCGGTGGGGGAGGGGCGGCTGCGGCTGATCCACGCCAATGACTCCAAGGACGTCGCGGGCGCCCGCAAGGACCGGCACGCCAACATCGGCGCGGGGCACATCGGGGCGGAGCCGTTCCGGGAGCTGTTCGCCCACCCCGCGACCCTCGGGGTCCCGCTGGTGGTGGAGACCCCCGACCACGGGGGCGACGGCGCGGGCCACGCGCTGGACGTGGCCAGACTGAAGGAGTTGAGGGCAGGGGTCTGACCTGCTGTCGGTGCTGGTTGCTATGGTGCGGTCGCACCATCGGTACGGCAGCAGCACCAGAACGGGGGGATGGGCCCATGGGCCTGATGGACCGCATTCGCGGGGAGTTCATCGACATCGTCGAGTGGACCGACGACAGCCGGGACACCATCGTCTGGCGCTTCCCGCGCCACGAGAACGAGATCAAGATGGGCGCCCGGCTCGTCGTGCGGGAGTCCCAGGTGGCGGTCTTCGTCAACG
The DNA here is from genome assembly GCF_001418575.1 of Peterkaempfera griseoplana. Lineage (GTDB taxonomy): Bacteria > Actinomycetota > Actinomycetes > Streptomycetales > Streptomycetaceae > Peterkaempfera > Peterkaempfera griseoplana. Next base: position 547 of record NZ_LIQR01000335.1, read on the forward strand.
AGGGCCGCATCGCCGACGTCTTCCAGCCGGGCACCTACACCCTGGAGACGCAGAACCTGCCGCTGCTGGCCACGCTGAAGGGCTGGAAGTACGGCTTCCACTCGCCCTTCAAGGCCGAGGTGTACTTCGTCACCACCCGCCAGTTCACGGACATGAAGTGGGGTACGCAGAACCCCGTCATCGTCCGTGACCCCGAGTTCGGGATGGTGCGGCTGCGGGCCTTCGGCGCCTTCGCCGCCCGGGTGGTGGACCCCGCCGCGCTGCTGCGCGAGCTGGCGGGCACCGATCCGCAGTTCCGCACCGAGGAGGTGCAGGAGTACCTGCGGCAGCTGATCGTGGGCAGGCTGGCCACCGCGCTGGCCACGGCCGGGGTGCCGATGCTGGACCTGGCGACCCGGCAGGACGGTCTGGGTGCCAAGCTGGCCGGGGTGCTCACCGAGGAGCTGGCCCCGGTCGGTATCGCCGTCCCCAAGTTCGTCATCGAGAACATCTCGCTGCCGCCCGAGGTCGAGGCAGCCATCGACACCCGGTCCCGGATGGGCATCGCGGGCGATCTCGACCAGTACACCCGCTTCCAGGCCGCCAACGCGATCGGCGACGCCGCCCGCAACCCCGGCGGCGGCGCGGGTGAGGGCATGGGCCTGGGCCTCGGCGTGGCCATGGGCCAGCGGATGGCGGCGAGCCTCACCCCCCAGCAGGCGCCCGCCGCGCCCGCGCCCGCCCCCGCGGCGGCCGCGGTGCCGCCGCCGCTCCCGTCGTCGCAGCAGCAGTGGTTCATCGGTGTGGGCGGCGCACAGCAGGGCCCGTACGACAGCGCCGCGCTGGCCGGGCTCGTCGGCGCCGGCACCCTGACCCGGTCCACCCTGGTCTGGCAGAGCGGCATGTCCGGCTGGCTCCCGGCCGAGCAGGTGCCCGACGTCAACCGTCTCTTCGGCGCCGTACCGCCGCCGCTTCCGCCGCAGTCCTGAGTCCGGGGGGACGATCCGCCATGACCACCGACGCCACCGCCGCGCGCTCCTATCCCTGTGAGGCCTGCGGCGCCACCGTGGAGTACGCGCCGGGCACCGACAGCCTCCGCTGCCCCTACTGCAAGCACGAGCAGGCCATCGCTCGGGTTCCCCGGCAGGTGCGCGAGCACGCCATCGAGGAGCTGGCGACGCTGCCCGTCAAGCCGCTGGGTACGGCGCCCGCCGCCGCCCGGGAGTTCCTCTGCCCGGGCTGCGGTGCGCGCACCGAAAGCGACACCCTCTCCGTGCGGTGCCAGTTCTGCTCCACCCCGCTGGTCGCGGACGCCGCCGCCACCGAGCGGGTGGTGCCCGAGGCGGTGGTGCCGTTCGGGCTGGACCGCGACGCGGCCCGGGACGCCCTGTCCCGCTGGACGTCCTCCCGCTGGTTCGCGCCCAAGGGCCTCAAGAAGGTCACCGAGGCCGAGACCTTCAAGGGCAGCTATCTGCCGCACTGGACGTACGACGCCGCCACCGTCTCCGAGTACCGGGGTGAGCGCGGCGAGTACTACTACGTGACCGAGACCTACACCGTCACCGAGAACGGCGAGACCCGCACCGAGACCCGCGAGGTCCGGCACACCCGCTGGTACCCGGCGTCCGGCACGGTCTCCCGGGACTTCGACGACGTCCTGGTGCCCGGCACCGGCCATGTGACCACCGAGCAGCTGGACCAGCTCACGCCGTGGCCGCTGGACCAGGCCCGCCCGTACCAGGAGGAGTACCTCGCCGGGTTCCAGACGGTCCGGTACGACATCGAGCCCGAGGCCGGGCTGGAGACGGCCAAGCGCCGGATGGCTCCGGTCATCGAGTCCGACTGCCGGTCCGACATCGGCGGGGACGAGCAGCGGGTCTCCACGGTGGACACCCGCTACTTCGACCTCACCTTCAAGCTGATGCTGCTGCCGGTCTGGTTCCTCAGCTATCTGCACGCCGGGAAGAGCTGGCAGGTGATGGTGAACGCCCGCACCGGGGAGGTCATAGGCGAGCGCCCGTACAGCGCGGCCAAGATAGCCGCGGCGGTGCTGGCGGCCCTGGTGGTGGTCGCGGCGGTCGTCTGGCTGGTGATGCGCAGGTAGGCGCAGGCCCGGCCGGTTGTCGGACCCGGGGGGCACACTGGGCGTATGTGCCGCAACATCAAGACCCTCCGGCCGCCCGTGACCTTCGACGTCGGCGACGACGACATCACCGCCGCGGCCCTGCAGTACGTCCGCAAGGTCTCCGGGTTCCGTGCCCCGGCGGCCCACAACCGGGAGTCCTTCGACCGTGCGGTGGCCGAGGTGGCCGAGGCCACCCGGCGGCTGCTGGAGACCCTGGAGGTACGGGGAGCCGGGGCCCGGAGCTAGTTGCGGCCCTGGTCGGCGTCGGCCCGTCGAGCTGCGGCGTCCGGTGCGTGTGATCGCAAGGCGGCCGCAAGCCCCGGCAGTGGGTCGTTCCCGGGCTTTTCGGCCGATGCGGCGGGCGTGCGTGCCTGGGGCACCTCCCGGGCCGAGGGCTGGGGGAGCGTCGCGGCGGGGCAGAGGCTGGCGGGGCGGGAGTGGGTTCGGCCCTGGTCGGCGTTGGTCCGTCGAGCTGCGGCGTCCGGCGCGTGTGATGGCAAGGTGACCGTAAGCCCCGGCACTGGGCCGTGGCCGGGCTTTTCGGCCGACGCAGTGGGCGTGCCTGGGGGCGCCTCCCGGCCCAGGGGCCGGGGGAGCGTGGCGGCGGGGCAGAGGTTGGCGGGGTACTGGTTCCGGCTCCGGCCCTCCGGGGCGTGCGTGCCCGTCGCCCCGGGGCCCGGTCGCCCCGGCTGCGGTACCCAACTGCGCGGTCACCCGGGCCCGTCACCTGGGCCGGTGGGTGCTGCGGGCGATCCCCAGGGGCCTGACCAGGTCCTCCACCGGCGAATCGGCGCACCGGTGACCGCCGCCGTGACGGAGGCCGGTGGCCAGGTCGGCCACGGCTGCGCTCAGCCGGTGTACGCCGCCATCGCGGCCGCCGTCATCCCGCTGCCGAGGTAGCCGCCGAGGGTGTGGAAGTCCAGCCTGCCCAGATAGGCCTCGGCGTGCCGGTCCACGGGGAAGCGGTCGCCCAGCCGGCTCGGGAGGGCGATCAGGTCGCCGGGGTCGGCCAGGTTCACCCAGCGGGCGACCCTGGGCGGCCGCGCGCCCCGCCCGGCCAGCGGCTCGGGGTCCAGCGCCTCGAAGACCGCCCCGGGCAGGCCCAGCGGGGAGCCCAGGGTGACCAGCAGCTCCGGGGCCAGCTCCGGGTGGGCGTGCAGGGTCTCGTAGGTGACCACCGAGCCCAGGGAGTGCGCCAGCACCACCCTGGGGCGGTGCTCCCGCAGCGCCTCGGCGACACACTCCCGGGCCCGCTGCCGCCGCCCCGGGTGGCTGAGGTAGACGTACACCTCCCGGGCGAAGGCCACCACCACCCGGCCCAGGGTCCTGGCCGCCACCCCCCGCCTGGCGGCCAGCCAGTCCAGGGACTGGCGCAGCGGCATGGTCACCGGGCCCTGCGCCTGCGCCGGAACGGGCACTCCGGCAGCGGTCAGCAGCGCGGCGGCGACACGTGCCTGATCGGGTGTCAGCGACTCCGGGCGGTCGTCGTCGCCGGGGCCCTGCGCCTGGGGCTCCGCCAGCCGATGGGCGTAGTACGCGGCGGCCAGCCGGGGCACCGGCTGCCTCGCGAGCCCGGCGGCGGTCCACCCGGCGGCCAGCCTCGGCTGCCACTGCCGGGCCAGCAGACCGGCGGCGTCCTGCGGGGTGCAGCCCGCCTGCAGATTGCCGATGCCGTGGACCGCCAGGACCGGCGGGGTGTCCGTCATGGGTGTCTCCAGGGGGAGTCGGGGACGCTGGTCCAGGCGAGGAACGCGGTCTCCGGGCCGAAGCCCGCCAGCAGTCCGCTGTCGCAGAGCGCCAGCGCGCCGACCGGCAGCGGCAGGGCGAGCCGGGTCACGGTGGCGGTGTCAGGGGTCAGATCCCACAGCTGGACGGTGCCCTCCTCGTCGCCCGCCGCGGCGCGCAGCCCGCCCCCGGCCGTGCGGGCGGTGGTGAGGGCGGTGACCGGACCGTGGTGGCCGGTGAGGGTGTGGCGCAGGGTGCCGTCGGTGAGGTCCCACACCCGCACCGTCCCGTCGGCGCCTGCGCTGAGGGTGTGCGGCCGCCCCCCGAGGTCGGCGGTGGTGAGGGCGGTGACCGGCCCGCGGTGGCCGGTGAGGGTGTGGCGCAGGGTGCCGTCGGTGAGGTTCCACACCCGCACCGTCCCGTACTGGCCCGCGGTGACGGCGCACGGACGGCGGGACCGCACGGCGACGGCCACGCCCGTCAGCCACTCCCCGCCGCAGTCCAGGGTGTGGCGCAGGGTGCCCTCGGCGAGGTCCCACACCAGGGCGATCCCCCGCTCGTCGGTGGTGACGGCCTGCACCCGGCCGTCGACGCGGGCCACGGCGGCCGCGGTGACCGGGGCGCGGTGGACGTCGAAGGTGTGGCGCAGACCGCCCTCGGTGACGTCCCACAGCTGGACCAGCGGACCCTGCCCGCCGACCAGGGCGTAGGGCCAGCCGTCGATCCGGGCGACCGCCAGCACCGGCTGCGCCGAGCCCATCAGGGTCTGCCGCTCGCTGCCGTCGGCGAGGTCCCACACCCGGACCAGGGCGTCCCTCCCCGCGGTGACGGCGCACGGCTGCCCGCCGAGGTCGGCGGTGACGAGGGCGGTGACCGGCCCGCGGTGGCCGGTGAGGGTGTGCACCGGTGTGCCGTCGCCCAGGTCGCGCACCCTGACCGTCCCGTCGGCTCCGGTGGTGACGGCGCAGGAGCGGTCACCGACGCGGACGACGGCGGCGGCGGTCACCGGTCCGCCGTGGGCGGGGAGCACGGGCGGCGGCGGGAGGGAGACACCGTCGGTGAGGTCCCAGACCCGGGCGGTGCCGTCCCGTCCGGCGGTGACGGCGTGCGGGCGCCCGTCGACCGGGGCGATCACGGCGGCCTCGACCGGGCCCTGGTGACCGGTGAGGGTGTGGCGCAGGGTGCCGTCGGCGAGGTCCCACACCCGTACCGTGCCGTCATGGCCGCCCGTGACGGCGTGCGGTCTGCCGCCGACGGCGGCGACGGCGGCTGCGGCCACCAGGCCGCGGTGGCCGGTGAGGGTGTGGCGCAGGGTGCCGTCGGCGAGGTCCCACACCCGTACCGTGCCGTGGTCGTCGGTGGCGAGCACCCACGGCCGCCCCCGCACCTCGGTGGTGACGACGGCGGTGGCCCAGCCCCTGCCGCCGTCCAGGGTGTGGCGCAGGGTGCCGTCGGTGAGGTCCCAGACCCGCACCGCTCCGTCGTGGCCCGCGCTGACCGCGTACGGCCGGCCGCCGGCGTCGGCGGTGGCCAGCCCCAGCACCCGGCCTCCGTACCCGCGGCAGATCCGGCGGGCCACGGTCGCGGAGGGGTCCCAGAGCCGTACGGTGCCGTCGTGCCCGGCGGTGACCAGCAGCGGGTGTCCCTCGACCGTGGTCACCGTCACTGCGGTGACCGGTCCCTGATGCCCCGTCAGAATCTGTCGCGGCGCACCGTCGGCCAGGTTCCAGATCCGCAGGGTGCCGTCCCGGCCGGCGGTGGCGGCCAGCGCCGGTCCGGGCAGAGCGGTGGCCGCGGTGACGGGCCCGCGGTGGCCGGTGAGGGTGTGGCGCAGGGTGCCGTCGGTGAGGTCCCAGACCCGTACCGTGCCGTCGCGGCCGCCGGTGACGGCGTGCGGCCGGCCGCCGACCGAGCTGAGGGTGGCCGTGCCCACGGAGCCCCCGCCCTCGGGCATTTGGTGGCCGGTGAGGGTGTGGCGCAGGGTGCCGTCGGTGAGGTCCCAGACCCGTACCGTGCCGTCGCGGCCCCCGGTGACGGCGTGCGGCCGGCCGCCGACGGGGGTGGCGGCCAGGACCGCGGCGCCCGCCCCCAGTCCGGCGAGGGTGTGCCGCAGCGCAGGATGGGTCAGGCCGTTGGTGGCCCAGCGGGGGACGGCGGCCAGCGCGGGGCTGCCCGCCACCGGGGCGCCGCCGATGGCCTCGGCGAGCGCCCGCTGCCCCCAGCGGGCGGCGTCCACCGCCAGCAGCGCCCGCCGGGCCTGCGGTCCGTGGTGCGCGGCGGCGGAGGAGGCGGAGGTACGCAGTACCGCGGCGTTGCGTACGGCGCCGGGTGCGGCGGCCCGGTGCAGATGGGCCGCGACGGCCTCGGGAGCGGCGTGCACCAGGAAGCCCGGATCCAGCAGCAGCCCGTCCACGGCGGAGGCGCCCGCCTCCGCCGCGTGGTCCATCGCGTGCCGCAGCAGATAGGGCGGCGCCAGCTGCCAGGCGCGCCCGGCGCCGCCGGCGACGGGAAGCATGTCCAGCAGGCGCCGCAGCACCTCGGGGGCCGCGCCGGGGGAGGAGGCCCGCAGATGTTCGGTGAGGCGCTGGTGGAAGAACCGGTACAGCTGCCGGCCGTCGCGGTCGGTGCTGGTGCGCAGATAGAAGGACGCGGTGTCCAGCGCCCGGCGGATGTCCCTGCGCGACGGCTCCTCCGGTTCGGCGCCCCGCCGTACGGTGCGGAACGCCGGGGCCGCCGCCCGGACCACGTCGAACGGCATGCCCTCGCCGTGGCCGTGGGCCACGGCGGAGAGCACCGGGCGCAGCCAGGGGCTGTCCGCGGTGAGGGTGTCCAGATGCAGCTCCAGCATCCCGGGCAGGTCCTCCGGCAGCAGCGCCACCGCCTCCTCGGGCGCCAGCGGATGCCCCAGCGCGGCCAGATGGTCGGCGAACAGCCCGGCCATCAGGAAGCCCCCGCTGTCGGCGGAGCCGGCGAGCTGCTCGGCCAGCGCCGCCGACACCCGCCGGCCGGTGTCCCCGGTCGCATAGCCGGGCGCTGTCCACAGCAGCTCCTCCACATAGCCGGAGAGCTCCCGCTCCAGCCGGTCCCGCGGCACGGTGTCCAGATCGAGCGGGCCGCCGTACTCACGGGCGGCGGCGAAGAGCGCCGGGAAACGGCTGTACCACGGGCGGGTCGCCACCGCGACCCGGCACAGCCGGCCGGCCGCGACCATCGGCAGCAGCACCCGGTCCAGCAGCTCCTCGGGCCGCTCGGCCTCGTCCAGCGCGTCGACCACCACGACCGCCCGCTGCTGTCTGCGGTCCAGCCGGTCCAGCAGCGCGGCGGTGCTCCAGCCGCCCGCCGGGGCGGCCCCCAGGCCCAGCTGGCGGGCGACCGACTCCAGCACCTGCCGGGGGGTGCGGCGCCGGGCGTGCACGGCGGCCAGCCGCGGATGCTCCCGCGGCCGCTCGCGCAGCGGGATGCGGCTGCGCACCGTGCCGGTGATCTCCCGCAGTTGGGGATGGGTCAGGCAGACGGTCACCCCGAGCAGGGCCGACTTGCCGGTGCCGGGGCCGCCGGTCACCACCAGCAGCGGGGGTTCGGTCCCCGCCGGGTCGTCCAGCCAGGCGGAGAGCCGGGCCCGCTCGGGTTCCCGGCCGGTGAACAGGCAGCCGGTCAGCGACTGCCCGCCGACCGGCCGCCCCGAGGCGCGGGAGAGGAAGTGCATGGGGTCCAGGCCCGGGTCGGCCTCGGTGGCGAACTGCCAGAGCGCCCGCTCCACCCGCCCGTGCAGCCGCGCCACCGGGTCGTCGGAGTGCGCGGGGTTGGGGAAGAACGGCGGTGGTTCGGCGGTGGCCTCGGTACGCGAGGTGCGCACCACGGTCTGGGTGAACCCGCTGCCCCGCCCCGCTGTGTGACGCCGCGCCAGTTCGCGGTCGATCTCCTCGGCGAGGGTCTCCACGGGGACATGGGCCAGCAGAGGCGACACATCCAGCCATCCCTCGCGCAGCCGGTCCAGCACCGCGGCGGTGGCGCGGGTGAAGCGTGCGGCGTAGGCCCGCTGGTCCTCGGCGGCCGCAGCGACCACCCAGGCCTTGCGCTGCCGGGTCTGCACCTGCTGCGCCAGCTGGTGCACCACGGCGCGGCCGGCCCCGCAGACGTCCAGCAGCAGCAACGTGGGCGCGGCGTCCGGGCTGTCCTCCAGGTCGTCCAGCCAGCGGTGCACCCCGAGGGCGGTCTCCGGCAGCCGCCCCGGGTCGGTCCCGGGCACCGGGACGTACAGCGTGCTGCGGGCGGCGGCGGTCACCCCGTGGCCGGTGACATGGACCACCAGAGCCTGCCCGGCCGGGCCCTGCAGAGCGGCCCGCCAGGCCGTGGAGACCTCCTCCAGGCCGCGGTCCAGCAGCGGCCCGGTGCCGTGCAGGGAGACTCCGGGGAGGCGGGTGAGCACCCGCGCCAGCTCGCCCACGGCGGAGGCCACCGACGGCAGGTCGGCGAAGCCGGGCGCCGCGGCGCTGCCGGGGTCCCACTCGCCCGCGGGCGTCGTGTGGAACGTCCCGCACCCCACCACCAGTGCTCGCGTCACCAGGCCCCCGTGTCCGCCGCAGGAGTTGTGATTCTAGGAGAAGGACGGCGCTGGTGGTACGGGATCGGACGTCGGCCCGGTACCTGCTTCCGGACAGCCCGGTGACCGGTGCGCCAACCCTGGATGGCGTTCTGGTCGCGTCCCGGACAATGTGCTTCCCTTGACAGGGAGCCATGTGCGCAGGCTCCGCATGTTCTGCCGCGGTCAGGGTCTTGTCACCGGACCGCCGGCGCAACAGAGATTCGGGGGCAGGGAGCCGATGCAGACGTCGACATCCGACGTGTCGTCCGAGATAGCCGATCTGACCGAGGTGGCACTGACGCATCTGGAACAGCTGCCCGAGACGGCACTTGCCGCCTCGCTGCGCAGAATCCTCCGGGACGCGAGGGATCCTGATGCGCCCCTTGCGGCGTTCGACTCCTCCCTCGCGGACTGAGAACAGGCGGTCGCAGATGTCAGAGGGGCTGCCGTTCCGGCAATTCGTGGTCAAGCTGCACAGCCTCTGCAACATCGCCTGCGATCACTGCTATGTCTACGAACTGCGTGACTCGGGATGGCGCTCTAGGCCCTCTGTGATGGCCGATCGGACCATGGAACAGGTGGTGCGACGGATCAACGAGCATGTCCGCCGACACGGTCTGCCGCGGACCGATGTGGTGCTGCACGGCGGCGAGCCGATGCTGGCGGGGCAGGCCCGGGTCGATCGGCTTGCCACCGAACTGGGTCGGGCCCTGGACGGCGCCACCCGCCTCCGGATCTCTCTGCAGACCAACGGGACGCTGCTGGACGAGTCCTGGCTGAGCCTGTTCCACCGCCACCGCATCGCCGTCGGTGTCAGCCTCGACGGCGACCGCACGGCCAACGACCGTCATCGCAGGAGGGCCGACGGCCGCAGCAGCCACCCAGCCGTCCGGCGCGGTCTGCAACTGCTGCGCAAGCCCGAGCACCGCGAACGATATGCCGGACTGCTCTGCACGGTGGATCTGGCCAATCCGCCGATCGCCACCTATGAGGCTCTGCTCGCCGAAGAACCTCCCGTGGTCGACCTCCTGCTGCCCCACGCCACCTGGCAGTATCCGCCGCCGGGGCATGACCCGGCCCGGGCTCCCTATGCAGCCTGGCTGATCCCCGTGTTCGACCGCTGGTACCAGAGCCGGGAGGAGCCCCGGACCCGGATCCGGCTCTTCGAGTCGCTGCTGGACCTGGCCCTCGGCGGCAGTGCCGTCAGCGAGTCGGTCGGTGGGGCCCCGCCGGGCTTCATCGTGGTGGAGACCGACGGCACGATCCAACTGGCCGACGCCTACAGGGCGGTCGACGAAGGGGCATCGGAGACTGGACTGGATGTCTTCGCTCAGGACTTCGACACCGTTGCCCGGGCCCCGCGGGTGGCCGAGACCCGCCTGGGGCGCGCCGGCCTGGCTGCGGACTGCGTCCGCTGCCAGGTGGTGGACATGTGTGGTGGCGGCAATCGGGCCCATCGTTTCCGCCCAGGAAGTGCTTTTGACAATCCGAGTGTGTACTGTGCGGATCTCATGAGGCTTGCTGAGCACATCCGTCGGCGGGTGCGCTCGGACATCAGGGTGTTGCTCGGGGACGCGCGATGAACGGGGCACCGCGGGTCCATCGACTCACAGCCGGGGACTTCGACGAGCTGGCCGCGGGACGACCGACCCCGATGGTCCTGGGGACGCTGCGGAGCAGCCAGCTGAGCCGGCGTCTGCTCACCCTGCATGCGATCGCTGCACTGGCCCGCGAGCGGATGCCCGATCCCTGGCGCGAGTCCGGGGCAGAGCGGGCCTGGGGCCTGCTGGCAGAGGTCGACCGGATCGACCGTCCCTCCCTGGAGCACGTGCTGATGCACCCCCCGCTGGGCGTGCTGTTCTCCCGTTGTCTGCGCCGGTTGAGCGGCGCTGCTGCCGGCCTGGGGCTCAAGGAGGACCTCTCGCGGCTCGGCGAGGTGGCGGCGGCAGCCGCCCTGCACGCGCAGTTACCGTGCACGCTGGACCTGCCCGCTCCCGGTGGCCTGCTGACCCTGCCCACCTGGGGGGTGGCCAGGCTCCCCGCAGGAACTCGCCGGGCACACGTCGAGGGCCGGGTCATATCCGCCCCGGGGTTCGCGGTCGAGGTCACCGGGGGCATGGTCGATCCGCCACCGGGCGTGCCCGGCTGGCTCCCGCTGCGCCGTCTGTCGATCGCCCTGTCCGAACCAAGTGCTCCACGACTTCATGTCGCCCTGGAGGACGGCGTACCCGAGAGTGGCGTCCCCAGCCGGTACGTCACAGGCAGACTGACGCAGCGGCAGGTCGCTGAGCGGGAGGCCTCACTGCGTGCGGCCTGGGGACTGCTCTGCGCCCATCTGCCGGAACGCGCTGCCGCGTGCGCCGCGCTCTGCAAGTGCATCGTCCCGCTGGCACCTCCTGCCGGGCGCTGGGTGTCCGCCACCTCCCGCGAGGCGTTCGGTGCCATCGGGCTGTCCTCGACCGACGACCCGGCCCGATTGGCCGAGGCGCTGATGCACGAGGTCAGTCATGTCGCGCTGGGTGCGCTCGACGACATGGTGGACCTCTGCGACCCCGACTGCAGCAGTCGGTACCGCGTGGGCTGGCGCCCGGACCCGCGTCCCCTGGGAGCCGTGATCCACGGCACCTATGCGCACCTCGCTGCACTGAAGTTCCGGGAGCACCATCTCGCGGCTGCGACCGGCGCCGCAGCCGCGCGCTCGGCGCGCCGCTACGGGCAGCTGCGGGTCCAGGTACTGGACGCGCTGAACCTCTTGGACAGCTGCCCTGGACTCACCTCGCTCGGCCGGCGGTTCTGTGCGGCGATGGCGGCCGCGGTGACGCCGGAGTCTCTGCAGGCGACACCGAGAAACTCGAACGGGTGATTGCTGGATGGGTGAACATCTGACTTCTTCCGGGTTATGCCGTGTATGGCCTCCAATGCCGCTGGGGTATGCATCGCATCCGCATCGGGCGACGGCCGATGGCAGGAACGCGCCGTGGTGGGAGAGTCGACGATGAGTGGCGAAGGCGCCCCGTTCGGGGGTTGGCTCTGGAAGAGTTGTCCATGTCTGCACGCTCCATGGCCCGCCATACCGGTGACCACGTCGGCGGTCGGACACGTTGAGTGTCCGCCGGCAGCGCGGACGTTGCCGAGCTGGGAGTCGCCGTGAAGCGCTACCTGTTCTTCCTGAGCCACGTCAGGGGGGCTGACGAGGAGTGGGTCGCGATGTTCTTCCGCGACCTGTGCTCCGCGTTGGCGGCGCGCACCGGACTCAGCCAGGGGGCCGTCGGACTACGGGGCGACCCGGCCTCCCGCGAACCCGCCTTCGATCTGATGCGCCAGGCCGGCGCCCTGGTTGCGCTGCACACCCCCCAGTACGCCACCCGCAGCTACTGCTCCGCCGAATGGGAGTTCTTCCGGCAGCGTCGCGAGGTCTACTGGTCGCGCACCGGACGCCCTGCGGACGCTGTCATTCCGGTGACCTGGGTGCCGCCCGCCGCGGGCAGCGAGCCCGCACCTCCCTGGACGGACGCGTTGCGGGTCGCCGCGCCGGCGTATGAGCGCGACGGGCTGCTTCAGCTGCTGCGGCTGGGTTCCCGCTACCGGGTCGTCTACCAACAGGTGATCCAGGCACTGGTGGACCGGTTGGCGGTGGCCCAGAACGAGCTGCCGGACCTGCCGGGTTTCGCCTTCACCGGCAGTCCCGCAGCGGCCGCCGATCCGGTGGGCCGGGGCAGGGAACTGCTCGATGTGGTGGTGGCGTCCGCCGCCTCCGATGAGTTGCCGGCCGAGCGGCGCTCGCGAGAGTTCTACGGCGCCTCGCCGCTCGACTGGTCCCCGTACAGTCCCGAGCGTCCGCGTTCGCTGGTCAACTTGGTCGAGGAGACCGCGGCCGATCTGGACTTCCCCTCCCGGGTGGTGCCACTGGACGGCGCCGCTGGGGGGACCGGTGCCCTTTCGAGCGCCCGGGAGCGCTTTGTGGTGCTGCTGGTCGACGCCTGGACGGCGACGCTGCGGCGACAGCAGCAGCTGCTGGCGGAGCTCGACGGCCGCCTGCCCGGTTCCACCGCGGTGCTGGAGCCGCGCAGCAGCGGTGACCTGGAGTCCGCCGAGCACACCCGGGCTCTGGACGACGCCCTGGACCAGGCGCTGCCCCGGTTCCGACAGGCGGGCAACGCCGACCAGCTGAGGCGCTGGCATCTGTCCGACGCCGAGCAGTTCACCACGGCTCTGCGCAGGGCGCTGGTGGCAGCACAGAACGACGCCATGAAGAAGCAAGCGAACGATGAGCCCGCCGACGTCCCGGCAGGCAGCTTCAACTCGTTCCCCCAGCTCGGAAGGTTCTCCGCATGACGCAGCTATCGGGCATCCCGGGAGGCAACGGGCCGGGCACCGTGGTGACCTTCTACTCCTTCAAGGGAGGCACCGGCCGCACCATGGCGCTGGCCAATGTGGCCTGGATCCTGGCCTCCAACGGCAAGCGCGTCCTCACCATGGACTGGGATCTGGAGGCACCTGGCCTCTACCGGTACTTCTTCCCCTTCCTGGGCGATCCCTCGCTCGACTCCACTCCCGGCGTGATCGACCTCGTCCGGGACTTCGACGCCCTGATGCCGCGGCCGCCCGCCGACCGCTACCACGAGTACGCCCGGGTGAAGCGCTATGCGTCATCGCTGCGCTGGGACTTCCCGGACGGCGGCTACATCGACTTCGTCTCCCCGGGCCGCCAGACACCGGAGTACTCACAGGCAGTCAACACCTACGACTGGCGGGGCTTCCACGAGCGCCGCGGCGGCTCGGCCTTCCTCGACGCACTCCGCCACGACATGCGGGAGAACTACGACTACGCCCTGATCGACAGTCGCACCGGCTACAGCGACACCTCCGGCATCACCACCCTGCAGCTGCCCGACGTGCTGGTGAACTGCTTCACCTTCAACACCCAGGCGATCAAGGGCACCGCCGGCATCGCCCGCGACGTACAGCGCCAGGCGCCCAAGGTCCGCATCCTGCCGGTGCCGATGCGGGTGGAGGACGCTGAGCAGGGCAAGCTGGAGGTCAGCCGCGACCACGCCCGCGAGCAGTTCCGTGAGGTGTTGCAGGAGGACCTCACCGAGGCCGAGCAGGAGCGCTACTGGGGCGACGTGGAGATCCCCTACAAGCCCTTCTACGCCTATGAGGAGATCCTGGCCACGGTCGGCGACCGGCCCCGGCAGGAGAACACCTTGCTGTCTGCGTACGAGCGGCTCACCTCGGTGATCACCGAAGGCGAGGTCACTGCGCTGCGGCCGATCGTCGAGGACCAGCGGCGCCGGCTGCTGGGCCGCTTCGAGAGGGTGAAGATCAGCGGGCTGGGCCACCGCACCCGCGTGCGCATCGACTTCGCCGTCCGCGACCGGATGTGGGCGGAGTGGATCTCGGCGCAGCTTGCGGCAGCCGGGGTCACCGTGGAACTGCGCGGCAGCTCGCCGTCCTTCGCCTATGCGGCCACGCCTCCCGAGACCTCGGAGGTGCCGGAGACGGTGATCTGCCTGCTGTCGCCCGACTTCCGCACCACCCCGCTGCTGGACGAGATCCGCCGGCTGATCAACGCCGGTCCCGGTGCCAAGCGGGTGGTGAGCGTCTGCCCGGTGGAGTACGTCGTCGACTCCGAGCTGGCCGGACTGCCCAACATCTCCTTCAGCGGCAAGCAGGCGGAGGCAGCCCGTCAGGACCTGTTCTCGCTGGTGGGGTTGAGCATTCCGACGGAGCCGCTGGCCGAGGGCGTGCGCTATCCCGGACACGCCCGCACCGCGCAGAAGGCACCGCCTCGCAATGACTCCTTCACCGGCCGCGACGACGTCCTCGAGGAGGTCCGGACCAGGCTCGGCTCGATCGCCCTGCACGCGGACACCCCCGCTGGGCTGGCCGGGCTCTACGGCCTCGGCGGCATGGGCAAGACCCAGATCGCCCTGGAGTACGTCCACCGCTACGGCGCCCAGTACGACGTCGTGTGGTGGGTGGAGGCCGACCAGCTCACCACAGTCCCCCGCACCATCGCCGAGCTCGGGGACCGGCTCGGCATCCTGGGCGATTCCGTCGTCGAGCGGGCGCAGAGCACTCTGGACCAGCTCCAGGCCGGCGAGCACGGGCGCTTTCTGCTGGTCTTCGACAACGTCAGTGACTTCGACGGGGTGATTGACTTGGAGGGTGCCGGAGTGGTGGCCCTTCAGGACTATGTGCCGACCCGTGGACCCGGCCATGTGATCATCACATCCCGGCACTCCGACACGGTCGACATCCAGAACGCCGTCCATATCGACACCTTCTCCCGGAACGAGAGCATCGCTCTCTTCCGCCGCAGGCTGCGGACCCTCACCGATGAGGACGCCTCCCAGGTGGCCGAGGCGCTCGGTGACCTGCCGATGGCGGTCGAGCTGGCCTCGGCGTGGCTGCGCACCACCGTGATGCCGGTGGAGACCTACCTCCAGCAGTTGCGCGACCAGGGCAGCCGAGCGCTCAGCGACGTAGGGTCGGCTACCGAGCAGGCCAGCTTCACTGCGGCCTGGCAGCTCTCCTTCGACCGGCTGAGGCAGGAGAGCCCGGCGGCGGCCCGCATGCTGGAGGTCTGCTCCTTCCTCTCCCCGGAACCGATCGCTGCCTCGCTGCTCTACAGCTCGGCGATGCTCGAGTACCTCTCCGAGCTCGATCCCGAGGTCGGCAACTCGATGATGGTCGGCCACAGCATCGGGGCCCTCATCCGGTATGCGCTGGTGCGCAACGACCGCTTCACCGAGTCGATCCAGGTGCACCGGTTGCTGCAGTCGACGGTCCGCGAGTGGCTGTCGGCAGACCCGGAGAAGTACGCCGAAACCCGCCGTCAGGCGCACCGGGTGCTTGCCGCGGTGCATGCCTCTGTCTCCGCCCGCGACGAGAGCAGCGTCGACGCTCGTAGGCGCTACGCCGAACTGTGGCCGCACCTGGAGCCGTCAGGTGCTGCCGAGAGCGAGGATCCCAACGTCCGCAACTGGATCGTGGAGCAGGTTCGGCACGCCTGGGTGATCAACGACCATGTCGCCGCCATCGATCTGGGCTCCAAGGTGCTGTCCGGATGGCGGCAGCACTTCGGCGACGATGTGCTCACCATGCGGCTCGCCGCCCAGCTCGCCAATCCGCTGCGCTCGCTCGCCGAGTACCGGCGGGCGCTCGACCTGGACGAGCAGACCCTGGCGCTGCAGCGCGCCCACCACGGCCCGGACCATCCCTTCACCTTGGTCACCGCCCGCAACTACGGCGCCGACCTGCGGGGTCTCGGCCGCTATGCCGATGCCTACGAATCCGACAAGGACACCTACGACCGGTGCGTCCGGCTGTTCGGCCTGGAGGACGAGGCCACTCTCAAGGCGACCAACAACCTGGCGCTCTCACTCAACGCGGTGGGCCGCCCCGCCGAGGGACTGGAGCAGCAGGAACTGGTCTACAAGCGGCGCCGGCAGGTCACAGGACTGAAGAACCAGCTCACCTGGCGCGCCGCGATCAACGTGGCGCAGGGCCTGCGCGACATGGGCCGGTACAGGGAGTCCTTGAGCCTGCTGCTGGAGGTCCGTGACCGCATGGTGGAGCTGGTCGGCGAGGGGCACCCGGATGTCCTGCGCACCGACCGGTCGCTTGCAGTGTCCCGGCGCCGGCTCGGCGAGTTCGAGGCGGCGCTCGCGCTCAGCCGGGACACCTGGGGCAGCTACCGGGAGCGGTTCGGCGACCGGCACCCCGACACGCTGGCGTGCCTCACCAACCTGGCCTGCGATCTGTACTACAGCAACGGCGACTCCGCAGTCTTCGACGAAGCACGCCTCTTGGGAGAACAGGTCCACCAGCGCTACCAGGAGAGTCTCGGCGAGGAGCATCCCTTCACGCTTGCCGCGGCATCCAACCTGTCGCTGTTCCTGAGGGGTTGCCAGGAACCGGGTCCGGCACTGGAACTGGCCACCTCGGCACTGACCGGACTGGAACGGCAGCTCGGCCCCGCGCATCCGGCCACCGTCGTCTGCCGCTCCTCCAAGGCCGGTGCGCTGTCCGCCCTGGGGCGGTACGGGGAAGCCGCGACGGAGGACGCCGTTGTGGTCGACGGCTTCAGGGCGCTCTTCAGGCACGATCACCCGCGGGTGCTCGCTGCGGAGTACGACCTCGCAAGGGAACAGGGACTCGCTGGGGACGAGTCCGCGGCGGCGATGCTGCGAGCCGCCGTACGGCGGGTGGTGCAGCACCTCTCTGCGCAGTCCCCGATCCGCCGTGACTCGGAGGAGGGCCGCCGGGTCGACTTCGACCTGGAGATGCCCCCGTGACCGGACCCGCCGGCTGCCGGACGCGCCCCGGGCGGACCCCCGCCCGGGGCTTCACACCGGCTGCTGGGGAGCCCTGGGCGCGTACCGGCGGATGAACGACCGGATCGTCCGGTGGAGTTCGTCCTCGCCCTCCCGGGAGAGCCCGGCCAGGACGCGGTCGGCGCCCACCCCCTCATGGAACCCCTCGTCGACCACGAAGAGGAAGAGCAGCCCCACCGGGAAACGCGCCGTCAGCCGGGCCACCAGCCCCGGGTCCGGCAGGTGCGGGACGATGACCACCACCGGGCCGAAGTCCTCCTCGTGCTCCCGCAGGGCCTCGTCGTCGTCCAGCCCGCGTTCCCGCAGCTCCTCCTCCACCCCCTCCACCAGGCTGGTCATCGGCCCGGTGGCCGCCGTCACGGGCACCACGAAGTGCTCCCAGGGGAGCGGGTCCTCACTGGCCCGGTGCACATAGCGGCGTGCCGTCTCGGTGCCCGCCGCCACCAGCACCGCGAACCGCGGCTCCTCCCAGCGCACGATCGCGTTGATCCGCTCCGCGGCGGCCGCCGGGATCCGGGCGTGGACCAGGCTGAGCTCGATCACCTCCCGTGAGGGCTCGGCCCCCGGCAGCGGCAGCAGCCGTACCAGGGCGCCGCGCAACGGGTCGGCCTCCCGGACGCTGGGGCGCTCCGCCAGCAGGCCCTCCGCCAGCCGCTGGCGGAGCAGCCCGGGCAGCGGCGCGGGCGGCAGCCGCAGATGCTCGGCCGCCTGCCGCAGCCGCTGGTCGTCCACCGACTCCAGCCGGTGCGCCATGTACTGCTGCACCCGGGCCCCGTTCATCCCCGCCCGCAGCAGCTCCAGCTGCGGGCCCAGCTCCCGGCGGACCTCCTCCTCCTCGGTGCCGGTGCTCCAGGCGACCAGCTGCCGCCGGGTCGGGCTGAGCGAACCCAGCCGTCCGTTCTCCAGCTCGTCCCGGCTCACCTCGGGCAGCGTCACGATCACGATCGGGAAGTCGCCGGAGCGATGCCTGAGCTCCGCCATCGCCAGCTCGTTCTGGACGTGCGGCGACGCCAGCGCGTGCACGGAGAGGATCAGCAGCAGACCATGGGCCGAGGCCATGCCGTCGGTGATGGCCTGCATCCACTCCTCGCCCGCCACCAGCGTCTGCTTGTCCACCACCACGGGCTCGCAGCCCTCGGCCTCCAGCAGGCGCACCATCGCCCGGCGCGCGGGCCAGCAGCTGCAGTCGCAGGCCTCCGGTTCGCTGCGACTGAGGAAGATACGCGGACGTGACATGCCACTCCTAGCTGCGTGTCGGGCCCGGACCGCCGTCGGCCAGACCGTGCGCCACGGCGTCGGCCGTGTCCAGAACCCGGAACCAGCGTGCCCTGCCGGGCCGTACCGGTACCTCGAAACGGCCGGATCGGGGATGCAGCACCGACGGCTGGGCCACATCCTCACCGGTGCGGTGCGAGGCTATCTCCAGCAATGCCGCCTCCCCGGGGCGGCACCGCACCAGGGCGGCGGCCGCCCGGTCGGCGGTGTTGGTCAGGCACAGCACCTCCTCGTCGCCATGGCGGCGCCTTAGTGCGACGACGTCCCGGCTGCCCGCGTCGACGGGCTCCGTGCCGCCGCGGACCATCGCCAGCTGCTGGGTGCGGATGCTCAGCAGGCCGCGCAGCCAGCGGGCGTCCGGGGCGTCGGTGAACAGGTCGGACGGCACCTCGCGGCAGCCGGGCAGGGCCAGCAGCAGGGCGGTGCGGGTCACCGGGCGGCGCCCGGTGACCCGCACCGCC
>NZ_LIQR01000336.1 GCF_001418575.1 Peterkaempfera griseoplana
GGGGTGGACGCGTCCACCCCGCAGGCCGTACGGGCGGCGCTGGAGCGCCACCGGCAGGCCGAGGCGGCCCGGCTGCTGCCGCCCTGCGTGGTGGTGCGGTCGGGACGGCCGGTGGCGGTGGCGGTACCGGCCGGGGCGGAGCTGTGGGTGGAGCTGGAGGACGGCGGGGTACGCCCGGTGGCCGCCAGCAGCGGCACGCACGCCCGGAGGATCCCGGAGGGGCTGCCGCTCGGCCGGCACACGCTGCGCGCCCGGCTGCCGGACCGCACCGCGGCGGCGCCGCTGATCGTCGCCCCGGCACGGCTCGCCCCGCTGCCCCGCCGCACCTGGGGTTTCATGGCGCAGCTCTACTCGCTGCTGTCGCAGCGCTCCTGGGGGATGGGGGACCTGGGCGACCTGACCGAGCTGGTGCAGTGGTCGGGCCATGCGCTCGGCGCGGGCTTCACCCAGGTCAACCCGCTGCACGCGGCGCTGCCCGGAACGCCCTCCGACCCCTCGCCCTACCGGCCGTCGTCGCGGCGCTTCCCCGATCCGGTGCACATCCGGCCGGAGGCGGTACCGGAGTACGCCTATCTGCCGCCGGAGGCCCGGGCGAAGGCGGCGGAGCTGTCCGCCCGCGGCGCCGCGCTGCGCGACGCCGTGCTGCTGGAGGAGGGGCTGATCGACCGGGACGCGACCTGGGCGCTCAAGCGGGAGGTGCTGGAGCTGGTCCACGCGGTGCCGCGGGGCGTCGGGCGGGAGGCCGCCTACCGGGCCTACACGGAGCGCGAGGGCGCCCGTCTGGAGGACTACGCCACCTGGTGCGCACTGGCGGAGCAGTACGGGCCCGACTGGCGGGCGTGGCCCGAGGGGCTGCGTGATCCGGCGGGGCCCGAGGTGGGCCGGGCCCGGGAGCGGTGGGCCGGGGCGGTGGAGTTCCACCGCTGGCTCTGCTGGGTGGTGGACGACCAGCTGGCCGGCGCACAGGCGGCGGCGGTGGACGCGGGGATGCCGGTGGGGCTGATCCACGACCTCGCGGTGGGGGCGCACCCGGACGGCGCCGACGCCTGGGCCCTCCAGCGCTTCCTGGCCGACGGGATCTCGGTGGGCGCCCCGCCGGACGCCTTCAACGCCCACGGCCAGGACTGGGGCCTGCCGCCGTGGCGCCCCGACACGCTGGCCGAGGCGGGCTACGCCCCGTTCGCCGACCTGCTGCGGGCGACCCTGCGGCATGCCGGTGCGCTGCGGATCGACCATGTGATGGGCCTGTTCCGGCTGTGGTGGGTGCCCCAGGGGTTGCCGCCGACCCAGGGCACCTATGTGCGGTACGACGCGGAGGCGATGCTGGGCGTCCTGGCGCTGGAGGCGCACCGGGCCGCGGCGGGCGTGATCGGCGAGGACCTGGGCACGGTGGAGCCGGGGGTGCGGGAGGAGCTGGCCGAGCGGGGGATCCTGGGCACCTCGGTGCTCTGGTTCGAGCGCGACTACGGCCCGGACGGCACCGGCGGCCCGCTTCCCCCGGAGCGCTGGCGGGAGCAGTGCCTGGCGACGCTCACCACCCATGACCTGCCGAGCACGGCCGCGCGGCTGTCGGGGGAGCATGTGGAGCTGCGGCACCGGCTGGGGCTGCTGGCGCGTCCGCTGGAGGAGGAGCAGGCGGAGGACGCGGCCGAGCGTGAGGAGTGGCTGGGCGAGCTGGCGCGCGAGGGGCTGATGTCGGTGCCGCCGTACGGGGAGGGCCCGGCGGCCGACGAGGACCGGCCGGACACGGGCCCGCATCTGCCCGAGGCGGTGGCGGCGCTGCACCGCTATCTGATGCGGACCCCGGCCAGGCTGGTCGGGGTGTGGCTGCCGGACGCGCTCGGCGACCCCCGTCCGCAGAACCTGCCGGGGACCTGGGACCAGTACCCGAACTGGCGGCTGCCGGTGGCCGACGCGACGGGCCGCCCGGCGTCGCTGGAGCAGGTGGCCGCGGCTCCGCGGACGGCGGAGCTGGGCGCGGTGCTCGCCGGGCCGCAGGAGTGACCCCGGCGCGCGCCGCGTCCGGGCGGGGGACTACCTTAGGAGCGTGGACAAGAGGAATGCCCTGCGTGCCGGTGCGGTCTCGGCCGTCGCCACGCTGATGATGCTGATGACGACCCCGGCCTTCGCCAACGTCCGGGACGACGGCGACGACCCGGGCAGCGGCCTGAGCGTCGGTGAGACCGTCGGCCTGTACGTGGTCATCCCGATCGTGGCCTTCCTGGTGATCGCGGCCCTGGTGTCGCTCGCCAACCGGAAGCGCACCTGAGACAGCGGCTGAGCGCCGCCCGGTGAGACCGGGCGGCGCTCAGCTGTGTCCGGGGGAGGTCCGCCCGGGGGTCAGCCGCGCCGGCCGGGCGCCTGGACGATCGTCCGGAGCAGCTCGGTCCGCCGCCGGGGGTCCGCCTCGGCGAGCAGCGCGGCCAGGACCGCGATCCGGGCCTGCCCGGCGCGCAGCGTCCCGGTGAGCACGGCTCCGGCCGCGGCGAGGTCGACCGCTCCGCCGCCGGTGTACAGCGGGGTGACCGGGCCGGCCAGCACCCGGGTGGTGACCGCGACCAGGACTCCGGCGTCGACGGCCCGGGCGACGGCCTCGGTGAACGCGGGGGTGGCGTTGCCCGCTCCGGTGGCCACCAGGACGAGCCCCTGCGCCCCGGCGGCCAGTGAGGCCTCCAGCAGCAGCGGGTCGGCGTCGCAGTGGTGCATCACCATGTCGACCCGGGGGGCGGTGACGTCCAGCGGCGGGAGCGGCAGTGCGGGGTGGCGGTCGATCCGCGGCAGCCGGCTGACCGCTCCGAAGCCGACCTTGCCCAGCGGGGCGCCCGAGGGGTCGGCGAAGGCGTCCGCTGCGACGGTGTGCATCTTGACCGTGCCGCGGGCGGCGTGCACCAGCCCGTCGAAGACCACCAGCACTCCGGCGCCGCGTGCGCGGGCCGCGGTGAGCAGGGCGTCGTGCAGGTTCCCGGCGGCGTCGCCGTCGGCGGCGTCCAGCGGGCGCTGGGCGCCGGTGAGGACGACGGGGCGGGGGTCGTCGTGGTGGAGGTCCAGCAGCAGGGCCGTCTCCTCCAGGGTGTCGGTGCCGTGGGTGACCACCACGCCGTCCACGTCCGGGTCGGCCAGTGCCTGGTGCACGGCGTGGACCACCGCCAGCTGGTGGGAGGTGGTCAGCCGGGGGCTGTTGACGGTGAAGAGGTCCACCACCCGTACGCAGACGCCGTCCGGGACGGCTGCGGCCGCCAGAACCGACTCCCCGTCCGCCTCCGCGGCCCAACCGCTCCCCTGCCACCGGCTGGCGATGGTGCCACCGGTGCTCACGACGACGACGTTCGCATGTTCCACATGGGTAAGAATATCCGGATTCTTCTGGCATATGGTTGCCGATGTATGCCCGCAGCACCGGTTGAGTGGCAGGGATGTGCGCAATGGATGCGATCGACAGAAGAATCTTGCGTGAGCTGCAGGCCGACGGCCGGCTGAGCAACCACGAGCTGGCGCAGCGGGTGGGCCTGTCGCCGTCGCCCTGTCTGCGCCGGGTGCGCCGGCTGGAGGAGGAGGGGGTCATCCGCGGCTACCGCGCGGAGGTGGACCCGGCGGCGGTGGGGCGCGGCTTCGAGCTCTTCGTCACCGTGGAGGTGCGGCGCGACCGGGCGGCGGTGGAGGCGTTCGAAGCGGGGCTGGCGGCGATCCCCGAGGTGATCGAGGCCTACCGGCTGTACGGGGCGCCGGGCTGCCTGTTGCGGATCGCGGTGGCGGACAGCGACGCCTTCGAGCGGTTCTGGATCGAACGGCTGACGGCGCTGCCGGGGGTCAAGGAGGTCAACTCGCAGATGATCATGAAAAGGATCAAGGAGCCGTCCGGCCTGCCGGTGGACTGATCTCCACCGGCAGGCCGGATCGCTGCTCCCTGCGCCGGGCGTTACTCGGCCGAGGCCTCGCACACCAGGCGGCGGCGGTGGTCCACGGTGCGCTCCGCGCCGGTCAGGCGGAGCTGCACGGTGTGCCGGAAGTCCGCACTGGAGGTGCCCAGACGGAGCTCCACCTCACCCGGCTCCACGATCCGCCGGCCGGCCACCCCGGTGAAGGAGGTGAGGTCGGCGTGGAAGCGGAACTTCACCCGGCGGGACTCGCCGGCCGCCAGCTCCACCCGGGCGTAGCCGATCAGCCGGACGTCGGGCCGGGTGACCTGGGCGACCGGGTCGTGCAGGTACAGCTGCACCACCTCGGCGCCGTCCCGGTCGCCGGTGTTGCGGACCGTCAGCTCCAGGTCGGTGCCGCCGTCGGTGGGCACCTCGGTGCTGCCCACCGTGGGCTCCTCCCACTCGAAGGAGGTGTACGACAGGCCGAACCCGAACGGGTGCAGCGGGGTGGGGTCCAGGTTGCTGACCCCGCCCGCCAGGCCCAGCGGCGGCTGCAGGTACGTCCACGGCTGGCCGCCGGGGTCGCGGGGGATGCCGACGGGCAGCCGTCCCGAGGGGTTGACCCGGCCGGAGAGCACACCGGCGAGCGCCGGGCCGCCCTCCTCGCCCGGGAAGAACGCCTGGACGGCTCCGGCGAGCCGGTCCGCCCAGCGGCCCAGCGCGTACGGGCGCCCGGTCAGCAGCACCAGCACCACGGGGGTGCCGGTGGCCAGCAGGGCGTCCAGCAGCTCGCCCTGGACGCCCGGCAGCGCCAGGTCGTCCGCGTCGCAGCCCTCACCGGAGGTGCCGCGCCCGAAGAGCCCGGCCCGGTCGCCCAGCACCGCCACGCAGACCTCGGCCTCGCGGGCCAGCTCCACCGCGGCCTCGAAGCCCGAGGTGTCGTCGCCGTCCACGTCGCAGCCGGGGGCGAACGTCACACGAGCGCCCGGCAGCTCGGTGCCCACCGCCTCCAGCACGGTGGGGATGGCGATCCCCAGCGGGATCTCCGGGTGGGAGACACCGACGTGGCTGGGGAAGGAGTAGCAGCCGAGCATCGCCAGCGGGTCGTCGGCGCGGGGGCCGACCACCGCGATACGGGCGTCGGAGCGGAGCGGCAGCGCGCCGCCGGGGTTGGCGAGCAGGACGCAGGACTGCTCGGCCAGCAGCCGGGCGAGGGCCCGGTTCTCGGCGGGGTCGAGATCGATGGTGCCGCGCGCCTGCTCCGGGTCGTCGCTGTCCGCGGGGAGCGTGGCCGGCAGCGCCGCCCAGTCCGGGTCCAGCAGACCCAGCTCGCACTTCTGCAGCAGCACCCGGGTCAGCGCCCGGTCCACCAGCTCCTCAGCCACCGAACCCTCGCGGACGGCGGCGATCAGGGCGTCGCCGTACGAGCGGACCGTGGGCAGCTCCACGTCGACACCGGCGGTGAGGGCCAGCCTGGCGGCGTCGCCGCGGTCGGCGGCGACCCGGTGCAGGGTCTCCAGGAAGCCGATGCCGAAATAGTCGGCGACCACGGTGCCGTCGAAGCCCCAGGTGTCCCGGAGCAGAACCGTGAGCAGGTTCGGGTCGGCGGCGGCGGGCACACCGTCGATCTCGGCGTAGGAGTGCATCACCGAGCGGGCGCCGCCCTCCTGCACCGCCATCTCGAACGGCGGCAGGATCACATCGGCCAGCTCACGGGCGCCGGCCCGCACCGGGGCGAGGTTGCGGGCGCCCGCCGAGGCCGAGTAGCCGGCGAAGTGCTTCAGGGTGGAGACGATGCCGGCGGACTCCAGCCCGCGGACATACGCGGTGGCCACGGTGGCGACCAGGTAGGGGTCCTCACCGATGGTCTCCTCGACCCGGCCCCAGCGCAGGTCGCGGACCACGTCCAGGACCGGCGCCAGACCCTGGTGGACACCGACCGACCGCATGTCGCGGCCGATCCGGTGGGCCATCTCGGCGACCAGCGCCGGGTCCCAGGCCGCGCCCCAGGCCAGCGGCACCGGGTAGGCGGTGGCGCCCCACGCGGTGAAGCCGGCCAGGCACTCCTCATGGGCCAGCGCGGGAATCCCGAAGCGGTTCGCCGCGGTGATCCGGCGCTGGGCGCGCGCCAGCGCCACCGTGCCGACGCCGGGGTCGACGGGGGCGGTGCCGAACGGCCGGGTCAGCTGGCCCAGGCCGCGGGTGATCAGGCTGTCCCAGTCGACCTCGTCCACCATGTCGTTCTGGTGCGGGGCGACCCCGTCACCGTCGGCGTCGGCTCCCACCCAGACGCCGTACAGCTGGGCGGCCTTCTCCTCCAGGGTCATTCGACCGATCAGATCGGCCACCCGCGCCGCAGGCGCGAGCGAGGGGTCCCGCCAGGGGCCCTCGGTGCCGGGCGCGTCGGAGGCCTCCACGGGGGCCTCGGGGGTGGGATGGATTGCCATCGGGCAGGGTCTTCCTCTCGTGAGTCGTGGTGCAGCTGCGCGGCGGGCGGGCAGTCGGGCGGGCTACTTGCCGCCCACGCCCATCAGGCCGTTGATCAGGGCACGGCGGGCGACCAGGTACACCGCGAAGATGGGCACCACGGAGAGGACGATCGCCGCCAGCATCGCGGGGATGTTGACACCGAACTGGCTCTGGAAGTTGAACAACCCCAGGGTCAGCACATGCTTCTCCTCGGACTGCGTGAGGATCAGCGGGA
Organism: Peterkaempfera griseoplana; assembly: GCF_001418575.1. Taxonomy (GTDB): domain Bacteria; phylum Actinomycetota; class Actinomycetes; order Streptomycetales; family Streptomycetaceae; genus Peterkaempfera; species Peterkaempfera griseoplana. The sequence goes on from NZ_LIQR01000336.1 coordinate 6,562, forward strand.
AGAGGAAACCGTTCCAGGCCTGCAGCGCGGTGTAGATGGTCACCGTGCTGATACCGGCCTTGGAGAGCGGCACCGTCAGCTGGAGCAGCATCCGCAGGGGGGATGCGCCGTCGAGGGACATCGCCTCGTAGAGCTCCTCGGAGACGTCACGCATGGTGCCGCTGAGGACCAGTACGGCCACCGGCATCGCAAAGGCGGCGGTGGGCAGGATGACGGCCGGCAGGGTGTCGTACAGACCCATCTTGCCGATCATGAGGTACAGCGGCACGATCACTGCCTGCGCGGGGATGGCCACGCCGAGCAGGAAGGTGCGGAACGCCATCGACGACAGCTTGCTGCGGGTGCGCACCGCGACATAGGAGAGCGGGACCGCCAGCACCAGCACGATGACCACGGTCACCACTGCCACGATCACGGTGTTGCTGAGCATCGAGAAGAACCCGTTGTCCAGCACCGTGTGGTAGTTGTCCAGCGTGGGGTGGGTCGGGAAGGCCAGCGGGTTGCCGTCCAGCGCCTGGTCCTGGTGCATCAGGGACGCGGAGAGCATGGTGTAGACCGGCACGATCACAATGAGCAGCCACACCAGTGATCCCAGCCCGGCCAGCGGGTTGCCCAGGCGCAGCCGGCGGCGGCGGACGGGGGCGGACACGGGGGTGTTCGTGCTGGGC
>NZ_LIQR01000337.1 GCF_001418575.1 Peterkaempfera griseoplana
TAAGAGACAGGTCCCGTCCTGCCCCCGGCCGTTTCCACGGAAGCCGCCCGGGACATCTTCCACACCGCGGAGACACTGGTCGACAGGGCCGTACCACGCCTGGCCGACCTGGCCACGGTCGAGGTCTCCGAGCTTGCCCTGCGCGGGGAGGCGGCCCCGTCGGGCCCGTGGGACATCCATGCCGCCTTCCGCCGCGCCGCCTTCCGGGCGGTCCCGCTCGCGGCCGGTGGAGCCGCGTACATGATCGGCGAGGTGAGCCGGCTGCCGTCCAAGACCCCGTACCTCAAGAGCGTCCGTGATCTGCGGCCCCGGGTCGTCCAGGAGCTGAGCCCACAGCCGCACTGGCTCGCGCGGGATCCGGCCCGGGCGCGCTGCATCGCCGAGGGCGGCATGCAGTCCATGATCGTGGTGCCCCTGGCCGTCGACGGGGCCGCGCTCGGACTGGTGACCCTGTACCGGCGCGCCGGCTCGCCGCCCTTCGGGGCGGAGGACGTACGGGTCGCCGGCGCCCTCGCGGCGCGCGCCGCCCGGTGCCTGGAGCTGGTACGCCGCTGCGCCCAGGAGAAGTCCCTGGGCCGGGTCCTGCAGCATGCGCTGCTGCCGGAGGAACTTCCCGAGGTCAGCGCGGTGGAGGCCGCCCATGGGCAGGTCTCACCCGACGGCTCCCCCGGGGCGTGGTTCGACGCCGTCCCGCTACCGGGTGCACGTATCGCGCTGGTGGTGGGCGTCGCCCACGGCGAGGGACTGCTCGCCGCAGCCTGGATGGGCCGGATGCGGGCGGTGATCAGGGCGCTGGCAGCGCTGGACATGGAACCGTCCGAGCTGCTGGCCAGGGCGAACGCGGCGGCAGCGAACGAGCGGTCCTCCTCCGACTGGGACACCGTCGCTCCGGACGGCGCCCAGGAGAGCGGCGACCACTGCCTGTACCTGCTCTACGACCCGGCGACCAGGCACTGCGCCATCTCCCGTGCGGGCGCCGTGGACGTCCATGTGATCGCCACGGACGGGACCGTGACCACCCCCGAAGTCGCCGCCCATCCCGCACTGGGCGCGTCGGACCGCCTCTTCGAGACCACCGAGTTCGACGTCTCCCCGGGCACCACCCTGCTGCTCAGCAGCCACGGCCCCGGCCCGGAACCGGAGTCGCCGGAGCCCTCGCAGCTCCAGGCGGCCGCGGAGTGGCCGGGCGGGCCGGTCGACGAGAACGTCCTGGTGGACCGGTTGCTCACCGAGGACAGCCCGGCGCTGCTGCTCGCCCGCACCCAGGCCCTCGCGGACGACGACGTGGCCAGCCTCCCCATCCCGCACGACCCCGCGGCCGTGACCGAGGCACGCAACTGGACGCGACGGCAGCTGGCGGCGTGGACGCTGGACCGCCTGGACGCCAGCACCACCCTGGTGGTCAGCGAACTCGTCACCAACGCCATCCGTTACTCCAGCGGTCCGGTGGAACTGCGTCTCATCCGGGACCACATGCTCATCTGCGAAGTGGCGGACACCAGCAGCGCCGCCCCGCATCCGCGGCACCCCGACGTCAGCGACCCGTCGGGCCGTGGGCTGTGCATCGTCGCCCAGCTCACCCGGTCGGTGGGGACCCGCTACACCCCGACCGGGAAGATCGTCTGGACGGAGCAGTGCCTATGAGTCCGGTCCGTCCCCCGGGCCGGACCAGGGATCCGGCCCGGGGCAGGGCGAACACCGGGGATGCCGCGCCCACGGCGAAGCCCCTCACCCCGGGGCGCCCGGGCCCCCTGACAGGGAAAGCGCGCGCCGCAGGGCGCGGGTAGATTGGCAGCATGCTGCTGCCGGGCGGTCCTGCGGTGTTCCTGGGCCGGCGCGCCGAATGTGCGTTGTTCGACCGATGGCAGGACGCTGTCAGGTCCGGTCGGGGTGGCGCCCTCGTCGTCCTCGGCGAGCCCGGTATCGGCAAGTCCGCGCTGCTCGACCACATGGCTTCCACCGCGGCCGGCTTCCGGGTGGTGCGGGCCGCGGGTGTCGAAGCGGAGGCGGAGCTGCCCTTCGGGGTGCTGCACCAGGTGTGCGCACCGCTGATGACCGCGCTGGAGCGCCTGCCCGAACCGCAGCAGAACGCCCTGGCTGCGGCGTTCGGGCTGCGGACGGGTCCGGCGCCCGACCGTTTCATGCTGGGCCTGGCCGTGCTGGGCCTGTTGTCCGAGGCGGCCACCCGCCAGCCGGTGATCTGTGTGATCGACGACGCCCAGTGGCTCGACTCCGGTTCGGCCCAGGCGCTGGCCTTCGTCGCGCACCGCGTCGGCGCGGAACCCCTCGGCCTGGTCTTCGCCACCCGCGGCCCCGTCACCGAACTGGAGGGGTTGCAGGAGATGGTGCTCACCGGGCTCGGCCCCGGCGACTCCCGCGCCCTGCTGCACACCGCTCTGTACGTGCCCCTGGACGAGCGCATCGTGGAGCGGATCGCCGCGGAGGCCCGGGGCAATCCGCTGGCCCTGCTGGAACTGCCCAAGACCTGGACGGCCGCCCAGTTCGTGGGCGGCTTCGGCCCGACGGCCCACGAGGCGCTGCCGACGCGGATCGAGGACAGCTTCCTCAGCCGGGCTCTCAACCTTCCACCGGCCACCCGGATGCTGCTCCTGGTGGCCGCCTCGGAGCCGACCGGCGACTCGGCGCTGCTGTGGCGCGCGGCCGGCCGGCTGGGGATCGGGCCGTCGGCCGCGACGGCGGCCGAGACCGACGGGCTGCTGTCCATCGGCACCCAGGTGGTCTTCCGTCATCCGCTGGTGCGGTCGGCCATCTACCGGGCGGCCTCGCCGTCGCAGCGAAGGGCCGCGCACCGGGCGCTGGCCGACGCCACCGGCCCCTCGGACCCGGACCGGCGTGCCTGGCACGACGCCCAGGCCGCCAGCGGCTTCGACGAGGAAGCCGCAACGGAGCTCGAAGGGTCGGCTGACCGGGCCCTGGCGCGCGGCGGGCTCGCCGCCGCAGGGGCGTTCCTGGAGCGGGCGGTCGAGCTCACCGCCGACCCCGCCCTCATGGCGGAGCGTGCGCTGCGCGCAGCGCGCGCCAAACAGCAGGCCGGGGCGTACGACAGCGCCCTGCACCTGCTCGCCGTGGCCGAGCAGGGACCTGCGGACGCACTGCGGGCCGCCAACAGTGAGCTGCTGCGCGGGCAGATCGCCCTCGCCCAGAGTTTCGGCGGCGGCGCCGCCGCCGCACTGCTGTGTGCCGCCCGCCGCTTCGAGTCCATAGATGCCTCCAGGGCCAGGGACGTCTATCTGCAGGCTCTGGCAGCGGCAGTGCTCGGCGGCCGGCTGGGCGAGGAGGGCATGGTCGAGGAGGTCGCCCGCAGCGCCCGCCGGGTTCCCCCTCCGTCGGTGCCGCGCGCGCCCGATCTGCTGCTTGACGGGTTGACACTCCTGATCACCGAAGGCCGCGACGCCGCGGTGCCGCTGATGCGCAGAGCGGTGTCGGCGTTCACCACCGAGGAACTGGCCCCCGAGGAGGAGCTGTACTGGCTCTGGCTGGCCGGCCACTGCGCGGGGCTGCTGTGGGACGAGCATGCCTGGCAGCTGCTGTCCTCGCGGCTGCTGCGGTGCTGCCAGCAACGGGGGGCGCTCAGTATTCTTCCGATCGCCGCAGCCACCCGCTCCGGGCTGCACCTGCTGAGCGGGGAACTCGTGCAGGCCGCGTCGCTGGCCGAGACGACCGCCGACGTCTTCGCGATGACCGGGGCGGGCCCGGTGGCCTACGCGGAGGTGGGCGTGGCGGTCTTCCGCGGCCGGGCGGAGGAGGCCCTCGCGGCGATCCGCACCGCCACCCGGGACGCGACGGTCCGCGGCGAGGGCATGGCGCTGACCTATCTGCGCTGGGGTGCCGCCGTGCTCCACAACAGCATGGGCCGGTACGACCTGGCGCTGGACGCCGCCCGGCTGGCCGGGGCCGACTCCAGCCTCCAGCGGATGCGCAACTGGGCGCTGTCGGAACTCGTCGAGGCGGCCGTGCGCAGCGGACACCCGGAACTGGCCGACGAGGCGCTGCAGGAGCTGTGCCGGGCGACCAGCCACTGCTCCAACCCCTGGGCCGCGGGGCTCCAGGCGTACTGCCAGGCCCTGCTGGCCACCGGCGCGGACGCCCAGGATCTCTACCGCACCGCTCTGGACCAATTCGAGCACACCAGCCTCCATGCCGAGGTGGCGCGCACCCACCTTCTGTACGGGGAGTGGCTGCGGCGCGAGCGCCACCACGTCGAGGCACGGGACCACCTGCGTGAGGCCCACGAGATGTTCCTGCGGTTCGGCATGGAGCGTTTCGCCGACCGTGCCCGCAACGAGCTGTCAGCGGCCGGTGAACCCACCAGCAGGCGCCCCTCCCGCCTCGACGAGCAGCTCACCACACAGGAGCGACGGGTGGCGATGCTGGCCGCCGAGGGAGCCACCAACGCGGAGATCGCCTCCCGACTGTTCATCAGCGCCAGCACGGTCGACTATCACCTGCGCAAGGTCTTCCGGAAGTTCAAGGTCACCACGCGTACTCAGCTCGCCCGGTTGCTGCAGGAGAGCCAGCCGGCGCCCGAGGACACGGATCCGGCCTGACGCCGCGCCGCCGGCAGGACTACGCGTTCACGTGGTGCCGTCGTGCTGGGGCGCCGCCTAGCGTTGCAAGTGATCCGGTGGAGGAGGAGCAGCCGGCGGCACACAGCCGGCTCTGCCCCCCACGCCGCACCGCTGAAGGCGGGCGTACCGCCTCGGTCCCGCCCGTGCCCACGCGAGGGGACCTCAGCACCGTGGGCGAACCGGGTGGTGGTCCGGTCCCGGCCGAGTGCCGGGCGCCGACCGCCCCCGACCGGCGCCAAGGCGTCACCATGCGCGCAGCGACCGCCTCCTGTGGTTGCGCGACCCCCACCAGCAAGAGAGGCGGTGGGCCCCATGTCCACCCCACCTGTCAGCGCGGCCCAGCTCATGGGCGAGACACTGGCCAAGTACGGCGTGCCGTACGTCTTCAGTGCCCCCGGTGCTGTCTTCGACACCGTCCATGACGCCCTGGCGGCCGGCGGCCTGGGACTGGTGGTCTGCCGCCACGAGCAGAACGCGGCCCTGATGGCCTCCGCCGTGGGGCTGCTGACCGGCGCCCCCGGGGCTGTCCTGGTCACCTCGGGAACCGGCACCACCGACCTGATGACCGCTCTGCTCACGGCGACGACCGAGCAGCACCCGGTGATCGCCCTGCACAGTGCCGTACCCCGCCGGGACCGCTCCGGTGGGACCCTTCGGTCGATGAACGACCTGGCCGCACTGCGGCTGGTCACCACCTACACCGACGCGGTGGACGACCCCGACGAGGTCCCCGAGGTCATCGCCAACGCCCTCCGTACGGCGGTCACCCCGCCCCGCGGGGCGGCCGCGGTGGTGCTGCCCGCCGCCCTTGCGTCCGCGCCCACATCCGCGGGCGTCGTCCAGCCGCACATACCGCCCTCCTCCGGCCCGGCTCCCGCCGAGTACATCCACCGTGCCGCACAGATCATCCGCACCGCGCGGCGACCCGTCCTGCTGGCCGGGCTGCGCGGGGCGGAACGCCGGGCGTGCGATGCGCTTCGCCAACTGATCGGTACCACAGGCCTGCCGGTGGTGGAGACCTTCCAGGCGGCGGGTGTCGTCCCACGCGCACTGGAGGAGCAGTACGGCGGCCGGGCCGGCCTCTTCCGCAACCAGCCCGGAGACGTCCTGCTGGCCCACGCCGACGTCCTGGTCACGGTCGGCTACGACCCCATGGAGTACGACCCGAGCCTGTGGAACACCGACCCGGCCCGTACCGTCATCCACATCGACGCGCTGCCCGCCCGGATCAGCAGGCGCTACCAGCCCGCTCTGGAGCTGCGGGGCGATGTGGCCGCGACGCTCAGCGAGCTCGCGGACGCACTGGCCGGGCTGCCGATCGGCGACCGCACCCGGGAGGCGGTCGCGACACAGCGTGCCGCCCTGGCCGCCATCGACCAGGAGGCCCGGGAGGCCCCGCCCACCGCTGCCGGACTCAGCCCCGCCGCGGTGGTCATGAAGATCGCCGACCTCGTGGACGACCAGGCCACCGTGGTCTCCGACCTGGGCCCGCACCTCTTCACGGCCCGTCACCTCCGCGGTCACCAGCCGCGGCACGTCCTGCTCTCCAACGGCCGGCACCCCCCGGGTGTCGCCCTGCCGAGGGCGATGAGCGCCGCGCTGCTGCGGCCGGGGACGCAGGTGGTGTCCGTCTCGGGAGAGTGCGGCTTCCTCTCCACCGCGTCGGAGATGGAGACCGCCACCCGCCTGGGCCTGCACATCACCCAGGTGGTCATGCGGGACAACTCCTACGACATGGTGGCGTTCCAGGAGCACCTCAGATACGGCAGGCCCACCGGAGTCCGGCCCGGTGACTACGACATGACCCTGTACGCCGGCGCGTTCGGCGCCCGAGGGGTGCGGACCGAGTCCATCGGCGCCTTCGAGGCCGAACTACGCAAGTCCCTTGACCCGGGCGGACTCTGCGATCCCGGTATCACCGTGATCGACGTCCCGGTCGACTGCGCCCACATCACAGAACTCTTCGCCCAACTCCACGACGGGATCCCCGAATGACGGACCGACGACGGCAGCCCCCGGCGCAGCCGGCTCCCCACGGTTGCGCCGGTGGAACGGTCCCGCCGGAGCCGACCGGCTCCGGCGGGGCCACCAGGGCCCACCGCCGCCACAGTCACCGCCTACGCCACGGTCCGCAGGCAGCGCGGGCACACCCGCCCGATCCTCCGCCGGCCCCTCCACGCCCGACCAGCCGCACGCAGGCAACACGAGGGACACCGATGACCGGAGCTGTCCACCGACGCCGTCCGGCCCTGCGACCCGGCCCGTCCCCCCACGTACGCAGCAGGAGACTCCCATGACGACGCACACCCCCGTCACCAGAGGCGCCGGCTGCGCCGCGACCCTCCGCGGACTCGCCGTGGCCTTCTCCAAGGTCCGGCTGCGCTCGCTCCTGGCGGTCGGCGTCGCCTCGGCCGCCCTGCTCGGCATCACCTTCGGAGGCGTGGTCATCCCCGGGGACATGCACCTGGAGGCGCTGCTGGTGACGGTGCCGGCCCTCACCGCGGCGGCGGAGAAGGCGCGCACCACGATCGGCATGACCGTGCTGGCCTGTCTGGGCGTGCTCGCCATCGACATCGACGTCGGTCTGCGCAACTCCCCGACCCTGCCGATCGACGTCGCGGTCCTGCTGGTCGTCTGTGTGCTGGTGCTGGTGCTGCGGCGCATGCGGGAGACGGACCACCGGCTGCTCCGCGCCGTCCGCTCCGTCTCGGAGACGGCCCAGCGGGCACTGCTGCCGCCGTTGCCCAGCCGTGTGGCGGGTCTGGAGATCGCCACCGCCTACCGCTCGGCCGACGCCCATGCGCACATCGGCGGAGACGTGTACGCCGCCGAACGTGTCGACCACACGGTACGGCTGCTGATCGGTGACGTACGCGGGCACGGCCTGGCAGCGGTGGACGAGGCGGCGGCCGTCATCGGCTGCTTCCGTGAAGCCGCGCACCGCGACGGACGGCTGGAGCACCTCGCGCTGTCCCTGGACGCCAGCGTGCGCCGCCGTCTCGACCTCGCCGCCCAGTCCGACAGCTGCGCCGCCGAGCGGTTCATCACCGCGCTCATCCTGGAGATCCCCGACGACCTCGCCGTCGTCCGCGTGATCAGCTGCGGTCACCCCGACTCGATGCGCTCCCACGGCTCGGCCGTGGACCTGCTGGAAGCGGCGCAGCCGGCACCACCGCTCGGCCTCGGCTGCACCTGCGGCCAGCCGGTCTACCGGGTCGACACCTTCGCCTTCGAGCCGGGGGACACCCTGCTGCTGCACACCGACGGCCTCCTGGAGGCCCGCGACCAGACCGGCGCCTTCTACCCCGCGGTGGACCGCTTCGCGCTGCTCGCCGCGGACGAGCCGCACCGCCTGATCGAGCGTCTCATGAGCGACCTGACCGTCCACGCCGACGGGGAGGTGCGGGACGACGTGGCCATGGTCGCGGTGCGCCGCCGGGCCGCACCGCCCACGGAGGGCTCCGACGAGGACGCTGCCGCAACCGGTTGCACCGCTGCCGGCTCCGGCTGACGCTCTGACCGGGTCTTGTTCACCGGGAAGGGGTGATCCCGTCGGGTGACGGCCATCCGTTCTTCGTCGGCGTTCTTTCTAGTACTCCTAAAGTCCCGGGCCAGGCAGGGCAAAACCTCGCCCAGCACATGGCAAAGAGTGAACTATGGAGGACCTTGTGTCCCTGCGCGTGAACAAGGCCCGGCGCCTGGCGGCCCCGGCGGCTGCTGCCGCCGCCGCCGCGGTGGTGACGATGGTGGTCAACCCGACGCTGGGTGCCTCGGCCTCGCCCTCCCACGAAACGGGCAAGAAGCCGGTCGCGAAGAACGTCATCTTCATCAACGGCGACGGCATGGGCGCCGCGGCCCGCCAGGCCGCCCGCCTGCACCTGGCCGGTCTGGGCGGCCAGCTGGGGATGGACAAGCTCCCGGTCTCCGGGCAGCTGACCACCGACCCGGACGACCCCAAGGCCGTGATCACCGACTCCGCCGCCGCGGCGACCGCGTGGGCCACCGGTGAGAAGACCTACAACGGTGCGATCAGCGTCGACGTGGACGGCAACCCGCTGGCCACCCTCGGCCAGCAGGCCAAGGCCGCCGGCAAGGCCACCGGTCTGGTGACCACCGCTCAGGTCACCGACGCGTCCCCGGCCGCCTTCTTCTCCAACACCGCCAACCGGTCGGCCCAGGACGAGATCGCCCGCCAGTACATCGAGGTCAGCAAGCCTGATGTGATCCTGGGCGGCGGCGAGGACTGGTGGCTGCCCGCGGGCAACGCCGGCGCCTTCAAGGACCAGCCCGCGGAGGACCCGTCCGAGGCGAGCAAGGGCACCAAGGGCAACCTGATCCAGCAGGCGCAGAAGGCCGGCTACACCTACGTCTCCGACGCGGGTCAGCTCGACCGCGCCAAGGGCGGCAAGCTGCTGGGCCTGTTCGCCAACGAGGAGATGTTCCAGCAGCGCGCCGAGGGTCAGGGCGACGTGTACAGCCCGGTGGTCGGCCTGTCCACCATGACCAGCAAGGCGCTGAGCACGCTCGACAAGAACAAGAAGGGCTTCTTCCTCATGGTCGAGGAGGAGGGCGTGGACGAGTTCGCGCACTCCAACAACGGCACCCGGGTCCTGCAGTCCATGCAGGAGCTGGAGAAGGCGGTCGCCGTGGCCCGCGCCTATGTCGCGACCCACCCCGACACCCTGCTGGTCGTCACCGGCGACCACGAGACCGGCGGCCTGGCCGTGGAGGAGGCCGACTCCTCCGACGAGTCCGGCGACGGCATCTCGGCCGAGGACGGTCCGTTCACCATCCACGGCAGCGACAAGTCCTTCTACATCGACTGGACCACGTCCGGCCACACCGGCGTCGACGTGCCCGTCACCGCTGAGGGTCCGCTCTCCGACCGCTTCACCGGCAAGCACGCCAACACCTACGTCCACGAGGTGCTGCGGCAGGCCCTGACCTCCGGTCGCTGATCCGCACGGCCGAGTGACCACTCCGAAGGGGCGCCGCGATCTGCGGCGCCCCTTCCGGTCGGCCCGGGGACCCGGCCCGGAACCGGCATCACGGAACGGCTCCGGGCATCCGGCGATGCCACGGTAACGATCATCCAAAGCCAGCTTGTGCGAACTCCCGTTCGGTAGTACATGTGACGCTTCAATGATCAACCGAAGATGAGAGCCGGTACCTTGACCTCCAGATCCGCCGCACCCGGAGAAGAACCGCCGTCCCTGCCGGACGACCTCTGGGAGCAGTTCAACCGCGACACCGAAGCGGACATCCGCGCCAGTGCACCCAAGGAACCCTCCGCCCGGGCCCGGATGGTCACCGAGCGGCTGCGCCTGGAGGACGAAGCGGCGGCGAAGGCGGCCAAGGCGGCGAAACGCTCGAAGTTCGGCCGCAAGCCCAAGGCGCCGGCCCTGCCCGACGGCTGGCGCACCGGGCCGGCATGGCGGGAGATGGAGGGCGGCAAGCCGCGCGGCCGCAAGATCCTGGGGCTGCTCGGCGTCGTCGTGGCGGTGGCGCTCGTCCTGGCCGCGCTGAACCCGCAGGGCGTCCGGTCCGTTCTCGCCGGTCACGGCTGGGGCACCTCGGCCTCGTCCGCTCCGCTGCCGCCGGAGACCGCCGCCCCCACCGCGGCGCCGTCCTTCGCGGCCACCCCCGACACGCCCACCCTGCACCGGCCGTTCGCCGGCTCGCCCGCCGAGCAGTACGCCGACGGCGCGGACGGCATCGTGCTGCCCGCGGCCAGGGCGGTCGGCACACGCAGCAAGGCGGAGGTCGCCAAGGCGCTGCGGATGACGAAGGACTTCCTCGTCGCGTCCAACCTCGACCCGTCCGTACTCGCCGGCGCCACACCCCAGAAGGCCCTCGACCTCATCGACCCCACGGCGACGGGTATGCGGGAGGTGGCACGCACGTACCTGGCCCACCCGAGCGACCGCCACGACCCCCTGACCCTGTTCAGCCGGTTCGACCCCCGCCAGGTGCGGGTGGTCGGCTCCGTCGTCAAGGTGCGTGGCCATATGACGCTGAGCAAGGGCAGGTACGGCGGCGCCCGGATCGTCGCCGACTACACCTTCGTCTATCCCCTGACCCGGGTGCGGCAGCAGGAGAACGCCGCGGCTGAGGTCGTCCGGACCATCGCCCGACGCAAGGTCACCTTCGAACTCCTGGACCCGCAGCGCTATCGCGTCACCCGCGGGACCCTTCCGCTGATCACCTGGGAGTCCGACCTCGGCAACACGGCCTGCGGAATCAACGACGGCTTCTTCCACCCGCAGTTCAACACGGATCCCGAGCCGAGCCCCTCCGGCAGCGCGACCCCCTCCGTGGTCCCGTCCGGCCCTGCCATCGACCCCTACGACCGCAGCAAGCCGATCGGCACGGGCCGCTCCGGCACCTGCGGATCCCTGAGCCGCACCTGAGCGCTGTACACCCGATCGCCCGGGGTGTGTGCGGGACAGACTCGGGGTGGGGGCGTGGAAACCCACGCCACCACCCCCCTCCCGCCGGTCGACCGGCCAACTCAGGCCGGTCAAAGCGACGCAATGCCGCTTTGACCGGCCTGATCGCTGTGGCGGACGTGGTGCGGGAGACTGGCCCCGGTCGGCGGGGGGTGATCCGATCCCCTGTCGGTCAATCAGCCCGGTTCGCGATCCCGCGGCGTTCGGACGCGGTTACTCCTTGCGGATCCGTGTCAGGGGTCGGGCGTGCATCGGTCGGCGGCCAGGGCGAGGGTGGTGGCGGCGGCGGAGACGGCGGCCAGGGCGGCGAACAGGTGCGGGTAGCCGCCGAGAGGTGGCGCGAGAGCCGTACCGGCCCACGGGGCGAGGGCGCCGGCGATGGTGACCGGGGCGGCGAGCAGGGCGGAGAGACGCCCGTAGCGGGCGGTGCCCCAGCGGTCGGTGACGGCGGTGGCCTGCAGGAGGGTGAGGTTCCCTCGGACCGTGCCGGCCAGGACGGACAGGGCGATCAGCAGGGGGACCGGGCCGGGGACGGCGGCGAGCAGAGCGGTGGTCATCCCGCCGGCGGTGATCAACGTGGCCGTGCGGGCCCGGATGCCGGAACGGGCGGCGAGGCCGGTGTACAGGGTGCGGCCCAGGGTCTGGCCGAGGCCGCCGAGCCCGAGGGCCCATGCGGCGGTGCTGGGGCTGGCGCCGCGCGCGAGGAGCAAGGGGACGAGCCCCATGACGACCGCGTAGAGGGCGAACGCGGACAGGGTGAGGGCTGCCGCGAGCAGGAGGAAGGGCCGGCTTGCGGGCACCGAGGCGCGGCTGCCTGTTTGGGCGCGGCGCGGCGTGGCGGGGGCGGGCGGCC
>NZ_LIQR01000338.1 GCF_001418575.1 Peterkaempfera griseoplana
GTCGTAGTTGGGGCTGGTGAAGTCGGGAGAGCCGAAGCTGGGGCGGGAGTAGTCGGGGGAGGTGAAGGCGGAACGGCCGTTGCCCGTGGGGGCGCGCTCCGGGCCGGGGCTGGTGAAGCCGGGGCTGGTGTAGCCGAGGCGGGGGCGCTGGCGTACCAGGTTGACGCCCGCCCCGGCCACCGCGGGCTCGACCGGACCGGCGGTGCCGGGGTCGGCGGTGCCCGGATCGGCGGTGAGCGCCGACCGGAGGAAGGGGAGCATGCCGTGCTCCTTCAGTGCGGCCTTCCACTCCTCCCGGGCGGCGGCAAGCTCGGCGTGGAGCCGGGGGTCCAGGCCGTCGGGGGGCGCCGAGCCGTCCCGCAGCGCGGTGAGCAGCAGGCCGATGATGCCGGCGACCATGGCGACGGCGCCCACCGCCAGCGCCACCCAGCCGGCGGTGATCAGCGAGTGGGCGAACACCAGATGCGGGTCGGCGGTGTGCAGGCCGTAGCCCAGCAGCAGAAAGATCACCGCTGCCGCCCAGGCCAGGATCGGCGCCAGCACGGTGAGCACCGGGATGGCACCGGCGCCCGTCTCCGCGGCGAGCTGGGCGGCGGCCCCGAGGCCCGGGGCCGGGCTCTCGCCCCGCTCGCCGGGCGGGCCGGCCGCGGCGGTGCGGACGCGGTCGCGCAGCGCGGTGTAACGGGCGTACTCGTCGGCGGCCGCGGCGGCGACGACCGCGGTCGCAGCCAGCGCCCTGGTGCGCAGCTGTTCGGCGTTCAGGCGGGCGTTCGGCGCCTGCAGTGCCTGGCGTACGGTCTCGTCGCGCAGTGCTTCGTCCAGGACCCGCTCGAAGTCCGGTCGGTCGTCGGGTCGCAGGTGCGGAGCGGTGTTCATCTGGCCCCCGATTGCTCCGTCAGGGAGAAGTGATGGTCCGTCCGCCGGGGCGGCCGTCGCAGCGGTGGGACGCTGCGGGCGCGGGGCCGGTTGCGGGCTGTCGGCCGGATGGGTGGGTGGGTGTGCAGCCGGTGGCCTCGACGGTTGTCTTGATGGTAGGACCGGGGACTGACAGCGTGACAGTCCGTTTCAGCAACTTAAGCCCGGATCAAGCGGAGTCAGCGACTTCGGTTGGGCGGGACCTGTGCGGGGCCGGACCCCGGCCGGGCGGGACTCCGGCCGGACGGCCGGACCGCGACGGCCGCCCACCACGCCCGGCCGGTCTCAGGCCAGCGGCAGACGGGCCACCAGCAGCCTGCCCTCCATGGTGACACCGCCGTCCATGGCCACGGCGAGCTCGTCGGCGTACACATGGGGGCCGGTCACGGTGCGTGAGGCGTGGCCGTCCTCGCTGTGGGCGTCCCCGGTGAGGTAGGGGATGGGGCTGTGGCCGTGGACGACCCGGTGGCCGCCGTAGGTGTCGAGGAGCTCCCCGGCGGACGCGGGCCCGGTGTCGCCGCGGAAGGCGAACCGCTTGGTGAACCGGCGGAAGCAGTCCCACCACTCGTCGGCGTCGTCGGAGGCGAGCACCTGGTGGACGGTGTCGTTGACCTCGTCGATGGATCCGCCGTACTCCAGGTAGGCGGTGGTGTCGGAGTGCAGCAGCAGATGGCCGTCCTCGACGGCCATGGCCGGCAGCCGGGCGAGCCAGCTGATGTGATGCGGCTCCAGTCGGTCCATGTCCTGCTGCTGGCCGCCGTTCAGCCGCCAGGCGGCGAGGAAGGAGGCGGTGCCGGCGGTGGACTGGACCGGCTCGTCCCCCCAGCGGTGGGCGCCCAGCAGCAGCAGTTCGTGATTGCCCATTAGGGCGCGGCAGTAGCCGCCCGCTGCGGCCGCCTCGGCGGCGAGCTGCATCACCAGGTCGATGACGCCGATGCCGTCGGGGCCGCGGTCGGTGAAGTCGCCGAGGAACCAGATCCTGGAGCGGCCGGCCGACCAGTGGCCGTCGGCGTCGACCAGGCCCTGCTCACGGAGGGCGTCGTGCAGCTCGCCCAGGTAGCCGTGGACGTCGCCCACCACATAGAGCGGGCCCACGGCCTGGTCCGGATCGGCTTCGGGCGAGGTGCCGAGGGCGCCCGCGTGCTCGACGGGGGACGGCGTGCCGACGGGGCCGCCGAGATCCAGGGTGGGCGGATCCTGGGGGGCGGTGTGGACGCTGTGCGCCGCCTGGACGGCCGCCTCCTCGAACCAGCCGCGGACGGCCTGCGGCTCGGGCCCGCCGGACGGCAGGCCGGGGGCGGGCCATGACTGCTGGGGACCGCCGTGGAGGCCGCCCTCGTGCCCGTACGACCGGGGGTCGACGGCCATGCGGGCGCGGGGGCCTGACTCCGGCAGCTCAGGCCCGGGGAAGCGGTCCTCGGGTGTCATCCGCCCATCATAGGAAGCCCGATCTCCCGGCGTCCGCACCTGGGCCGCATCCGATGCGGCAGGCTTGCGGCGCCGGACGCGTCACTGGCCGGTTTGTCCGGTGAAGGTGGATATCGACGGTGCAGGGGGCAGGGCGCGTCGGACGGTACGGCCGGGTGCGGACCCGGTCCGCCGGCGAGGGCGGGGCGTGCGTGGGGGCGTGCGGCACCGCGGCCCGGGCCCCCCGGCGGCAGCACGGGTGCCCGGCCCGGGGGTTGGAGCGTCGTTCGGCCTTCGGGGCGCGGCGGCCCTCAGACCCCGTCCGGCGTACGGGGAGGGCTGATGGTGGTGCGCGGGTGGCGGCGCTGCGAGGAGGCCCGAACGATCAGCTCCGTGGGCATCAGCCGTCCGGGCGGTGGCTCCGCACCGGGGGCCAGCCGGCGTCCGGACGGCTGGTGCCCCACTCCCTCGATGGCGTCGATCAGCAGGTTGACGACGGTGGTGCCGATGTTGCGCGGCCTGAGGGAGAGCGTGGTGATGGGCGGTTCGGTGGCGGCGTACACATCGCTCTCGCTGCAGCACACCAGCAGCAGGTCCTCCGGGACGCGCAGCCCGTAACGGCGGGCGGCGGCCAGCAGATCCGTGCCGTTGGGGTCGAAGAGGCCGTAGACGGCGTCGGGCCGGTCGGGGCGGGCCAGCAGCCGGTCGGCGGCGACGGCGCCCGCCGCGGGGTCGTGCGCCGGGTAGGTCTCGTGCACCGGTTCCTGGTCGACCCGGGCGCACCAGGAGAGATAGGCCTCGGTGGAGAGCCTGGTGTAGGTGTCGGTGCTGGTCCCGGTGAGCAGCCCGATCCGGCGGGCGCCCGCCTCGGAGAGATGCTCCAGGATGCCGAGCACGGCGGCCTCGTGGTCGTTGTCCACCCAGGCGGTGACGGGGCAGTTGCCGGGCTTGCCGTCGCTGACCACGGGCACGCCCTGGCGGTGCAGCTCGGCGACCACCGGGTCGTGGTCGGCCGGGTCGATCACCACGGTGCCGTCAAGCGCGACGTTGCCCCAGACGTCGTGCCGGGAGGAGGCGGGCAGCACCACCAGCGCATAGCCGCGGCTGAGGGCGGCCGAGGTGGCGGCGCGCGCCATCTCCGCGAAGTAGGCGAACTCCGTGAAGGTGAACGGCTCCTCGCCGTAGGTGGTCACCGTGAGTCCGAGCAGGCCGGAGCGGCCGGTGCGCAGCGTGCGGGCCGCAGCGGACGGGCGGTATCCCAGGCGCTCGGCGACCTCGCGCACCCGGCTGCGGGTCTCGTCGGGGAGGCGGCCCTTGCCGTTGAGGGCATCGGAGACCGTGGTGATCGACACTCCGGCCGCGGCCGCAACGTCCCGGATACCGGCCCGCTCCAGCCGCCGCGGACTGGTGGGCCGACGGCCGCTCTGGTTGGCTGCTGCTGTCATGGCGACCCGATGGTATGGCGCATGGCGACCCACTGTGAGCGCCCTGTCACACATTCCCGGAGATACGTTTCTCCATGAGCAGCAGGGCCTTTTCCCCTTGGAAGCGCATCCCCGTACGGTGGGTTGCCTCTGACATGGGCCGTTGCACACGCGGAGGATGCGGAGTCCTCGCCCGTGGGCGCCGGAATATCTCACCTGCACGGGTGAATTCCGCGCAGACGGCTCGTAAGGTGTTTCCCGACCGTACGGTCGGGTGTGGACGAGCGAGTGGAGGACACGACGGTGAGCGGCACGGCTGCGCAGGGCCCCCGGCTTCGGCCGGTGCTGGAGGGCATTCCCACCTACAAGCCGGGACGCCCGGCCTCCGGCGCGGACGGTGCACCGGCCTACAAGCTCTCGTCCAACGAGAACCCCTACGACCCGCTGCCCGGGGTGCTGGAGGCCGTCGCCGGCGCGGCGGGCCGGCTGAACCGCTACCCGGACATGGCCTGCGGCGACCTCACGGCCGAACTCGCCGGCCGGTTCGGGGTGCCCCCGGAGCACATCGCCACCGGCACCGGCTCGGTGGGCGTCGCCCAGCAGCTGCTCCAGTCCACCGCCGGGCCCGGCGACGAGGTGGTGTACGCCTGGCGCTCCTTCGAGGCGTACCCGATCATCACGCAGATCAGCGGTGCCACGGCCGTCCAGGTGCCGCTGACCTCCGGCGAGGTGCACGACCTGGACGCGATGGCCGACGCCGTCACCGAGCGCACCAGGCTGATCTTCGTCTGCAACCCCAACAACCCCACCGGCACCGTGGTCCGGCGCGCCGAACTGGAGCGCTTCCTCGACCGGGTGCCCGGGGACGTGCTGGTGGTACTGGACGAGGCCTACCGCGAGTTCATCCGCGACGAGGCGGTGCCGGACGGCGTCGACCTCTACCGCGACCGGCCCAACGTCTGCGTGCTGCGCACCTTCTCCAAGGCGTACGGACTGGCCGGGCTGCGGGTGGGGTTCGCGATCGCCCATGAGCCGGTGGCCGCCGCGCTGCGCAAGACGGCCGTGCCGTTCGGGGTCAGCCAGCTGGCCCAGGACGCCGCGGTGGCGTCGCTGCGGGCCGAGGAGGCGCTGCTGGTGCGCGTCGGGGCCCTGGTGGAGGAGCGGACCCGGGTGGTCGACGCCCTGGCCGGCCAGGGCTGGACGGTGCCGGAGTCGCAGGCGAACTTCGTCTGGCTGCGGCTGGGCGACCGCACCATGGACTTCGCCGCCGCCTGCGAGCAGGCCGGTGTCGTGGTGCGGCCGTTCGCCGGTGAGGGGGTGCGGGTGACCATCGGGGAGACCGCCGCCAACGACCTCTTCCTGCACGCGGCGGAGGGCTTCCGCAAGGAGCTGTGACCGCCGGCGAGGGCCCGCGCCGGTGTCGGCGCGGGCCCTCGCCGTCCCCGGCGCCGGTGGGCCGCCGCTCCTCCGGCCAGGGACAAGGAGGCGCCGGGGCAGGAGGGGCCGCTCCTCGGCCGGAGGCGGGGCGCCGCCCTACGGCGCGGGGCCTGGAAGACGGCGCAGCCGGCCCGTCCGCGACTGGTGACCCCGCCTGGACGGCGGCGGGGCTGCGGGGCGGCGAACGGGCCGGCTGCGGCTCAGGCGCTCGGGGAGGCGCTGGGTGCGGGCTGAGAGCCCGCGGAGGGCAGCAGCGGGCTGCAGACCTTGAGCGCGGCCGCGGTCCCGGGGTCGCTGGTCGACAGGCCGGCGAGCGGATTGCGGCCCATGGCAGGGACGGTGACGCCCTTGCCCTTCATGCAGTCGGCGAAGGCCTTGAGCGCGGAGGCAGCGGCACCGCCGTTGGCGCCGCCGCGTCCGCCGCCGAAGGACGGCCGCTTGGACTCGCAGGCCTTGGCGGCCTTCTGGTACGCCGGGTCCGCCGTGTTGCCCATGCCGAAGCCGCCGCGGGGCATGCCGCTGGGGCGGCCGCTCGGCCAGTTGCCGGGCCGTCCGCCGGGTCGCCCGCTCGGCCAGTCGCTGGGCCGGTCGCTGGGGTTCCAACTGCGGCGGCCCATACCGGACGGGGCCCCGCTGGGCCGGGCGGGCGGGGTGTACCCGTTCTGCTCCAGGCACTGGACGTAGGCGGCGAAGGCACCCCCCGGACCACCGGACGCTCCCGCCCCGGCCGCCGTACCGGCCGATGCCGCCGAGCCGGCGGCGGAGCCGGAGCCGGAGTTGGACGCGCAGCCCGCCACCAGCAGGACTCCGCAGGCCAGGGCCGTGGCTCCGGCGGCGGCCCTGAGGCGGTTCCGGTGCGGCCGGGCCGCGTTCGGCGCAACCGTGGGGGTACCCGACATACCTGCGGCTCCTTGGGGTCGGTGCTGGTGTGCGGGCCGCGGGCGCGCGCGACCGCCTCAGGCAATCAACCGCACCGGAGTGAGGGCGGGCGGGATGATTCCTGTGAGTTCCCTGGGTGCGGAGTGTGCCGAGAGGGGCGGAATGCCCCTTCTGCAGTGAGAAAAAGAGTGATCTGTACGCTTTGATCCGTTGTGCATTCCCAGCTTTCTCGAAGGTTGCGCCCAGACTTCCGCCAAGAGTGCTGAGGCACGCTGTGCCGCTATGAAGGTGCTCCCTCGGCGGCGCAGGGCCGTCCTGTTGAACTCCCTGCTCGGTGTCGTCCTGCTGGCCGGCGGTGGCCTGGCGTACGCCACGGTGAACGCCGACGCGACGCCCTCCGGACGTTCCGGGCAGACCCGTACGGCGACCGTGGCCAAGGGCACGGTGCTGGCGACGGTGTCCGGGTCGGGCACGCTGGCGTCGCCGACCGACGCCGGGGTCGACTTCGTCACCGGCGGCACGCTGACCTCGGTCAAGGTCGAGGTCGGTGACACGGTCAAGAAGGGCCAGGTGCTGGCGAAGGTCTCCACCACGGACGCGCAGGCCAAGGTGGACGCCGCCGAGGCGGCGCTGAACACCGCGGAGGCCGCGCTCACCAAGGCCCAGGCGGGAGAGGAAGTCACCACCACCATCCCCGGTTCCTCGACCGGCTCCGGCTCCGCTTCCGGATCGGCCGGCGGACGCGTCGGTGCGGGCCAGTCCGGAGGACAGAACGCCGGGCAGACCACACCGCAGCCGACCACCACGACCACCGTCAAGGTGGACGCCTCCCAGGTGGCGCAGGCCGAGCAGCAGGTCACGGACGCGCAGAACAGTCTCTCGGACGCCCAGGACGCATTGGCCGGCACGGTGCTGAAGGCCCCGGTGGGTGGCACGGTCGCGTCGGTGGGCGGAAAGGTCGGGGACACGGTGTCGGGGACCGGATCCTCGTCCTCGGGCTCCGGGCAGGGCGGGTCGGGCGGCAGTGGTTCCTCGTCCTCCTCGTCCTCCTCGTCGAGTACGCCGTCGGGCTTTGTGGTGATCACGAATCCGAGCGGGATGCAGGTGGACGCCTCGTTCTCGGAGTCCGACGCATTGAAGATCAAGAAGGGCCAGGCGGCGTCGGTGACGCTGAACGCGCAGTCGGACACCCAGCTGAACGCCAAGGTGCTCTCGATCAGTTCGCTCCCGACCAGCAGCGGGAGCGGCAGCGGCAGTGGGAGCAATGCGGGCAGTGCGGTGCAGTATGCGGCGAAGCTGCAGATCACCAGTGACACGAGTGCGTTGCGCACGGGGATGAGTGCCACGGTGTCGGTGGTGACGGGCGAGGCGGACAACGCTCTCTATGTGCCGACGAACGCGGTGTCGGGCACCGGGGCGTCGCGGACGGCGACGGTGGTGAAGGACGACGGCAGTACGGAGCGTCGTACCGTGCAGGTCGGAATCGAGGGCGATTCCTCGGTGCAGGTCACCTCGGGGCTGTCGGCGGGCGAGAAGGTCGAGCTGACCTCCACCACGACCTCGGGCAGCAACGGCTTCCCCAGCGGCGCCTTCCCGGGTGCGGGCGGTTTCGGCGGCGGCGCCGGCTTCGGCGGCGCGGGCTTCGGCGGCGGTGGCCGGAACTTCGGCGGGGGTGCTCGCCGGTGAGCCCGAGGCTGCCGGTCGCCCGGCGTCTGACCCGTCAGGTCCGCCCGGTCCCTGCCGAAGCGGCCGGCTCCCCGTCCCGGACCGTGCCGGTGATCTCGGTGCGGGGGGTTCGGAAGTCGTACGGGGTGGGTGAGGCGGCGGTGCATGCGCTGCGCGGACCGGACGATCCCGCGGGGGGTGGTCCGCTGGGCGTGAGCGTGGATGTGGAGCAGGGCGATTTCGTCGCGGTGATGGGGAGTTCGGGCTCGGGGAAGTCGACGCTGATGAACATCCTGGGATGCCTGGATGTGCCGACCTCGGGGCGTTACCTGCTGGACGGCATCGATGTGGGGCATCTGGACGAGCACCAGTTGTCGCTGGTGCGCAACCGCAAGATCGGCTTCATCTTCCAGTCGTTCAATCTGGTTCCGCGGACGACGGCGCTGGCGCAGGTGGAGCTGCCGTTGGCGTACGCGGGGGTGCGGGCCGCGGAGCGGCGTCGGCGTGCGGTGGCGGCGCTGTCGATGGTGGGTCTGGGGGATCGTCTGGATCACCGGCCCAACGAGTTGTCGGGTGGTCAGCAGCAGCGGGTGGCGGTGGCGCGTGCCCTGGTGACGTCACCGGCGATGCTGCTGGCGGACGAGCCGACGGGGAACCTCGACAGTCGTTCCACGGACGAGGTGCTGGCGATGGTGGACCGTCTGAACGCGGCCGGTCGCACGGTGGTGCTGATCACGCATGAGGACGAGGTGGCGCGGCATGCCAAGCGGGTGCTGCGGCTGGTCGACGGGCGGATCGTGTCGGATGTGCGGCAGGGCCCGGTGGCGGGTCCGCCTCCGGTGTTCGCCGGGGCGGAGCCGGTGGTGGGGGCTGTGGCGAGTGGGGGTGGCCGGTGATGCTCTGGCAGGTGCTGCGGATGGCCGCGGGAGGTCTGGCGGCGAACAAGGTGCGGTCGGCGCTGACCATGCTGGGTGTGCTGATCGGTGTGGCGGCGGTGATTCTGCTGCTGGCGGTGGGCAACGGCTCCTCGCAGGCGGTGAAGGACTCCATCACCTCGCTGGGTACCAACTCCCTCACCGTCTCCTCCAGCGGCGGGGGGTTCGGGGCCCGCTCCTCGGGTGCCTCCACCACGAAGCAGCTCACCCTCAAGGACGCCAAGGCGCTGGCGACGTCCGAGGACGCGCCTGACATCAAGTCGGTCGCCCCGGTGGTGAGCAGTTCGGGGACGGCGGTGTACCAGGGGACGGAGTACACGGTGAACTCGATCATCGGTACCTATCCCGCGTACTTCGAGACGACCAACAGCCGGGTGGCGAAGGGCGACTACTTCAGCAACGACGACGTGCTGAACGCGCGGAAGGTCGCGGTGATCGGGTCGACGACGGCGCAGGAGCTGTTCGGGACCGTCGATCCGGTGGACAAGACGGTGGTGATCGGTGGGACGCCGTTCACGGTGCGCGGTGTGCTGGCGGAGAAGGGCAGCACCGGGGTGAACGACGCGGACGACGTGGTGATCGCTCCGCTGCCGACGGTGCAGAACGCGTTCACGGGTTTCGGCTCGCTGAACCAGATCGTGGTGCAGGCGCGGTCGGCGGATGTGACGTCGGCGGCGCAGTCGGAGATCACCCAGGTGCTGATGGGCACCCATGGGATCAAGGACTCCAGCAGTGTGGACTTCCGGGTGAGCAGTCAGGAGTCGTTGCTCAGTGCCCGGCAGTCGACGGACAAGACGTTCACGGTGCTGCTGGGTGCGGTGGCGGCGATCTCGTTGCTGGTGGGCGGTATCGGGATCACCAACATCATGCTGGTGACGGTGACGGAGCGGACCCGGGAGATCGGCATCCGTAAGGCGATCGGGGCGCCGAAGGGGGTGATCCTCGGGCAGTTCCTGGCGGAGTCGACGTTGCTGTCGGTGCTGGGGGCGGGTCTCGGGGTGCTGGTCGGTGTGGTGGGTTCGCATTTCACGATCGTCGGGATCAAGCCGGTGATCATCCCTGAGTCGGTGGCGGGTGCGTTCGGTATCGCGGTCGCCATCGGTCTGTTCTTCGGCAGTTATCCGGCAAACCGTGCCGCCTCCCTGCGGCCGATCGAGGCGCTGCGTCATGAGTAGCAGCAAGGAGATGACACAGATGGGTGCACGTCGGGCCGACCTGGTGAAGGCGGAGACAGCGGTGGTGCCGCAGACGGTGGTGCCGCCGCAGATGCCGGCGCCGCCGGCCGAGGACATCCTGGCGACGCCGCCGGACGCCCGGGACATCACCGCCGAACTCGCCGCCCCGCCCCGCCGCAGACTCCCCTGGCTCACCCTCTGCCTGGCCGCCGGGATCGTTGCCGCGGGCGCCTTCTCCGGCGGTGTCTGGTACGAGCGCGACCACGGCACCACCGGTGGTGCGGGCAGACTGCCGTCCGCTGCCGCAGGCGGCTTCGGGCAGCTGCGGTCCGGTGCCCGCGCGAACGGACAGCAGGGCGCGGCCGGCTTCGGCCAGGCGGCCGGCGGCCAGGGTCAGGGGCAAGGCCAGGGCCAGGGTCAGGGCCGGTCCGGATCGTCCACCACCATGACCGCAGGCACCGTGAAGGTGGTGGACGGCGACAGCGTCTATCTCACCGACGCCCAGGGCAACACGGTCAAGATCACCACGGGCGGCTCCACCAAGGTGCAGCTCAGCAAGAGCGGCAAGGTCTCCGATCTCAAGCCGGGCGACACCGTGGTGGTCCAGGGCACCCAGGACTCCTCCGGCAATGTCGCGGCCAGCCAGGTCACCGAGGGCAGCGGCACCAGCGGCGGCCTCACGGGACGTTTCGGCGGCTTCGGCGGCGGTGGCGGTTTCGGGGGCGGCGGCTTCGGCGGTGGCGGTTTCGGGGG
>NZ_LIQR01000339.1 GCF_001418575.1 Peterkaempfera griseoplana
CCGCGGAGATCGAGCGCCTGCTGCGCGCCCGCCACCCGCAGGAGCTCCACTACTACGTGCAGTTCCAGGCGGTTCTCCCCGGCCGCCAGGGCCAGGGTCTGTGCAGCGCGCTGCTGCGCCGCATCCTGGCCCGTGCCGACGCCGAGGGGGTCGGCGCCTACATCGAGTGCAGCACCCCCCGCAGCCTTGCCCTGCTGCTGCGGCACGGCTTCCGGGAACTGCCGCCGATCCAGCTCCCCGGCGGCCCCGCGCTCCACCCCGCGTGGCGTGATCCGCACCGGACGGCGCACCGCCGGACCGCGCACGGCCCGCGCAGGACGACGGGGCGGCACCGGAGGGAGTCGGCGCCGTGGACGCACTGAACCAGCGTGCGCACCACGCCGTCCAGGCGTGGCTGCGGGCGGCGCAACGCTGCACCCTGGGCCTGCCGCCCGCCTTCCCCTTCCCCGAGGTGACCGCCGCCATCCGGCGGCACGGCAGCGCCGCCCTGCCGTCCGCGGTGAACCGCGTGCTGATCGAGGCGGCGGACCGGGCCGAGGAGCTGGCGGGCCGCCCACCCGCCCGGAGCTGGTTCGCAGCGCGCTGGCTCTGGTCCGCGACGGCGGGAGCCCGCGGTTCCCCCAGCTACGACGCCTATGTGATGTGCGGTCTGCTCGACCAGTACTGCCAGGGCGCCGGTGACTTCCGCGCCAACGCCCGGGCCCTGGGCACCGCCCTCACCGCGGACCTGCTCGGCCATGAACTCGCCCCGCAGCGCGCCCGGCACGCCCGCTCCCGCACCCGCGCCGCCATCCACCTCGCCGCCGATCTGCGGCGCGCCATGCGGGGGGCACCCCTGCAGCCGGCCGGGGGCGCCGACGACGGGACCGACCCGGAGAAGGAGCCCGGACTGGAACCGGCGGACGCCCTGCGGCTGTGCGAGCGGGCGGTGTCGGTGGTGCAGCGCTCCCAGTCCCCGCAGCTGCGCACCGTGCTCGCGTACACCCCCCTCGTGGTCACCGCCGAGCACGACGAGTACCTCTTCATCCGCTCGATCCAGATCATGGAGCTGCTGTCCAGCCTGGCGGCCTCCCATGCGCAGGAGGCGCTGGGGTGCGCGGAACGGACCGCGGTACCGGAGTTCCTCGTCCATCTGGAGGGGCTGCGGC
Organism: Peterkaempfera griseoplana; assembly: GCF_001418575.1. GTDB lineage: Bacteria > Actinomycetota > Actinomycetes > Streptomycetales > Streptomycetaceae > Peterkaempfera > Peterkaempfera griseoplana. The sequence continues at coordinate 1,149 of NZ_LIQR01000339.1, forward strand.
GGACGCTGGACCACTCGGCCCGGCTGTTCCACATCGTCGCCACCGTCGACCCCCTGCAGTTCGCCGGCATCCGGGACGCCACCCACGGCACCGGGGCGCTGCAGTCGCCAGCCTTCGCCGCGCTGGAGCGGCTGTGCCGGGGCGCCGAGGCACTGCGGCCCGAGACGGCCGCCGCGGTGCCCGCCGACCGCCGGCCGTGCCCGGACACCCCGCTGGGCCCGGCCCTGGAGCAGCTGCTGGGGCGGGTGGACCCGGACACCGCCGCCCGGCTGGAGGAGGCCGCGGCCGCGGTGGACCGGCAGTGGCTGCGCTGGAAGCGCGCCCACCACGGGGTGGCCAGACGGATCATCGGCGACGTCCCCGGAACCGGTGGGACGCTCGGCATCACCTACCTGGCCGAGTACATGCACACCCCGCTCCTCACCCGCCATGCCGAGCCGGTGGGGCCCGCCCGGCGGGCCACGCCAGGAGGGCCGTCATGACCCATATGACCCCGCAGGAGTTCCGGCACCTGGGCCGTCAGGCCGTGGACTGGATCGCCGACTACTGGGAGGCGCTGGACTCCCTTCCCGTGGCGCCGCAGATCGCTCCCGGCCGCATCCGCAGCCGGCTGCCCGACCGTCCGCCGGAGCGGGCCCAGCCCTTCGAGGCGCTGCTCGGCGACCTGTCGGACGTCATCGTCCCGGGCCTGCTCCACTGGCAGCACCCGCGGTTCCTCGGCTACTTCCCCGCCAACGCCTCCGGGCCCGCGGTACTGGCCGAACTGCTCAGCGCCGGCCTGGGCGTGCAGGGCATGTCCTGGGTCACCAGCCCGGCCTGCACCGAGCTCGAAGAACACACCCTGGACTGGCTGGTGGAACTGCTGGGCCTGCCCGGCCACTTCCGCTCCACCGGCCCCGGCGGCGGGGTCATCCAGGACACCGCCTCCAGCGCCCTGCTGGTCGCGCTGGTCGCCGCACTGCACCGGGCGGGCAAGGGCCGTGTGCGCCGTGAGGGCGTCGGCGGCACGCAGTACGCCCTGTACATCACCCCGGAGACGCACTCCGCGGCCGCCAAGGCCGCGATCGTCTCCGGGCTGGGCGAGCAGGCCGTCCGCCATGTCGCCACCCGGCCGGGCACCCAGTCGCTCGACGTCGGCGACCTGCGCGCCCGGATCACCGCCGACCTGGACGCCGGCATCACCCCGCTGATGACCGTGGCCACCGTGGGCACCACCTCAACCGCCGCCGTGGACCCGGTCGCCGACATCGGCCGGGTCTGCCGGGAGCACGGCCTGTGGCTCCATGTGGACGCCGCCTACGCCGGGGTCGCGGCGGTCTGCCCGGAGCTGCGGTGGCTCAACGACGGGGTGGCGGAGTACGCGGACTCCTACTGCACCAACCCCCACAAGTGGCTGCTGACCAACTTCGACTGCGACACCTTCTGGGTCGCCGACCGCAGTTGGCTCACGGGTGCCCTCACCATGCTGCCGGAGTATCTGCGCAACGCCCCCAGCGAGTCCGGCGAGGTCACCGACTACCGCAACTGGCAGATCCCGCTGGGCCGCCGGTTCCGGGCGCTGAAACTGTGGGCCGTGATCCGCTGGTACGGCGCCGAGGGGCTGCGGGCCCACATCCGCCAGGGCATCGGTCTGGCCGGCCTGCTCGCGGACTGGATCGACGCGGACGAGCGCTTCGAGCTGCGTGCCCCGCACCCGCTGTCGCTGGTCTGCTTCCGGCTGCGCACCCCACCGGGCGTCGACGGCGACGAGGCCAACCTCCGGCTGCTGAAGGCGGTGAACGCCACCGGCAGCACCTTCCTCACCCACAGCAAGATCGGGGACGAGGTGGTGCTGCGGATGGCTGCCGGCGGGATCTTCACCGAGCAGCGGCATCTGCGGGAGGCCTGGAGTTGCATTCTGCAGGAGGCCGAGGCCATGCGGACGGCCGAGGCCGACGCACGTCCGCGCGTGCCCTGAGCCGCCTGCCCCGAGCCGCCACCGGCCCCGGCTCCGGCCCCGCCGGCCCGTCCCCGGGCCGGCGGGGCCGGGGAGCTGCGCCGCCGCCCGGGCGGCCCAGGGCCGCGGGTACCGGACCGTCCGGGGTGCCGTCCGCTCAGTCGCGCGGCGCGAGCCGTCCGCTCAGTCGCGCTGCGCGAGCCGTCCGCTCAGTCGCGCTGCGCGACGAAGAGGCTCTGCACACTGCGTCCGATGCGGCCCTGCTCGTCGTGGACGGCGGCCTCCGCCATGCCCAGTCCGGCGTCGTCGACGGTGGTGACCGCGTCGAGGCAGACCCATTCCCCGGCGGGCACGCGGTGCAGATGCACCGTCAGATCCGGGTTCACGAAGACATGGGAGCCGAAGTCCAGCACATTGCTCACCCCGTTCCCGGAGTCCGCGGCCACCAGCACCCGCTCCAGCGGCGTGGTCTTCTCGCCCGCCACCAGCGGCACCCTCATCCGCATCCAGCAGGTCGCCGGGCCGCGGTCCAGGAACGACCCGGCGACGAACCGGCACTCCATGGCGGTGTGGTAGCCGGCGTCCCAGGGCACCGGGTAGAAGGGCTCCTCCCGGGCGGTGTCCGGGCCGGGGAGCGACGGTGCGGCCGTCACCGGGGGCAGCAGGCCCGGTTCGGTCCTGATGCGCAGCGCGGTCGCCCGCATCACCTCCTCCCCGCCGTCGGGCCGCACGGACGCCTGGACCAGCTCGACGCTGCGGCCCTGGCGCAGCAGCCTGGTCTCCACGGTGAGGGGACTGATCGGCACCGGGCGCAGGATGTCGAAGGTGATCCGGGCGAGCCGCATGTCCTCGCGGGCGCCGGCCCGGTCCTGGACGGCCCGGCCGAGCAGTGCGGCGGGCGGGCCCGCGTGCTGGGTCAGGGGGCTCCAGGGGCCGCGGGTGGAGACGGTGGGCAGAAAGCGGTCCTCGGCCAGTCGCTCGAAGAACGCCTCGGCTGTGCTGGTCGGCTCGCTCACGCTGCTCCTCCTCCGGGCGCCCGGCGGGACGCGCCGCCGGTCGGGATCGGCTGTCATGCTACTGACCGGTAGCCGCACTGTCACCGACCGGATCGGGCAGCCAGAGCCGGAGCCCACCACGCCGGGGGTACCGCAGGCTCCGCGGGCCGTTGCCGACCTGCCCCACCGCCGAAGGTCCGGGACGGACCCTGATGCACCGCAGCGGCGGGCGGTGTCCCGCTGCGGCTGGTCGCCACCCGGTGAACCGGGGCGTGCACGCCAGAGGGTCCGCCATGCCGTCGCGGCGCGGCGGACCCTCCGCGCGGGGGTCGCCGGTTCCCCTCAGGGGATGGGGTTGAGGGCGACCGCCGGGGCGGTGACGACCCGCGGTGCGACGGGGTACCAGGCGCCGTTGCCGGAGGTGTCGACCGCCCTGAGCCCGAAGCCGTAGGCGGTGGCCGGGGAGAGCCCGGTGACCGTGAGCGCCCGGGTGGTGCCGTCGGTGGCGGCGCCAGGGAATCCGGGGGACGGTCAGGAGACGAAGGAGATCGCGGTGGGGGCTGCGGCGAGCGGCGCCGGAAGCCGCAGCGGAGCCTCGCCCGGCGTGAGGGAACCCAGGATGCGGGCCCCGCGCGCCCCGGTGCACGAGGGCAGGGTCGCCGGGAGTCCATGGACCGTGTACCAGCCGAGGACGGCGAAGGCGATGGCCTCCTTGGCGTCCGCGGGCAGGCCCAGTTCCTCGGACTGCAGCAGCCGCACGTCCGGGAGCAGTTCGCGGAGCATCCCGGTCAGCACCGGGTTGCGCATCCCGCCCCCGGACGCCACCAGCGTGGTGACGCCGTGCCGCTCGACCTCAGCCGCGACCGTCCGCGCGGTCAGGGCGGTGAGGGTGGCGACCAGGTCGGACAGCGCCAGTCCGGGGTGGCGGGTGCGCAGCGCGCCGAGCAGGCCGGGGTGGAAGAGCTCCTTGCCGGTGGTCTTGGGCGGCGGCAGCCGGTAGTAGGGCTCGTCGAGGAGTTCGGCGAGCAGGCCCGGCTGGACGCTGCCCGCCGCCGCGATCCGCCCGCCGTCGTCGTAGGGGGCTCCGGTGGCGGCCAGGACGGCGGCGTCGACCAGCGCGTTGGCCGGGCCGGTGTCGTAGGCCAGCGGCGGGTCACCGGCCACGGTGATGTTGGCGATGCCCCCCAGGTTGAGCGCGGCGGCGCGGCCCGGCAGTCCGGCCAGCAGCAGGGTGTCGAGGTGGGCGACGAGCGGCGCCCCCTGGCCGCCCGCCGCGACGTCCCGGGCGCGCAGGTCGGAGACGACGGGTACGCCCAGCAGTTCGGCGGTCCAGGCGGGCTGGCCGACCTGGAGGGTGCCGAGCACCTCACCGCCCTGGACCCAGTGGTAGAGCGTCTGGCCGTGGGAGCAGACCAGGTCGGCCGGTCCGTGCTCCGCCACCGTCCGCCGCGCCGCCTCGGCGAAGGCCCGGCCGATGCGGGTGTCGAGCCGGCAGACCGCGTCCAGCCCGACCCGGCCGGGCGGCAGCGCCTCCACCAGCTCGCGGCGCAGATCGGCCGGATAGGGCGTCGCCCCGGTGCCCAGCACCCGGCAGTGCAGCCGGCCGCCGCGGTGGCGGATGTCGACCAGTGCGGTGTCGATCGCATCGTGGGAGGTGCCGGAGATCATGCCGAGGACGCGCACGACGGGGGCTCCAGAGGATGCGACGGGGTGGCTCTCGCCACCATCGTGCTGCACGTTGGAATCTTCCGTCAACCCGTCAGTTTGGTGTAGGAATTTCACCATCACTTCGCGGGTAGCCATCGAACGTCATTGATCGGAGGTCCTTGTGCGAGAGATGTCAGTGGTGGATCGGCCGGAGGGCCGCAGCGCCTCCGAGCTCCTCGGAGCCGCGGTACGGCAGCGGCGGCGCAGCCTGGGACTGACCCTGGAGTCCGTCGGGCGGCGCACCAGGCTCTCCAAGAGCTTTCTCAGCCAGCTGGAGTCCGGGCGCACCAATCCGACCCTGGACACGGTCAGCCGGATAGCGCTCGCCCTCGACAGCACCCCCGCACAGCTGCTCGGCGCCCAGCCGGACGGTCCCGCGCGGCCGCACGGCTCCCCCGCCACCACCCGCCGCCCCGCCAGACCCGTCAGACCGCTGCCGGTCGGGGCGGGCCGCTCCTATCCGCTCACCGGCCCCGAGGCCCACCGCTACGAGGTGGTGCTGTGCGACGGCACACCCACCCACCACGAGCAGCCGGTCTCCCATCCCGGCGAGGAGTTCTGCTACGTCGTCACCGGGCTGCTGCGGGTGGAGGTCGGCGGCCGGGCGAGTCTGCTGCACCCCGGTGAGTCACTGCACTTCGCCAGTGAGATCCCGCACCGGTTCAGGGCGCAGACCTCCTCCACCCGCTTCCTGCTGGCCCTCTGACACCAGCCTGCGGTGCGCGGCGTCACCCGCGCCGTGCTCCCGCACGGCCAGCGCCGCGGCCCCGACCGCTCCGTCCAGCGCCCTCAGCGGACGGCGGACACCCAGTCCGGCAAGTCCGGCACGCACCCCCTCGGCCAGCAGGGTCGGCCGGGTGAGCAGCGAGCCCGCCAGTACGAAGGGAGTGCCGTCGTCCAGGGGGCCGAGGGCCCGCGCCGAGCGCAGCAGCCCGGCGACCGCCTCCGCGGTGATCCGCCGGGCCACCGGGTCGCCCGCGCGGGCGGCGCCGTCGACCACGGGTGCGAGGATCCCCAGCCGGGCCGGCTCGGCCGCGTGGACCGCGCCGACCATGCGCTGGGCGAGTCCCTCGGGGGGACCGCCGGCGCACCGCAGCGCGGCCGGGACGGCGTCCACCAGCGCTGTGGCCTCGCCGCGGCCGTCGAGTGCCGCCAGCGCCGCCCGGACCGCCTCCCGGCCGATCCAGACACCTGAGCCCTCGTCGCCCACCAGCCAGCCGTAGCCGTCGCAGCGCCGGGCCACCTCACGTGCGCGCAGCAGCGCCGCGACCGCTCCGGTCCCCGAGAGCAGCAGGGCCCCGTCGGGCAGCGGGGTGGTGCCGGCGAAGGCGACGGCGAGGTCGGGCACCACCTCCGGGCGGCCCGGCAGCCCTGCCCGCTCCCAGGCCCGGGCCGCCAGCTGCTCGGCCCGCGCGCGCCCCGCTGCGCCCGCCCCGGCGAGGCCGAGGACGCCCCCGGCCACCCGCTGCGGGTCCAGGTCCGCCAGGGCGTCCCGCAGCGCATCCGCCAGCGCCTCCGCCGGTCTGCGTACGGAGTTGGGGTTCGCCCCCTCGGCGCGGCCGCGGGCGAGGACCTCCCCGTCCAGCGTCGCCACGACGGCGCGGGTGCTGGTGCCCCCGGCGTCCACCCCCAGCACCAGTTCCGGTGAGCGGCTCAAGGGAACTGCCTTTCTGTCAGCGGCGGGTACGCGTCCGCCGGGTTCCGCCGGGCGGCACCCGGCCTAGACCGTCTCGACCGCGACCACCCGGCGCGGCACCGGATGGAAGCAGGCGTGCTCCTGCTCCACCCCGCCGGTGCGGCCGAGCACGGGGTGCTCCGCGGTGCAGCGCTCGTCGGCGAAGGGGCAGCGGGGGGCGAAGAGGCAGCCGGGGGTCCGGGTGCGCTCGTCCAGCGCGGCGAGCGGCACCAGGCGGTCGGGCCCGGGTTCCTCCAGTCCGCGCATCACGGGTACGGCCGACAGCAGGCACTGGGTGTAGGGGTGCACCGGCGACTGGATCACGGTGTCGGTGGGGCCGCGCTCGATCACCTCGCCCCGGTAGATGACGTGCAGTTCGCCGCCGTCGCCGACATAGCGCGCGGTGGCGACGTCATGGGTGATGAAGAGCAGGGAGATGCCCAGCCGGGTACGCAGGTCGCGGAGCAGGCCGAGGATGCCCAGGCGCATCGAGACGTCGATCATCGACACCGCCTCGTCGGCGATCAGCACCTCGGGGTCGACGGTCAGGGCGCGGGCGATCACCACGCGCTGGCGCTGGCCGCCGGAGAGCTGATGCGGGTACTTGGGCAGCACACCGTCCGGTTCCAGGCCGACCAGCTCCAGCAGCTCCGCGGCCCGGTCGACCACTCCGGCCGCCCGGTCACCGGTCTGCCTGGCCCGCATCCGCAGCGGGTCGCCGAGGATCTGGTCGACCGTCCTGGTGGGGTTGAGCGCGGAGTACGGATCCTGGTGGATCATCTGGATCCGGCGGAAGTAGGACGCCCTGCGGCGCTGGGGCACGGTGGACAGCTCGACGCCGTCCACGACCAGCTCGCCGCCGTCGAAGGTCTCCAGACCGGTGAGGATCTTGCCGAGGGTGGTCTTGCCGCAGCCGGACTCCCCGATGAAGGAGACCGCGCCGCCCCTGGGCAGGGTGAAGTCGACCCCGCGCAGCGCCTGCACCACCCGTTCCCCGGTGAACGCCCCCCGGGTGCGGTAGGTGCGGGTGATGTTCCTGGCCTCGATCACGCGCCCTCTCCTGTCGCTGCGGTGGTGGCCGGGTCCGCGTGGCAGGCCCGGCGCCGGTCGGGGGCCCAGGTGAGCAGCTGCGGCTCCGTTTCGGCGCAGACGTCCATGGCCAGCGGGCAGCGTTCGCGGAAGACGCAGCCGGTGCGGGGCACGGTGGTGAGGTCCGGCGGCCTGCCGGGCAGTGCCCGGGCGGTGTCGGTGTCGCCGGTGATCCGGGCGGTGGCGCCGATCAGGGCCCTGGTGTACGGGTGGGCGGGGCGCTGGAGGACCTCGGTGGCGGGCCCGTCCTCGACGATGCGGCCGCCGTACATCACGGCGAGGCGGTCGGCGATCTCCGAGACGACACCCATGTCGTGGGTGACGACGAGGGTGGTGAGGCCCTCCTGCCGGTGCACCTTGCGGACGATCTCCAGCACCGCCGCCTGGGAGAGCATGTCCAGCGCGGTGGTGGGCTCGTCCAGGATCAGCACCCGGGCGTTGAGCACCAGCGCCAGGACGATGCCGACGCGCTGGCGCATACCGCCGGAGAGCTCGTGCTGGTAGGAGTCCAGGACGCGGGCGCCGTCCATGCCCATCTCGTCGGCGAGCTCCCTGGCGCGGCGGACCAGCCCGCGCATGTCCTGGACGTCGTGTGCCCGGCCGAGGTCCAGCAGCTGCTTGCCCACGGTCTTCAGCGGGTTGAGCGAGTTCTGCGAGGCCTGGAAGACATAGCCGAGCGCACGGCCCCTGACCCGGCGCAGCGCCCGTCCCTCCAGCCGGGTGACGTCGCCGACGCCGTTGACCTGGATGGAGCCGCTGCTGATCCGGCCGGGGGCGGGGATGGCGTTCATCAGGGAGAGCGCCAGGGTCGACTTCCCCGACCCGGACTCCCCCACCAGGCCGGTGATGGTCCCGGTGGGCAGGTCGATGTCGGCGTGGGCGACCGCGGGCAGTTCGCCCTGGTCGGTGCGGTAGAGGACGGTGAGGTCGCGGACGCTGACCTCGGCGGCGGCCTCGGCGCGCTCCGCCGTGAGCTGCACGGTGTCCGTCATGACCGCTCCCGGAGCCGCGGGTTGAAGAGTTCGTCGACGGCGTCGAGGAAGAGGACGACGCCGAGGGTGAGCAGCAGGATGCACACCAGCGGGGCGAGGAGGTAGCCCAGGGCCTCGGGGCTGTTCATGGCGCCGCCGGCGAAGACGGCCTGGTTGAGCATGACTCCCCAGTTGCTGCTGGAGAAGGGCACCACGCCGAGGAAGAAGAGGCCGACCTCGGCGCCGATGAAGCCGATCACCGAGAGCAGCAGCTGCATCGCCACATAGGGCGCGATGTTGGGCAGCAGTTCCTTGACGATGATGTGGCGGGTGGGCAGGCCGAGCCCGCGGGCCGCCTCCAGGAAGCCCCGTTCGCGCAGCGAGAGCGTCTGGGAGCGCACCGCGCGGGCGACGCCGCCCCAGCCGGTGAGCCCCAGCACCAGGCTCATCTCCAGCGGGTTGGCGAAGCTCCACACGGTCGAGAGCACGATCAGCAGCGGGAAGGCGGGGATGGTGAGGATGAAGTCGGTGGCCCGCATCAGCACCGAGTCGGCCAGCCCCCGGTGGTAGCCGGCGACCAGGCCGACGCCGGTGCCGACGACCGCGGTGAACAGGGCGGACAGCGAGGCGGTGAGCAGCACGTAGCGGGCGCCGACGACGATCTCCTGGAGGACGTCGGAGCCGGCGAAGTCGGTGCCCAGCCAGTGGGCTCCGCTCGGCGGCGCGTAGATGCTCTCGGGGTCGACGGCGAGCTGCCCGGGGTAGAGGTACGGGCCGAGGATCGCCATCAGTGCGAAGAACACCAGGATGCCCAAGCCGATGACGCGTCCGGGTTTGCGCAGCACCACGCGCCGGGCGGCGGTCCAGGAAGTCGAGCGCCGGCGGGGGGGTACGGCGGCGGTGGCGGCGCCTAGGGTGGGAGCGGTCATCTGTCATCGCCTCACACGCGGGTCGATCACCGAGTACAGCAGCTCGGCGAGGATGTTGGCGAGCACGATCGCCACCGTGATCAGCAGGAACGCCCCGCCCATCAGCGGGTAGTCGCGGGCCCCGATGCTCTTGAGCAGCAGGTTGCCCAGGCCCGGGTAGTCGAAGATGTCCTCGATCAGGACGGAGCCGCCGAACATGAAGCCCAGCGAGAGCGCCAGCACCGTGAAGAGCGGCAGGATGGCGTTGCGGGCGATGTAGCGCATCCGGGTCAGCGGGGTGATGCCGCGCAGCTCGGAGGCGAGGATGAAGTCGTCGCCGAGCACCGAGACCACGCTGGACTTCATCGCCAGCAGCCAGCCGCCGTAGCTCAGCAGCGCATAGGTGGCGACGGGGAGCACCGCGTGGCTGATCACCGAGGCGATGTACGGGCCGTTGAAGCCGGGTTCCAGGGTGACGTCGCTGGTGTCGCCGAAGGGCAGGATCTGCCAGAGGGTGTGGAACAGGAAGGCGAGCAGCAGGGCCAGCACGAACGACGGCACTCCGGCGACCAGCGATCCGGAGAGCGAGAGCAGGCCGCCCCACCGGGAGGAGCGGCGGACGGCGGCCACCACTCCGGCGGTGACGCCGACGAGGAAGCTGACGACCAGTCCGGTGAGGACGGGGAAGAGCGTCCACGGCAGGGCCGCCCGGATGACCTGGACGACCGGCTCGCCGGTGTAGGAGATCGACACCCCGAGGTTCCCCTGCAGCAGCTGCCACATGTAGCTGGTGTACTGCTGCAGCAGCGGTTCGTGCGAGGTGAAGCCGTAAATGACGGCGACCTTGGCGCGGGCCGTCTCTGGAGCCATGCCCTGGGTCAGGTACTGCTCGTACTGGGCGTCGCCGGGGTTGCCGGGCAGGGCGTGCACGAGGAAGAACGTGAATGTCGCGACGACCCAGACCATGACCAGTCCGGTGCCCAGTCTGACCAGCAGCCTGCGAGTGAGTCCCTTCACGTCCCCCCACCTCCTTGCGCTGTTGTCATCTTGCTGCTCCTCGGACACGGGCGGTGCGGGGGCGCTCGCCCCCGCACCGCGCGGTGCTGCTACTTGGCCTGGACGTAGCCCTGCATCATCCACACGCCGGGCGGGTTGACGAGCAGGGCGTCCTGGCCCTGCCTGGGGAAGTTGGTGAAGTGCTTCGGGCTGGTGAACTGGACGTTGGTGTAGTCCCAGATCTGGATCATCGGCAGCTCCTGGTTGGTGGCCCGGGCCAGCTGCTGGACGATCGGCTTCTGGTCGGCCGGAGCCATCGTGCTGAGCTTGGCGGTGAGCGCACCCGGGTCGAGGGCGGTGCCGTCCACGGTGTAGGAGGTCGGGGTGTTGACCCAGTTCCCGGAGTCCTTGCCCGAGGCGTGGCTGACCTTGGCGCCGACCGCGGTGTAGCCGTCGGAGGTGCCGTAGAGGCGCTGGTAGGCGGCGCTGGGGTCGGGTCCCAGCGCGGTCAGCCACCAGCCGACGGGGTACTTCCCGTCCGCCATCTCCTTCTGGTACGTGGCGAAGTCGGCGGTGACGGCCGGCTTGGTCGGGATGCCGAAGCTGCTGAGCTCATTGGCGATCACGGTGGAGGCGGCGATCCAGTCGCTGAAGCCGTTCACCGTCTGCAGGGTGATCGTCCAGGGCTTGCCGTCGGGCAGCATCCACTTGCCGCCGGACTTCCTGAAGCCGGCGCCCTCCAGCAGCGAGGTGGCCTTGGCCAGGTCGTGGGTGTAGGGGTCGAGGGCGGCGAGCTGCTCCGGGGTCAGCAACTGCTTGGCTGCGGACTGGATCAGGCCCGTGGTGGCCGGGGACGCGGTGCCGCCGACGGGCTCGCCGACCTTGGTGACGGTCTGGCGGTCGATCACATGGGCGAGCGCCTGGCGGACCGCCCTGTTGTCGTACGGGGCGACGCTCTCGTTGAAGGCGATCGCCGCGTCGACGTAGCTGACCGTGTCGACGCGCTGGTAGCCGGCGCGCTGGATCTGGGTGAGCACATTGCTGGGGATGGAGGTGTACGGGGCGGAGTCCAGCTCCCCGTTGGTCATGTAGCCCCAGATCTGCTCGTTGCCGGTGTAGTGGCGGACCACGACCTGCTTGGGGGCGATCTTGGCGGCGCCGTAGAAGTACTTGTTCTTGTCGAGCACCGCCGAGCCGGGGTTGACCCGGGTGAGGACGAAGGGGCCCGCCGAGACGTCGGACTTGGGGGCGAAGGCCGAGATCTTCTGTCCGGCGGCGTTGAGCTTGTCGACGGCGGCCTTGGCGGCGTCGGCGTCCGCCGGGTCCTGGCTCTGGCTGGCGGCGATGGTGTCCCAGATGTCCGCGGGCAGCAGCGAGCCGTAGACCTTGGTGGGGACGATGAACTGCGTCAGCACCAGGCGGGTGAAGCCGATGTTGTGGGCCCCCGCGACCTGGTCGATCTCGACGGTGTGCGGTCCGGTCGACTTCACCGCGGCGACGTCCAGCCCCTGGGTCAGCAGGGCGGTGCCGCTGGCGGCCTTGCCCTGGGTGAGGGCGACCGCCATGGAGGTCTTGATGTCGTCGGCGGTGACCGGGCTGCCGTCCGACCACTTGGCGTCCGGCTGGAGCTCGACGGTCAGCGCGGTGGGGGTGCTGGTCCAGCTCTTGGCGAGCCCGGGGAAGAAGTCGTTGGGGTCGAGGGCGTTCTTCTTGTCGAAGCCCAGCTGCATGGTGTTGTAGCCGATGAAGGCGGTACCCGAGGCGTTGAAGGGGTTCATCGGCGCGCCCGCGGTGATCGGGTTCTTGGCGTCGATGGTGGTGTACACCCCGCCGCCGGAGGCGGTCCTGCTGCCGGAGGAGCATGCCGAGAGGGCGCCGAGGAGCGCCAGTGCGGCGACTGGGGCGGATAGCTGCGTGAGCCGTTTCATGGTCCTGGGATCTCCGATCGGCGGGGTTTCCTGGCGTCGGCGGGCGGCAGGGATGGCGCGGTGAGCAGACCATAGGAGTCGTGTCGAGGGACAGTCAATAAGCAACGCAAACCGCATAGAGAACGTAACTTGACGCCTCCCCAGAAGACTTCGTGGGCCGCCTCCGGGGCTTGGGGTTGGAAACCAACGTAAGATCGTCTCTGGAGGTTGCAAAATCACCTGTCCGGCCGCCACCATGTCCGCAACGAGAGGACACTGTGATGAGCTTCGTGCCTTCGACCCGCGTCGAGTCACCCACCGAACGGCGCAACCCACGCACCCTCGACATCGACCGGGTCCCCACCGCGGAGCTGCTGCAGCTGCTCAACAACGAGGATCGGCTGCTGCCCGACGCCGTACGCGCGGTCCTCCCCGAACTCACCCAGGTGGTCGACGAGACCGCGGCACGCCTGGGCGCGGGCGGGCGGCTGCACTACTTCGGCGCGGGGACGTCAGGCCGCATCGCGGTGATGGACGCCGCCGAGCTCATTCCCACCTTTTCGCTGCCGCCGGGTGTCGTGGTGGCCCACCACGCCGGTGGGGAGGCCGCGCTGACCCTCCCGGTGGAGGGCACCGAGGACAGCGTGGAACTCGGCGCCGGCGACGCGGCCGGGGTCGGGCCGGGGGATGTGGCGCTCGGGCTCACCGCGAGCGGGCGCACTCCCTATGTCGAGGGCGCACTGCGTACGGCACGCGCCGCCGGTGCCTTCACCGTGCTGCTCAGCGCCAACCCCGGCGCGCTGCTGGCCGACCTGGTCCATGTCCATCTCGGTGTGGACACCGGCCCGGAGGCGATCGCGGGCTCCACCCGGCTGAAGGCAGCGACCGCCCAGAAGATGGTGCTCAACAGCATGTCCACGGCGGTGATGGTGGCCCTGGGCCACACCTACTCCAACCTGATGGTCGATGTGGCCGCGGCCAACGGCAAACTGCGCGGGCGTGTGGTGACGATCCTGGTCGAGGCCACCGGGCTGGACGAGTCCGTCTGCGTCGACGCCCTCGGCGCGGCCGGCGGCGAGCTGAAGACGGCCCTGGTCTGCCTGCTCGCCGACTGCGCACCGGCGGCCGCCCGCGGCGCGCTCCAGGTCTGCGGCGGACGGGTGCGCGCCGCGGTGGAGACGGTGCGGAACTCCTGACGCCGGGCCCCTCCCGACGACACGGGCCGGAGCGGTGGGTGCGCTCCGGCCGGCCGTACGCCGCCGCAGACGCCCGGCGGCGGGGAGCGCGGGCTACCGCCGGCGCTCGCGCACCGCGGTGTACGTCCGCTCCAGCGCCTTGAGCGTGCGGGAGTGGTTGCGCTGCGCCACGCCCACGAAGAGGCAGTCCACCACGGTCAGCGCGGCGATCCTGCTGGCCATGGCGCCCGAACGGAAGGTGGTCTCGCGGACCGCCGTGGTGAGCACGTAGTCGGCCACCTCGGAGATCCGCGAGCGCGGGAAGTTGGTGATCGCCACGGTGGTGGCGCCGTTGTCCCGGGCCTCCGCCAGGCTGAGCACGGTGTCGCGGGTGTCACCGGTGTGCGACACCGCGATCGCGACGTCCCCCCGCTTGAGCAGCGCCGCCGAGGTCAGCGCGATGTGCGGGTCGGCCCAGGCGTGCACGGGCCGGCCGATGCGGTGCAGCTTCTGCTGGAGGTCCAGCGCGATCAGGGCGCTCGCGCCGACTCCGTAGAGGTCTGTCCGGTCGGCGGAGACCACGGCGTCGATCACGCGCTTGAGCACCGCCAGATCGAGCTGGCCCACGGTGTCCTCCACGGCGCGGGCGTCCGCGAAGCCGAGCTTCTTCACCACGTCCGAGAGCGGGTCGCGCGGGCCGATGTCACTGCCCACGCCGGTCCAGCCGGCCGTGTTGTCCTCGTTCCCGGCCGCCGCCGCGAGGCCGATCCGCAGCTCCGGGTAGCCGCGCAGGCCCACCGCGCGACAGAAGCGCACCACCGTGGTCTCGGAGGTCTCGCAGGCCAGCGCGAGCTCACTGATGGTCTTGCCGGCCACACCGGCCGGATCGGCCAGGGCTGCGGCGGCGACCCTGCGCTCCGAGGGCGGCAGGTTGGGCATCAGCGCCCGGATCTGCACCAGCAGGGCCTGTGGTGCATCCATGAGGACTCCTACGGTTCCAAAGGACATCGATATGCGTGTTACAGCGGGCTACCTGTTACAGCGGGCCGAGTGCCAGGGCGTCGTGGACCTGTCTGCGCAGTGCGACGATCCCGCTGCGACCCCGGCCCAGATGCACCGCGTTGGTGAGCAGCACCGCCCACAACCCGGTCACCGGGTCGACCGCCACGCTGGTGCCGGTGAAACCCGTGTGCCCCGCCCCCGTCCGCGGCCAGGCCACCGACATGTGGTCCCAGCGGTCCCCCCGCAGTGTCCAGCCCAGGCCCCGCCGGCCGTCCAGCCCCTCGGTCTGGCAGCGGACCGCCTCCGTCCGCACCGCGCGCGAGAGTACCAGGCTCTCCTCCGCCAGCCAGCAGGAACCCAGATAGCGCGCCACGTCGACGGCGGTGCCGAAGAGCCCCGCGTGACCGGCGACCCCGCCGAGCGCCTCCGCGTTCTCGTCGTGCACGACGCCGACCTTGGGCCCGCCGCCCGGGGGTGCCTCGGTGGCGGCGACCCTCGGGCGCCAGTCCGCGGGCGGGCGGTAACGGGTGGACGCCATACCGAGCGGGTCGAGGACCAGCTCGGCGACCGCCCGCTCCAGCGGAGCGCCGGCGACCGCGGCCACCACCTCGCCCAGCAGGACGAAGCCGAGGTCCGAGTAGCAGACGGTGGAGCCGGGCGCGGCGGCCAGCGGCTCGGCGAGCACCGCGGCGACGCGGTCCTGCGGCCCCCCGGGCAGCCGGTCCAGCTCACGGTGGGCGGGCAGGCCGGAGCTGTGCGCCAGCAGCAGGCGTACCGTCACCTCGTCCTTGCCGGCGCCCGCGAAGGCCGGCAGATGCCTGTGCACAGGGTCGTCGAGGGAGAGCGCCCCCTCGTCGGCCAGCCGCAGCACCGCCGGGAGGGTGGCCACCACCTTGGTGAGCGAGGCCAGGTCGAAGACGGTGTCAGGCGTCATGCGCCCTGCGGCGCCCGGCTGCCCGGTGAGACCGCAGGCCACGATCCGCTGGGGCTCCCCGGCGGCGTCCGGCCCTTCGCAGATCCCCGCGGCCAGGACCGCCCCCGGCACCACTCCGTCGGCGACCGCGTGCTGGAGCACATCGACGGCTTCGGCCCACCCCATGCGCCACCCCTCCGTGGTAAGTTTCCACCGACCTGTAGCTCAATCATGTTACCAAATAACCATGAGGACGGGCGATGGTGACGACCGGCGGGACGGAGCTGCGCAGCGCGCGGCCGGAGGACCTGGCGGCACTGCGGACGGCGGCCGCCGGCGCACTGCACCACGACGGTGACGCGGCGGACGTGGTCGACCTGCTCTGGAACGGGCCCGCGACCCGCCCCGAACTCAGGCTGGCCGCCGAGGTGGCGGGCAGACCCGTCGGGGTCGCCCTGGGCTCGCTCAGCGAGGCCGACGGCCTGGTGCGCGGCCATGTCAACCTCCTCGCGGTGGCCCCCGGACACCAGGGCCGGGGCCACGGCCGGCAGCTGCTCAGCACACTGGAGGCGCGGCTGCGAGACTGCGGCGCCCGGCAGCTGGTGGTGCGCGGCAGCACCCCGGCCTACGCCTGGCCCGGCGTCGACTTCCGCTACACCGCCGCGGTCTGCCTGCTGGAGGCCCACGGCTACGAGCGCACCAACGAGGCCGTCAACATGGCGGTGGAGCTGGACACCGCGCCGCTGGAGACCGCCGGGGACGAACGCCGTCTCGCGGCCCTGGGGCTGACGGTCCGGCGGCTGCGCCCCGAGGACGAGCCGCGGTTCAGCGCCTGGATGCGCGGCTGGGGCGGCACCTGGCAGCAGGAGGCCGCCCTCGCCCTCACCTGCGACCCGGTGGGCTGCCACGTCGCCGTACGCGGCGAGGGGGACCAGGCCGAGTATGTGGGCTTCGCCTGCCACGGCGTCAACCGCCGCACCTGGTTCGGCCCGATGGGGACGGAGGAGTCGCTGCGCGGCCAGGGCGTGGGCGCGGTGCTGCTGCGCCGCTGCCTCGCCGACCAGCGGGCGGCCGGCCTGAGCCGGGCGGAGATCGGCTGGACCGGGCCGCTGCGCTTCTACGCCCGCGCCGTGGGCGCCTCGCTGGACCGGGTCTTCTGGCTCTACCGGAAGGACTGCTGACCCATGACGGCGGAGACCGGACCGCAGCAGCCGGCCGCCGACCGCGGCCGGCGGCCCGGCGGCGCCGGGGCGGCTCCGCAGTGTGCGCCCGCACGTCACCGATCCCGGAACGCTGGACCCGCCGCCGTGCGCACTGACGGTGCGGCTCACCGTACTGCGGCCCGGCCGGCCGGAGTGCCGGGGACCGGAGACCGGCGCGGAGCCCCCGGAGCCGGTGCGGGCCCGGAGCCGGGGGCCGGCCGGGTTCGAGGAGCTGCGCCGCGGCCGCCCGCGCTGTCCCGGGGCCCGTGGGCGCCCCCGATCGGGCGCCGGCCGAGGAGTGCGATGGCGCTTCCGCACCCGTACCTGACTTCCGAAGACCTCACACCGTGTGCGAAGCCCGCCCGCTCCCGCACCGGGTCTGGACGGTGACCATGACCTCCGCACGCCGCTCCACCGCCGACGCACGGCTGCGCCTGCTCGCGGAGACGGTGCTCCAGCCGGGCTTCGCCGGTACCGCCCCGCCCGACTGGCTGCGCCGCCGCCTCGCCGCCGGCCTGGGCGGGGTCCTCCTCTTCGCCCGCAACACCCCCGACGCCGGGACGACGGCCGCGCTCACCGCCGCACTGCGCGCCGAGAACCCCGATGTCATCGTGGCCGCCGACGAGGAGGGCGGGCAGGTGACCCGGCTGGAGTCGGCCACCGGCAGCTCCTGGCCCGGCAACGCCGCCCTCGGGCATGTGGACGACCCGGAGCTGACCGAGCAGGTGGCGGCGGAGCAGGGCCGGTTCCTCGCCCGGGCCGGCATCGACCTCGACTACGCCCCCACCGCCGACGTCAACAGCGACCCCGCCAACCCGGTGATCGGTGTGCGCTCCTTCGGCGCGGACGCGGCCGCCGCGGCCCGGCACACCGCCGCGTTCGTCCGCGGGATGCAGGGTGCGGGCGTCGCCGCCTGCGCCAAGCACTTCCCCGGGCACGGCGACACCCGCCTGGACTCCCACCACGACCTGCCGTTGCTCACCCTCGACCGGGAGACGCTGCACCGCCGCGAACTGCTGCCCTTCCGGGCCGCGATCAGCGCGGGGGTGCGTTCGGTGATGGCCGGTCATCTGCTGGTCCCCTGCCTGGACCCGGGCAACCCGGCGTCGCTCAGCCGCCCCGTGCTCACCGGCCTGCTGCGCCGGGAACTCGGCTTCCAGGGGCTGATCGTGACCGACGCCCTGGAGATGAAGGCGGTGCACCGCGGAGCCGACCTCCCCGGGCTGGCCGTACGGGCCGTCGCCGCCGGTGCCGATGTGCTCTGCGTGGGTGCGCAGCGCACCGACGAGGAGTTGGTGCTCGCCCTGCGCGACGCCCTGGTCGCCGCGGTGCACAACGGCTCCCTCGACGAGGAGCGCCTGGCCGACGCCGCCCGGCGGGTGGGCCGGCTGGCGGACTGGCGGCGGGTGGCACGCCGTTCGGCGGGCACCCCCGCGCCCGTCACCGCCGACGAGCGCGCACCGCTGGGCCGGCTGGCCGCACGGCGGGCGCTGGAGCTGCACCGGCGCCCCGGCGCCGCGCTGCCGCTGGGTGACGCGCCGGTGGTGGTGACGCTCGCCGCACCGGCGCACGCGGCTCTGGACGGACCCACGGCCTGGGGCGCGGCGGGACCCCTCGCCGAACTGCGCCCCGGGACCACCGGCCTCGGCCTGAGCGAGGACCGGCTCTCCCCCGAGGTCCTGGACCAGGTCACGGCCGAGAGGTCGCGGCCCCTGGTCGTGGTGGTGCGTGACGCGGCCCGGCTGGCATGGGTGGGACGGGCACTGCGCGCTCTGCTGGAGCGCCGCCCGGACGCGGTGGTGGTGGAACTGGGCTGGCCGGGCGACGACCGTCCCGGGGCGGTGCACCTGGCCACCCGCAGCCCCTCCCCCGTGGCCGCCCGGGCGGCGGCCGAGCTGCTGTGCGGCCGGCTGCCGGAGTGAGGCGCGGGCCCGCCGCACCGTCCGCGGACGGTCTGCGGCCGCGGTCCCACGGCTCCCGACCGCAGCGTCGGACGCCACCGCGTCCAGCCGTCCCGGTCCGAGGGGCCGTCCCCCGGTCCGCCGGGCATCCGTCCCGGTGGAGCCTGCGGCGCCCGGCCGTCCCGTTGCCCGGTGGACCGTGACGCCCGCCCGGCATCCGCCGTTGTGCGCTGACAGAGCCTCATCCGGCTGGTAAGTTCCTGCCGCCTGATGCTGTGTATGAGTGGCTAACTTTCACGCGCTGGAGTCCGCCATGCCTCTTACCGAGCACTCCGCATGAGTCCCGCCCGAGCACACCGCCGCGACCTGGCCGTACGGGCCGCCGCAGAGCACGGGCTGCTCGACCCCGACGAGACGCCCCTCGCCGCCTTCGTGGACCTCACCGGCGTCCGCGAGACCGTCCGCGCCCTGCGGGCCGCCTGGCCCGCAGGCCTGCACGTCCGGCACGCCTTCGCCGCCAAGGCCAACAACCTGGTGCCGGTGCTGCGACTGCTCCGCGAGGAGGGGCTCGACTGCGAGGTCGCCAGCCCCGGGGAACTGGCCCAGGCCCTGGCCGCCGGATTCGAGCCCGGCGGCATCGTCCTGGACTCCCCCGTGAAGACCCGCCGGGAGCTGTCGGCCGCACTGGCCCTCGGAGTCGCCGTGAACATCGACAACTTCGAGGAGCTCGCCCGCGTCGACGCCCTGCAGGCCGTCCGCCCCAGCTCCTCCCGGCTGGGCCTGCGCCTCAATCCGCAGGTCGGCACCGGCGCCATCGAGGCGATGTCCACGGCGGGGGCGACCAGCAAGTTCGGCATCCCGCTGGCCGACCCGGG
>NZ_LIQR01000034.1 GCF_001418575.1 Peterkaempfera griseoplana
GCCCTGGTCCCCGGCCCCTGGGCCGGCCCTGCCTTCGCCGCGCTCTTCGCCCTGAGCACCCTGGCCTTCGTCCCCAAACCGCTGCTCAACGCCGCTGCCGGCGCACTCTTCGGCATCCACCAGGGCCTCGCCCTGGCCGTGGCGGGCACCACGGCAGGCGCGGTGCTCGCCTTCGGCCTCGGCCGGGGGCTGGGACGGGAGGCGCTGCGGCCGCTGCTGCGGACCAAGGTCCTCGCGGCCCTCGACCGGCGGCTCACCCACCAGGGGTTCCGCAGCGTACTGATGCTGCGCATCATCCCCGGGGTGCCGTTCGCCGCCGCCAACTACGGCGCGGCCTTCTCCGGGGTGCGGCCCCTGACCTTCGCCCTGGCCACCGCGCTGGGTGTCATCCCGGGCACCGCCGCCTACGTCGTCGCCGGGGCCTCCGCCACCTCCCCTGGCTCACCCGCCTTCCTCCTCTCCGCCGCGCTCATCGCCGCGACCGGTCTGCTCAGCGTGGTCTCCCTGTGGCGGCGGGCGCGGGCCCGGGCCCGCGCCCGCGCCTGAGGGCCACCATGCGGCGGGTACGGCCGACGCGGCCGCACCCGGGTAGAGTCCGGCCGGACCACTGAACCCATGTCAGCGGGAGGACCTGTGGCGGTTCCGGCGGTTGCGGACGGCTCCCTCGGGGAGATCCTGGACGCCGCGGCGCGCGGCGTGTTCCCCCCGCCCGACGGCGGTGTCACGGTCGTGCCGCAACCGTCGCCGCACACCGCGGGAGTGGTCTCCTTCTGCGCCCACGCGGTGGTCTTCACCGACGCCGACCCCCGGTGGGTGCACGACACCCTCGCCGCGGACCCCGGCGACCCCCTGGCCGCACCGCTCTGCCCCCCGTTCCTGGGAGCGCTCTCCGCCCACACCGGGCGGCTGGTGAACAACATCGACATGGTCGTGCAGACCAGGCCCCTCCCGGGCCCGCCCCCGCTGGCCCTCCGGGAGATCGACGACCCCGGTCACCCCAGGGTGGCCAGGGCGCTGCGCCACCGCGACGACGTCAGGGTGTGGGCGGCCGACGGCGGGGTGGCGGTGCTGGGCCGCGGGCTGGCAGGGCGCTGGGAGGCGGCCGTGGAGGTGGACGCCGGTACCCGAGGCCGCGGCCTGGGACGTGCGCTGGCGCTGGCGCTCCGTCACCTGGTCCCGGAAGGAGCCCCCCTGTGGGCGCAGATCGCCCCGGGCAACGCCCCGAGCGTCCGGGCCTTCCAGGCGGCCGGCTACCGCCCGATCGGGGCGGAGGCCCTGCTGGTCAGGCGGTGAGCCCCGGAACCGGGAGTCCGGGTGCCCCCGCCGCCTCGCGCAGCCGGGCGAACTCGGCGGCCAGGGAGGCGGCGGTCCAGTGCGCATTGAGGCCGCTGGGGTTGGGGAGCACCCAGATGCGGGTGCCGCCCAGGGTGCGGGACTGCGGCCCGACCGCGGCGCGGGGGTCGGCGAAGGCCGCGCGGTAGGCGGTGACCCCGGCCACCGCCAGCCAGCGCGGCCGGTGGCGGGCCACCTTGGCTTCGAGGATCCGGCCGCCGGCGGCGAACTCCTCAGCGGTCAGCTCGTCCGCCCTGGCGGTCGCGCGGGCCACCACATTGGTGAGTCCGAGACCGAGGGTGGTCAGCTCGCCCTGCTCGTCCGGGCGGAAACGCCGGGGGGTGAACCCGGACGCGTGCAGGGTGGGCCAGAAGCGGTTGCCGGGACGGGCGAAGTGGTGCCCTGTCGCCGCCGTCCACAGCCCGGGGTTGATACCGCAGAAGAGCACCCGCAGGTCGTCCGCCAGGACGTCGCACACGGTGCGGTCACGGGCTGCCTCCATCTCGGCACGGGTGGGGCGCAGCACGGTCAAGGGATCCCTTCCGGCCCGGGGACTGGTCGACGGGGCCGGTCCGTACGGCCCGTCGGCGCCCGTCCCCGAGGGTAACGCGCGCCTCTACGCGCGCCTCCCCCCTCCCACCGGCCCTGCCGGGAAGAGGAGCCTCACTCCTGGTAGCCGCGGGCGACCACGAACTCGCTCCAGACGCACTTCCCGGTGCCCCGCGGGTCCACGCCCCAGACGTCGGCCACCCGGTCCACCAGCAGCATCCCGCGCCCCGAGGTCGCCTCCCAGTCGGGCTCCCTGCGGCGGGGCAGCGCACTGGAGCGGTCCTGCACCTCGATCCGCAGCCGGGGCCGGGGGCCCGCCAGCAGCCGCAGGCTCAGCAGGGCCCCTCCGCCGGTGTGCCGCAGGGCGTTGGTGACCAGTTCGTCCACCACCAGCTCGACCTCGTCCGCCCGCTCGGGCAGGCCCCAGGCCCGTACGGACTCGCGGATCAGGTGGCGGGCGGAGATCAGCGCCTGCGGGTCGGCCGGGGCGACGTACTGGTGGAGGAAGCGGGCGGGCTCGGGAGAGGTGTCCTCCTGCCGGGTCAGCAGCAGCAGGGCCACGTCGTCCTCGCCGCCGGTCTGCTCGCACATCACCTCGGTGAGCCGCTCGGCGAGCTGCTCCAGGTCGCGGGGGCCCTCGTGGACGGCCCGGGCCAGGGCGTCCATGCCCTCGTCCAGGTCACCCCCCGGACGCTCCACCAACCCGTCGCTGCACAGCAGCAGGGTCTCCCCGGGGGCCAGCTCCGTCGTGGTCACCGGGTACTCCAGCTCGCCGAACTGCGCGGAGAGCCCCAGCGGCAGCCCCACCGGGCCGGAGAGCCGGCGGCACCAGCCGTCGGCGTGGCGCAGTAGCGGCGCCAGATGCCCGGCCCGCACCAGCCGCACCGCCCCGGTGGTGGCGTCCACATCGGCGTAGACGCAGGTGGCGAAGCGGTCGGTGTCCAGCTCGCAGAGGAAGACGGAGGCGCGGGCCATCACGGTGGCCGGCGAGTGGCCCTCGGCCGCGTAGGCGCGCAGCGCGATCCGCAGCTGGCCCATCACCGCCGCCGCATGGGTGTCGTGCCCCTGGACGTCGCCGACCATCACGCCGACCCGGCCGCCGGGCAGCGGCACGGCGTCGTACCAGTCGCCGCCGATGTCGCGGCTGGCGACGGCGGCCCGGTAGCGCGCGGCCACCGCGATCCCGGGGACCTGCGGGAGGCTGCGCGGCAGCATCGCGGTCTGCAGGTCCTTGGCCAGGTCGTGCTCCTGGTCGAAGAGCATGGCCCGCTGCAGGCTCTGGGCGATGGCACTGGTCAGGGCGAGCAGCAGATTGCGCTCCTCGGGGGTGAAGGCGTCCTTGCGCCGGTAGAGGAGGCCCAGCGCGCCGATCGGGCGGGCCTGGGCGATCAGCGGCAGATAGGCGGCCGCGGTGACGTCCAGCGGGCGGATGTAGGGCCACAGCCCGGGGTAGCGGTGCTCGAACTCGCGGGCGGAGGTCAGGTAGACCGGCGCCATCGTCCGTATGACCTCGCTGATCGGGTAGTCGTCGTCGATCCGGGTCCACTCCAGGTCGGGCACGTTGCTGCCCGGGGTGCCCTCGGCGAGCACCCGCACCCGGCCGCCCTCCAGGATGCCGAGGACCAGGCTGGCGGCGCCGAGACGGCCGAGCCCGTCCGGGTCGCTGAGCACGGCGGTGACGTCCTGGACGGTGATGGCGTGCGCGAGGGCGGCGGCGGTGCCCTCCACCACGCCGGTCCGCCGGTCCCGTTCGCGCTCCCAGGCGAGCCGTTCCGCGGCCTGCTCCAGCTCCTCGGTGGCGTCGCGGACGATGCCGATCACCCGGCGCGGCCGGCCGCCGGGGTCCCGGTGGATGTGGCCCTGGGTGTGGGCCCAGCGGCGGGTGCCGTCGCGGTGCACCACGCGGAAGTAGAAGCCGTACGTGCTCCCGCCGCCCCGGAGCGCCTCGGTGATCCGGGTGCTCAGGCTGGTGCGCTCCTCGGCGGACATCCGTACGGCGAGCACCATCGGGTTGCCGTGGTACTCCTCCGGGGGCATGTCGTAGACCCGCAGCGCGGGCTCGTCCATGTGCAGCAGGCCGCTCTCGAGGTCCCAGTCGAAGCTGCCCATCCGGTTGAGGGCCAGGCTGGTGTCCGCCCCCGCGGGCCAGGGAGCCGGCGTGGCCGGCCCGGCCTGCGCTGCGTCCTCCATGTCGCCCTCCCGGTACGGCGGGTCGCCGCGGGCAGCGTTCCACTGGTGTGGGACCAGCTCTCAGCCTAATCTCGCCCTCACCGCAACGGCAGCCGCTCATCCGTACAGCCGGGCCAGTGCCCGGGCGGCCTCGACGGCCTCGGCCCGTACCTCGGGCGGCCCCAGCACCTCGGCGCCGGCGCCCAGCCGCAGCAGGTCCCAGACCGCATGGCGCAGTGACTCCACGGGCAGCGCGACCCGGATCCGGCCGTCCGGGCCGGGAGGCCCGGCCTCGGCGACGGCCCGCGCCTGGACGGGGGCGAACATCGCCTGGATCCGGGCGGCCGCCCACTCGGTGAGCAGGACGTCCACGGTCCGGCCGTAGGCCGTCTCCTGGAAGCGGCCGGACCAGTCCGCCCAGTACGCGGCCAGGTCGAACCCCGGCGGCCGCCGGAAGGGCGGGCCCGGCTCGCACTCCAGGATGCGGGCCACCCGGTAGGTGCGGGGCACGGCGTCGACGGCGGCGACCAGGTACCACTCGCCTGCCTTGAGGACCAGGCCGAGGGCGTCCACCGTACGGTCCACCTCGGCCGGGCCCCACTTGCGGTAGCGCAGGCGCAGGGTCAGCTGCTGCCAGACCGCGTCGGCGACGGCGGGCAGGTGCGGCACTGGGGTGGCGTCGCTGAACCAGCGGCCGGGATCCAGGTGGAAGCGCTCCCGGATGCGCTCGGCTCGTGCCCCGGTCTCCGCGGGGAGGGACGCCAGCAGTTTCAGCCGGGCGCTGGCGATCTCCGCGCCCAGGCCCAGTTCGGCGGCGGGGCCGGGCAGGCCGACCAGGAAGAGGGAGTCGGCCTCGTCGGCGTTCAGCCCGGTCAGCCGGGTGCGATAGCCGTCCAGCAACCGGTAGCCGCCGTCGGGTCCGCGGTCGGCGTACACCGGGATCCCGGCGGCGGCGAGCGCCTCCACGTCCCGGTAGACGGTACGTACCGAGACCTCCAGCTCGGCGGCGAGCTGGGCCGCGGTGAGCCGGCCGCGGTTCTGCAGCAGCAGGAGCAGCGAGAGCAGTCGGTCGGCGCGCATGCGGTGGCGGGCGCTAGTGAGCCTGGGGGACGGTCTCGGGGCCCGTCGCGGCGGCGCCCGGCGGGCGCCATCTGCCGAGGGCGGCGAGCGCCGCGGTGTTGGCGACGACCACGGCGGCGAAGCCGGCCGAGGCCGCGGGGTGGCCGGTGGCGGCCAGCGCGGCCACGGCCCCGCCCAGCACGGCGAGCTGGGTGATCAGCCAGGCGGGGGCGGAGTGGACGGCTGCCTGCGGTGCGGCGTAACGGCCCCAGAGCACCGCGGCGGCCACCGGGACGGCCAAGGCCAGTACGATCCGCAGCGGCACCGGGCCGCCGATCCGGTAGCCGCCGAGGGCGAGCGCCGCCAGGGCTGCCAGCTCCAGCAGGAATCTGAGCGCCAGGTTGAACCCGGCCGCCGCGCCCCTCATGATCCGCCCCCGCTGCTGCACCGATGCCGTGTTCGAAGATCGGCCCCAGCGTAGCCGGGTGTGCCCGGCGTCGGCGGCCGAATTCCCCTCGCGTCGCGTCCAAGGGGGCGGCAGGATGCCCGTCATGACGGACACACGTATTCATCCGGCGTTTGATCTCGGTGAACGCGCCATGCTGGAGAGCTGGTTGGACTTCCATCGTGCCACCCTGGCGCTGAAGTGCGAGGGCCTGGACGACGAGCAGCTGCGCACCCGGTCGGCGCCGCCCTCGACGCTGTCGCTGCTGGGGCTGGTGCGGCACATGGCGGAGGTGGAGCGGGCCTGGTTCCAGGGCGTGCTGCGCGGCGAGCAGTACGAGAAGCGCTTCTGGACCGAGGAGCAGCCCGACGGCGACTTCGACAATGTGGACACCGCCGATGTCGCCGAGACGTTCGACATCTGGCAGTCGGAGGTGCGGGCGGCCAGGGCCGCGGCGGAGGGGGTGCCGCTGGAGGCGGTGGGCCGGGGTCTGCGGCACGGCCGGGAGGTGACGCTGCGCTGGATCCTCACCCACATGATCGAGGAGTACGCCCGGCACAACGGCCACGCGGACCTGCTGCGCGAGCGGATCGACGGCGCCACGGGAGAGTGACACTAAGTCAACTGAGGTTGACGGATCGTCACGACGGAACCGCTCGCCGAGCTGCGGCGTCGCTTCAGGAGCCCGGCCATGTCTGCGCCACGACCCGAACGGCGGTGCTGCGCGGGCGCGGACTGGGTGATCAGTGCGATACTCGGACAGTTCCGGCGAGTGGATGACACGTCAGAAGACGGGTAGGCCGCCGGAGACGAGATGTGACGGGATGGGGAGGCGCGGCATGGGAGCACTTCGTGACGAGCACCACGGGTGGCTGATGCCCTCCGGCGGCTACGCAGCCCCCGTGTACGAGGATCCCTGGGCCACCGAAGCGGTCGCCCAGGCCCCCGCCGAGGCCACGCGGATCATCTCCGTGCGCCCGACCGGCTTCGAGTCGGCCCGGGTCGTCGGTGAGCACCTGCGCGCCGGCTCGCCCGTGGTGATGGACGTGTCGGAGATGCCGGACGCCGACGCCAAGCGGCTGGTGGACTTCGCCTCCGGGCTGATCTTCGGCACCCGGGGCAGTATCGAGCGAATCGCCCGGCGGGTCTTCCTGCTGGCACCTCCGGAGGTCGAGGTGACCGTGATCAGCGGCTCGCTGGACGACTCCGGGTTCTACAACCAGAGCTGAATCCCCTCCCTCCCCCCGTCCCCGGCCGGTGGCCGGCCCCCGTGGCCGGCCACCGGCTTTTTTGGTGCGTCCCAATGGATCTCCCAGGAGACCTCGAAAACCAGAATGAGACACTCATGTCTCATGTCAGCTATGCTTGACTCATGGCCATCGACCGTGACTCCGTGCTCAACGCCGCCGTCGGCGTCCTCTCCCGGCAGCCCAACGCCGCCATGGACGAGATCGCCCGCGCCGCCGGGATCAGCCGCGCCACCCTGCACCGGCTCTTCCCCGGTCGTGACGCCCTGGTGCGCGAGGTCGGAGCCCTGGGCCTGCGCCGGTTCACCCAGGCGCTCGACGACGCCCGGGTCGACGAGGGCGACACCGTGGCCGCCGTCCGCCGCCTGGTCGACGCCGTGATCCCCGTCGCCCAGCTCTGCGCCTTCCTCACCGGGGAGAGCAAGCTCTACGAGGACAGCGAGATCAACCAGGCCTGGGACCGGCTCGACGCCCGCGTCCGCGCACTCTTCCTGCGCGGCCAGCAGGAGGGCGCCTTCCGTATCGAACTTCCCGCCGCATGGCTGAGCGAGGCCTTCCTCGATCTCGTCGCCGGTGTCGGCTGGGCCGTCCAGGACGGCCGCCTCGCCCCCCGGGACAGTGCCCACGCCCTCGCCGAACTCTTCCTCGGCGGCGCCACCAGGAGACCCGCAACACCATGACCGCCCCCACC
>NZ_LIQR01000340.1 GCF_001418575.1 Peterkaempfera griseoplana
TCCGGGACGTACAGCGGCTCCCGCCCCGGAGCCGGAGCCGCTGTACGTCCCGGAGACCACCTCCGAGGCCATGCAGGTGCTGGCCTCGCTCAGCGCACGCCCCATGACGCCGCTGCGCCGCGCCGTCAAGCGGATCACCATCTGGAGCGTCTTCCTCGCCTTCGTCCTCGGCGTGGCCTGCATCGTCCAGCTGCTGCGCCCGCTTCCCGGACCGGAGTTGAAGGCCTCGGCCACCACGTCCTTCACCTTCCCGGGGGGCAAGCCCGACCTGCCGTGGCCCACCCAGGGTCAGGCCGCGGCCGAGGTGTACGGACTGGGCAGTCTCGGCCGCTCGGGAGCCGTGAAGGCGGCTCCGATGGCGAGCGTCACCAAGGTGATGACGGCCTATGTGGTGCTCACCGAGCACCCGCTGAAGCTGGGCGAGAACGGGCCGTCCATCACCGCCGACAAGCAGGCGGCGTCCGACTTCTCCAACGGGGTCGCCGAGGGCGAGTCGGTGGTCAGGGTCGAGGAGAAGCAGAAGATCAGCGAGTACGAGGCGCTGCAGATGCTGCTGATCCCGTCGGCGAACAACATCGCCCGGCTGCTCGGCCGCTGGGACGCCGGTTCGCAGCAGGCGTTCGTCAAGAAGATGAACGACACCGCGCGCAGGCTCGGCATGTCCGACACCGTCTACACCGACCCCAGCGGCCTGGCGGCGTCCACCAAATCCACCGCCGTCGACCAGCTGAAGCTGGCCGAGAAGGTGATGCAGAACGACGTCTTCAAGCAGATCGTCGCCACCCCCAACGTGGTGCTGAGCGACGGTCAGCGGATCTTCAACAACAACCAGCTGCTCACCACCGGTGACCATGTCATCGGCGTCAAGACCGGTTCCAGCACCCCCGCCGGCGGCTGCCTGATGTGGGCGGCCGAGAAGGAGATCGGCGGCACCACGCAGCTGATCATCGGTGTGGTCATGGGTCAGCAGGGCACGCAGATCCTGCAGAAGGCGCTGGACGTCAGCGGTGAGCTGATCACCGGGGCGCAGCGCAGCCTCACCAGCCACACACTGCTGAAGAAGGGCGATGTGGTCGGCTATGTGGACGACGGGCTCGGCGGACGCGTCCCGGCGGTCGTGACCAAGGACGTCACGGTCACCGGCTGGTCGGGTGTCAGTGTCGACTTCCGGCTCTCCCCGAACGCCGGCCTCCCGCACAGCGCCAAGGCGGGCACCAGGGTCGGCACGGTGACCACCGGCAGCGGCGAGGGGCAGGTGCAGGTCCCGGTGGTGCTGCAGCGCGATCTGGCCCCGCCGTCCATCGGTTCCCGCCTCACCAGGCTGCTCTGAGCGAGCCGCTGAGCGGCCCCGCCGACAGGAACGCCGGGGGCGGACGGTCCACAGTGCGGTCACATCTGTTCCGGAGGGTGAAACCAGGATCATGATGGTGGCATGGCGAATGTGCATGAGGGGATCGACGACCGCCTGCGGAAGTTCATCGAGCAGCAGGCCCTCTTCTTCGTGGGGACCGCGCCGCTCGCGGGCGACGGCCACGTCAACGTCTCCCCCAAGGGGGCCAAGGGTTCGCTGGCCGTGCTGGACGAGCACACGGTGGCGTACCTGGACTTCACCGGCAGCGGGGCGGAGTCCATCGCGCATCTGCGGGAGAACGGCCGGATCACCCTGATGTGGTGCTCCTTCGAGGGGCCGCCGGATGTGGTGCGGGTGCACGGCACGGGCGAGCCGGTGTTCCGGGACGACCCCCGCTGGGCGGAGCTGATCGGGCACTTCCCCGCCGTGTCGGAGCAGCCGGGCGCCCGCGCCATCGTGCTGGTCCGTGCGCTGCGGGTCAGCGACTCCTGCGGCTACTCGGTGCCGTTCATGGAGTACCGGGGGGAGCGTGACCTTCTGGTGCAGTACTTCGGCCGCCGGGACGAGCAGTTCCACACGGACTACGTCGAGCGCAAGAACGGGGTCTCCATCGACGGCCTCCCCGCGATGCCGCTGCCTCTGCCGCCCCGCACCGCCTGAGCGGCCTCCCCGGGGCGCCCCGCCGGTCCCTGCGGCCGGTGGCGGCGCCGAGTCGCGGGGAACCCCGGCGGTGCGGCTGCGCGGGGGTCAGCCGAGCGGTGCGGGCGGTGCGGGCGGTCCCGAGCCGATCCGCATCCCGGGGCGCCGCCGGTGGACCGTGAGACAGGCCAGGCCGTCCGGTCCCGCCGCCAGCTCCCGTGCGGAGCCCTGCGGCAGCCACACCAGGGTGCCGGTGCCGAGCTGCTGGATCTCCTCGCCGTCGGCCAGGGTGCCGCTGCCCTCCACCACCAGCAGCAGCACGTCGAGTTCGGGTTCGCGGTGGGCGCCGACCCGGTGGCCGGGCGGCAGCCGTACCAGGTTGGCGTCGAGCTGACGGCCGGGCTCGGCCAGCCGCCAGAGCGCGCCTCCGGCGTCCTCCGGGGCGCCGGCGGCCTGCGCCGCCACATCGCAGAGCACCCGGGCGCGCCCGG
>NZ_LIQR01000341.1 GCF_001418575.1 Peterkaempfera griseoplana
GGGGCTGCCGACCGGACGGGGTGGTCGGTCAGGCCGCGGGGAGCCGGGCGTCCGGAGCGGCCGCAGCGGGCAGTTCCAGCACCGCTGTGCACCCCCGCCGGTGCGGCTCCCCGGGCAGCAGCCGCACCGCACCGCCGTACTGGGCGAGCAGTTGCCCACTGACATAGAGGCCGAGGCCGCTTCCGCCGGCCGCCCGGTCGTGCACCCCTCGCTGCAGCACCCGGTGCTCCGCGTCCGGGGCCAGGCCGGGACCGTCGTCGGACACCTCCACCAGGATCACCTCGCCCTGTCGGCGCGCGGTCACCCGGACCTGCGCCCCGGGAGCATGGCGCTCGCAGTTGGCGAGCAGGTTGGTGGCCGCCTGGGCCAGAGCCGAGGCGGGCACGGTGGTCCGCAGTTCGGGATCGGCCGTCAGCCGGACGTCGGCGCCGACCGTACGGCGCAGCATCACCAGGCGACGCAGGACGGGCTCCACCTCATGGCCCGCGGGATCGTCCGGTGGACGGCTGCCGTCCCTGGCCAGCAGCTCCCTCAGCCGTTCCAGCTCGGCCTGCACGGCGGCTCCCAGCTCGGCCTGCGCGTCGGTGTCGAGCCGGGCGCCCTCCGCCCTGAGCAGATAGGCGGCGCCGGAGAGACCGGTCAGCACATTGCGCATCTCATGGTCCCGCTCGGCGGTGCGACGGGCGAGGCGGTCGGAGTCCAGCAGCCGGCCCTCCACCGCGTCCGCCCGGCGCAGGAAGTCGGAGGTGAGGGCGGCCAGCACGATCAGCAGGCCGAGCAGCCGCAGTGCGGCGGAGACCAGATCGGGCTCCCAGACCGGATGCCCCGCGAGCACCCGGCCGAGCTGGGCGGTGGCGGCGACGGCGAGCCCCAGGCCCAGCCGCAGACGCAACCGGTCCTGCTCACGCCATCCGGCGTGGAGATAGCCCAGGGAGAGGGCGACCGCGCCGCCGGCCATCACCCCCGCGGGCAGCAGCGCGCCGCCGGCGGGATGGCTGCCGGGCGCGGTTAGGGCGGTCAGCAGTCCACCGCCGGCGGCGGCCGCGACGGCTGCCGTTGCACCGCGTCGCCCGTGCGTCCAGCGGGGCGGGCGGGTGGTGAGGCCCGTCGCCAGCAGCAGGAGGAAACCGCAGGAGGCGACCAGCCGGGTGACGGCGAGCCAGAGCAGCGACCGGTCGGATCCGGTGTCGACCACCGAGGCCGGCATCAGCACCAGGCTGTGCAGCAGCAGAGCGGCGGCGACCGAGGTGTGCGGACGGCCGTCGCTTCCGGCGAGCCGAGGGGTGAGGGCGGCGACGCCTGCGGCGGCGGCGCCGGTGCCCGCCGCCGCGAGCGCGAGCAGCAACTGGGCCTGACGGAGCGGCAGCTGGCCGCCCGCGAAGTCACCGGTGAGCAGCAACGCCGTCACCCCGGCGGCGGCCGCCGCAGCCACGGCGTCCCCGGCCGGGCCTCGATGGCGGAGCAGCGGACGGCCCGGGGCTCGGTGAGCCCGGCGGGCGGAGGTCTGGTGTCCAGCAGTCATGCGCATTCCCCCCGGCCGCCGACGCGGGTCGCGGCCCCGCCCGCCCTGGTCGGCGGGTGCGGCCCGGAGGCGGGCAGATCGACGCGGTGCAACGGAACAGCACCACAGCGTGACGGATCGTAGTCCAGGCCGCCGACAATCGGTGGCGAACCGGCGGATTGCCCCAGGAGGCGACCGTCGTGAACACCACCGACCGGGTGGGGGCGGAAGGCGGCCGATGTCCGCACCTGAACCGCTGCGGCCAGGACGGATCCGGCCTGGCCGGGCGCCCGGCGGAGCATTCCCGTGGGGGCGTGGGTGGTGCGCGGTCTGCGGTGCCGCGCAGCGCGCGCCCCTGGGGCGCGGCGGGGCTGGAGGCGAGCCGGGGACGGGTTGGGGATGCGGGCCCGTGCTGCCCGGCGGGTCCCTGCCGCTCCACCTGGGGGCGGCAGCGGATACTCAGAGCCCTCCGCCGGGCTGCGGACGGGGGGCGCCTTGTCCGGTGCCGCGCAGCGCGGGGCTGGAGGCGAGCCGCGGACGGGTTGGGGGTGCGGGCCGATGCGGCCGGGCGGGTGCCCGCCGCTCCACCTGAGGGCGGCGGCGGATGCCCGGAGCCCTGGCCGGGCTGCCGATGGTTGCGCGCGGTCGCAGAGACGCTGCGGCAGCCGGGCGCGGGACGACGGGAGCGGCCGCCACACGGTTGCCCGGCCGCTCACGGGACACCGCCGCGCCCGGCGGCCGGGCCGGGGTACGCCCGAGGGAGTCCTCAGTGACCGCCTTCCTTGCCGCGTCCCGGTGCGCTGCCGTGGGAGGAGGCGTCCTGGGCACGCCCCGAGGGTGCTGCGTCCGACGGAGGCCCGGAGCGATGGCGGCCGGTGCCGTGGTCATGGCGGCCCTTCGACGAGTCCGCCGGGTGCTCCCGGTCCTGCCGCTCCCCGTGGCCCTGGCCTGCCGGGCTTCCCGGGCCTGACCGGGCCTGTTGCCCGGAGGCGTCCGGGGCCGGATCCAGGCGGGCCGGCTCCGCGGTCGGGGTGGCGGCCGGTGCGCTGGGCGCGGTGTTCAGCCGAACGGGGTCGGAGTCCGCGGTGTCGCTGAGCCAGGCGCCGGTGGTGCCCCAGACGGGGGTGGCGGCGACCGCTCCCGCGGCACCGAAGAGGACCGCGGCGGCCAGGCTGCGCAGCGGACCCGGTACGGCGGTGGGAGCGGGCCGTCTGCGGTGGCGCCCGCGGTCAGGCACCGCCGTCCCAGTCCACGGCACCGTGCAGGGCGCGGCCCCGCCTGCCTCCTGCGGCGCGGCCGGGCGCGCGCTCCAGGGCCTGCTCCTCGTCTCCGCCCGGCCGCAGCGCCCAGGCCAGGGTGCGGGCGCCCCAGACGCCGAGCGCAAGACCCCCGACGACCATCGCACCGGCCCGGGAGAGCAGCCGCTGCCGCCAGAGGCCGATCTGCGGCAAATGGAACCAGACCCGGCCCCGGACGTCGGACGCCTCACGCCGCCCCGGGTCGTCGACGCGGTTGGCATCGCCCTTGGTGGTGAAGGTGATGTGGTCCGCGGTGTGCTGGACGGCGACCACCCGATGGGTGACCAGCTGCTCTCCGCCGCCCGGCGAACGGCCGGAGTGGAAGGTCACCACGTCTCCGATCCTGATCAGCTCCGGGCGGACCGGGCGGTCGACCACCACGGAACCCGGCGGGATCGCCGGATCCATGCTCCCGGTGAGAACGGTGAGGACCAGGCCGTGCACGGCCATGGGCAGCACGGTGAGCGCCAGGGCCAGGGCGACTGCCGCCGTGGCAGCCGCAACCAGCACCGTGTGGCCGACCACACGGAGACCTCTCAGGCGCCCCGCCGGAGGTCTCCGGCGGGATCTCCGGGGGTCGGGGGCGACGGGGACACCCCGGCCGGCGCCACGGCGCTCGCGTACCCGCCTTGACCGGCTCTGCTCCGGCCGCTGCCCGGGAGTCCGGCCGGCAGCGGGACGACGATGCGTTCCCCGCGCCCGGGGAGCGGTGGACGCCATACAGATGATCTCCCGCTCTTGCCTGCCGCCCGGCCGGAGGTCTGCCGGGTGGTCGCTGCGTCGTGACCGACGGCCCTGACACCGGTCACCCCGCCGATCCTTCCGGCACGACGCCACCGACGCATCGTCAAAAGTGGGGATAGCGACCTACCACGCTTTGACGATGCGCCACCCTCCCTCCCCTCGGCACTATTGTGGTCAGTCGCCGCACCGGCAGGGAGGTGCGGAGCGCAGCCGATCAGCACGACGACCACGACGGGCACGCACGACGGGCACAACCGGCATCACTGGCACGGCGGACAGAGCGCGCACACATCGGCACCTGATCGACGGACACGAGAGCGGACTGCGGACAGATGACGGCGGACGGCAACGGGATGAGCGTGCGATGAGCGTCTTCAGGAGGAGCAGGAAGGCCGCCGCGCTCGCCGGGTCGGTGTCGTTGGCCGCCGCCGCGGTCGCCGTCACCGGAGGGACGTATGCCTGGTTCACCGACACTCAGAACACCGGTTCCACGGTTGTGCAGACTGGCACCCTCACCTTCGGCAACGCCTCCACCACCCCGGCGCCGCCGGCTTCGGACCTGGTGCCCGGCAGCCCGTTGCCGACACTCACCGCCGTCTTCACCAGCAGCGGCTCGCTCAGCGGCAAGGTCCGTCTGGCGCTGCACCGCGACCCCGCCGGGGTGGGCGCCCCGGTGATCCGGGACGCCGACCTGAAGTACTTCCATCTGCACTTCTCGGTCGAGCGGAGGAGCAGTACGGGCCAGGACCTGGGGGACAAGGAGTTCGACATCGACCTGGACGACGCGCTGGCCCGCAGCCTGGGCCCCAACGGTCCGCAGTCGGGAGACGTCCCGTACACGCGGACCGACCCGGACTACTCGGGCTTCGCGGAGTACTTCAAGCTCGACCCGGGCGACCAGCAGCGGGTGACGGTCACCGGCACCATCGACGAGCAGGCAGGGAACAGCATCCAGGGCAGGTCCTTGGTCTACAGCCTCACAGCCACGCTGATGCAGCTCCAGGCACCCGACGCCACGGCGGCGGAGTAGCGGGGCTCAGCGGGGCAGGTGTCGGGGCCCGGCCGAAGCCGGGCGGTCTCGTA
>NZ_LIQR01000342.1 GCF_001418575.1 Peterkaempfera griseoplana
ACAGGGCCGGTGCGGCGCCGGTCCCCTCCCCGGCGCCGCACCGGCCCTGTCGGCGGGCCGTGGGATGCTGGTGGGCGATGGCCAGGAAGAGCGCACCCGACGACCTGCTCGCCCCGCTGACCCTCGCGGTCGGTCAGGAGGAGCTGCTGCTGGACCGTGCCGTGGCGCAGGTGGTGGCCGCCGCCCGGGCCGCCGACCCGGACACCGACGTCCGCGACCTGGCCCCGGGTGCGCTCCAGCCGGGCACTCTCGCGGAGATCACCACACCCTCGCTCTTCGCCGAGCGCAAGGTGGTCGTGGTCCGCGCCGCCCAGGATCTCGCAGCCGACTCGGTGAAGGACGTCAAGGCGTATCTGGCTTCCCCCGCCGAGGAAGTGATCATGGTGCTGGTGCACGCGGGGGGAGCCAAGGGCAAGGGGCTGCTGGACGCCGCCCGCAAGGCCGGTGCCCGTGAGGTGCCGTGCGCCAAGCTGGCCAAGGCAGGGGAGCGGATGGCCTTCGTCAAGGGCGAGTTCCGTACCGCCGGGCGTTCCGCCAGCGAGGAGGCCTGTCGGTCGCTGCTGGATGCGATCGGCAGTGATCTGCGCGAACTGGCCTCCGCCGTCAGTCAGCTGACGGCGGACACCGAGGGCCCGATCGACGAGGCCGTGGTCGCCCGCTACTACAGCGGACGTGCGGAGGCCACCGGCTTCGAGGTGGCCGACCTGGCCGTGACCGGCCGCACCGCTGAGGCCCTGGAGCGGCTGCGCTGGGCGCTGGCGGTCGGCCAGCCGCCCACCGGTATCAC
Source organism: Peterkaempfera griseoplana (assembly GCF_001418575.1). Classification (GTDB taxonomy): domain Bacteria; phylum Actinomycetota; class Actinomycetes; order Streptomycetales; family Streptomycetaceae; genus Peterkaempfera; species Peterkaempfera griseoplana. The sequence goes on from NZ_LIQR01000342.1 coordinate 788, forward strand.
CTACGCCCTGGCTTCGGGGGTCCGCAGCATCGGGCGGCTGGCCACGGCGGGGCGCGGCATGCGGCCCGCCGATCTGGCGCGTGAGCTGGGTATGCCGCCCTGGAAGGTGGACCGGGTCCGGCAGCAGATGCGCGGCTGGTCCGGCGACGGAGTGGCCGCGGCGCTGACCGCCATCGCGGAGGCCGACGCCGCCGTCAAGGGCGGCTCCGACGATCCCGCCTATGCGCTGGAGCGAGCCGTGGTGTCCGTCTCCCGTGCGGCCCGGTCCGGCCGCACCTACTGACCACCGTCGGGCACCGGCCCGCTGCCCCGCCACCGCGTTGCCGCGCCTCCCCGCCAACCCATCGCCCCGTCGCCCACGACGGCCGGTGCCGCGCCGCCTGCTCGGCGCGGACGGCTGCCGCTGAGCGGCTACCCCTCGGAGCAGCGGCCGACCGTCGCCCGGTCAGTGGCGCCCTGAGCCCGGACCCGGCCTCGCCCCGGAGCCGGACAGCGGAAAGGCGCCGCGGCTGCCCTGGGGAGGGGATGCCGCGGCGCCTTGCCGTCGAGCTGTGTGCACCGCACCCGCGTGGCGAACGCAGGCCGCGTGCGGTGCGAGGTCGTGCTGCCGCGGAGGAACCGGGTAGAGGGCCGGTTCGGACCGGGCGGTCGGCCGGGGCCGGAGGCGGTTGAGAGGGACCGCGGACTCCGTGTCCGGCCTGCCGAAGGCGGCCTGGGTCAGGCAGCGGCCTTGACGGTGTTCACGCGCTGGACCAGGGCCGACTTCTTGTTGGCGGCCTGGTTCTTGTGGATGACGCCCTTGCTCACGGCCTTGTCGAGCTTCTTGGACGCCTCGCGGGCCAGCAGGGTGGCCTTCTCGAAGTCGCCGGCCTCGGCGGCCTCGCGGGCCTTGCGGACAGCGGTCTTCAGCGAGGACTTGACGGCCTTGTTGCGCTGGCGCGCCTTCTCGTTGGTCTTGTTCCGCTTGATCTGGGACTTGATGTTCGCCACGAAGGAGCCTCAGTCTGAGTTGGTCGGTCTTGACAGTGCGCCTGCGGACGCACATGAGTGCACGCAGGCGCAGCAGGCCACGTTACCAGGGGCGCCGTGGCCGCCCAAACCGGCTCGGCCGTCGCTCAGCCGGCGGGCGGTCCGCCGCGGGAGGCCGCCTGCGGGGAGCCGGTCGCCGGGCCGGCAGCGTCCGGCGGTCCGGCGCCGGACGCCGGTGCCCGTCCGCTATGGACGCGCTCCGGCCGGTGGGCGGTGCTAGACCGCGGTCCGGTCAGCCCTGGACCAGCGGCTCGCCGTAGTGCTCGACCTCCGGGAAGGGGTCGTAGAAGCGGTGCAGCAGCTCCCGCCAGCGGGCGTACTCCGCGGAGCGCCGGAAGCCCTCGGTGTGGTCCTCCAGCCGCTCCCATCCCACCTGGAGCAGGAAGCGGGACTCCCGGCCCTGGTCCAGGCAGCGCCGCAACTCCAGGCCGCGGAAGCCGGGCTGGACCGCGATCAGTGGCCTGGCCTCGGCGAAGGCGGCCAGAAAGGCGTCTTCCTGACCGGGCAGGACATCGAGCAGAGCGGACTCAAGGATCATGGGAGGTGATCCTGGCCCACCACCGGTTCCCCGTCCACCGCCGCGCTGCCGCGCCGGCGGCCGCCCGGCGGGATGCGCCGGGGAGGCGCGCTGAGCGGGCCGGGGCCCGCTCGTGGGACTATGGGAGCGACGTATCGAATCCCCTGAGAATCTGGACCACTAGGTGCCCGCGACCCCCAACACCGTGCCGGAGCCCAGCCGCACCGATCCTGCGCTGATCCGGAACTTCTGCATCATCGCCCACATCGACCACGGCAAGTCGACGCTCGCCGACCGGATGCTGCAGCTCACCGGGGTGGTCGACCAGCGGCAGATGCGTGCCCAGTACCTCGACCGGATGGACATCGAGCGCGAGCGCGGCATCACCATCAAGTCGCAGGCCGTCCGGCTGCCCTGGGCGCCGACCACCGGCGAGGGCACTGGGCGGACCCATGTGCTCAACATGATCGACACCCCCGGCCACGTGGACTTCACCTATGAGGTGTCCCGGTCCCTGGCGGCCTGCGAGGGGACGATCCTGCTGGTGGACGCCGCACAGGGCATCGAGGCGCAGACCCTCGCCAACCTGTATCTGGCGCTGGAGAACGACCTCACCATCATCCCGGTGCTGAACAAGATCGACCTGCCGGCCGCCCAGCCCGAGAAGTACGCCGCGGAGCTGGCGCACATCATCGGGTGCGACCCCACCGACGTGCTCAAGGTCAGCGCAAAGACCGGCATGGGTGTCGAGGCTCTGCTGGACGAGGTCGTCGCCAAGATTCCCGCGCCGGTGGGCAACGCCGACGCGCCCGCCCGCGCGATGATCTTCGACTCGGTGTACGACTCCTACCGTGGCGTGGTCACCTATGTCCGGGTGGTCGACGGCAGCCTCTCCAAGCGGGAGCGCATCGCCATGATGTCCACCGGCGCCACCCATGAGCTGCTGGAGATCGGCGTCATCTCGCCGGAGCCCAAGCCCGCCGACGGGCTGGGGGTCGGCGAGGTGGGCTATCTGATCACCGGGGTGAAGGACGTCCGGCAGTCCAAGGTCGGTGACACCATCACCTCGATGCACAAGGGTGCGACCGACGCGCTGGGCGGCTACAAGGACCCCAAGCCGATGGTCTTCTCCGGGCTGTACCCGCTGGACGGCTCGGACTACCCGCTGCTCCGTGACGCGCTGGACAAGCTGCGGCTGAACGACGCCGCGCTGGTCTACGAGCCGGAGACCTCGGTGGCGCTGGGCTTCGGCTACCGCTGCGGCTTCCTCGGCCTGCTGCACCTGGAGATCATCCGGGAGCGGCTGGAGCGGGAGTTCAACCTCGACCTGATCGCCACCGCGCCCAACGTGGTCTACCGGGTGGTCATGGAGGACGGTACCGAGCACATCGTCACCAACCCCAGCGAGTTCCCCACCGGCAAGATCGATGAGGTACACGAGCCGGTGGTGCGCGGCACCATCCTGGCGCCCAACGAGTTCGTCGGCGCCATCATGGAGCTCTGCCAGACCCGCCGGGGCAACCTCCAGGGCATGGACTACCTCTCGGAGGACCGGGTGGAGCTTCGCTACACGCTCCCCCTGGCCGAGATCGTCTTCGACTTCTTCGACCAGCTGAAGTCCAAGACCCGTGGCTATGCGTCGCTGGACTACGAGCCCATCGGTGAGCAGCAGGCCCAGTTGGTGAAGGTCGACATCCTGCTGCACGGCGACAAGGTGGACGCGTTCTCCGCCATCGTGCACAAGGACAAGGCGTACAACTACGGCGTGCAGATGGCCGGAAAGCTGCGGGAGCTGATCCCGCGCCAGCAGTTCGAGGTGCCGATCCAGGCCGCGATCGGCTCCCGGGTGATCGCCCGTGAGACGGTGCGGGCGATCCGCAAGGACGTCCTCTCCAAGTGCTACGGCGGTGACATCTCCCGTAAGCGGAAGCTGCTGGAGAAGCAGAAGGAGGGCAAGAAGCGGATGAAGATGGTCGGCCGGGTGGAGGTCCCCCAGGAGGCCTTCATCGCCGCGCTGTCCACCGACTCCGACGGGCCGTCCGAGAAGAAGAAGTAAGCAGGGCAGGCAGACAGGCAGCCGCGAGGGCGCCCCGGAGCACCGCTCCGGGGCGCCCTCGCGCTTGGGCCCGGCCCGCTTGAGCCTGGCCGCTTTCGCCCGCCCGTGGAACGCCATGAGGGGGCGCACCGGCAGTGCCGATGCGCCCCCTCGGGTGGGTACGCGCTCAGTCGACCTCGGCGACCGCCGCGGAGAACTGCGCCGCGTACAGCCGTGCATAGGCACCGCCCGCCGCCAGCAGTTCCTGGTGGTTGCCCTGCTCGACGATGGAGCCCGACTCCATCACCAGGATCACGTCGGCGTCCCGGATGGTGGAGAGCCGGTGGGCGATGACAAAGCTGGTCCGCCCCGACCGCAGCTTGGCCATCGCCCGCTGGATCAGCACCTCGGTACGGGTGTCCACCGAGCTGGTCGCCTCGTCCAGCACCAGGATCACCGGCTCGGAGAGGAACGCCCGGGCGATGGTGATCAGCTGCTTCTCTCCGGCGCTGACGCTCGATCCCTCCTCGTCGAGCACCGTGTCGTAGCCGTCGGGCAGGGTGCGGACAAAGCGGTCCACGTGTGCGGCCTGCGCCGCCGCCGTGATCTGCTCCCTGGTGACGCCCTCGGCGCCGTAGGCGATGTTGTCCGCGATGGTGCCGCCGAAGAGCCAGGTGTCCTGGAGCACCATGCCGATGCCGGAGCGCAGCTCCTCCCGGGACATCTCGGCGATGTCCACCCCGTCCAGGGTGATCCGGCCGCCGGTGGTCTCGTAGAACCGCATCAGCAGGTTGACCAGTGTGGTCTTGCCGGCGCCGGTCGGACCGACGATGGCCACGGTGTGGCCCGGTTCCACCTTCAGCGACAGATCCTCGATCAGCGGCTTCTCCGGGTCGTAGCGGAAGGCGACGTCCTCGAAGGCCACCCGGCCGCGCAGCTCGGCCGGGCGGACCGGCCGCTCCGGCTCCGGGGACTGCTCCTCGGCGTCCAGCAGCTCGAAGACCCGCTCGGCCGAGGCCACTCCGGACTGCACCAGGTTGGCCATCGAGGCCACCTGGGTCAGCGGCTGGCTGAACTGGCGCGAGTACTGGATGAAGGCCTGCACCTCACCGATGGAGAGCGCACCCGAGGCGACCCGCAGACCGCCGACCACGGCCACCAGCACATAGTTGATGTTGCCGATGAACATCATGGCGGGCTGGATGATCCCGGAGATGAACTGGGCCCTGAAGCCGGCGTGGTACAGCTCCTCGTTGTGCTGCCGGAAGGTCTCCGCCGACTCCTCGTGCCGGCCGAAGACCTTCACCAGGGCGTGCCCGGTGTACATCTCCTCGATGTGGCCGTTGAGCTTGCCCGTGGTCCGCCACTGGGCGACGAACTGAGGCTGGGCCCGCTTGCCCACGGCGGTCGCCACCGCCACCGAGACCGGCACCGTCACCAGGGCGATCACCGCCAGCAGCGGGGAGAGCCAGAACATCATCACCAGCACACCGACGATGGTGAGCAGCGAGTTGACGATCTGGCCCATCGTCTGCTGGAAGGTCTGCGCGATGTTGTCGATGTCGTTGGTGGCCCGGCTCAGCACCTCACCGCGCGGCTGCTGGTCGAAGTAGCTGAGCGGCAGCCGGGAGAGCTTGGCCTCCACCTGCTCGCGCAGCCGGTAGACGGTGCGCTGGATGGCGAGGGTGGCCAGCCGGCCCTGGAGGATGCCGAGGACGCCGGCTGCGGCGTACACCCCCAGCACCCAGAGCAGCACCACGCCGACCGCGTGGAAGTCGATGCCCTGCCCGGGGGTGAAGTGCATCGAGTTCAGCATGTCGGCCAGGGTGCCCTGGCCCTGCTGCCGCAGGTGCGCCACGGCCTCGGCCTTGGTGGTGCCGGCCGGCAGCCGGCGGCCGATCACCCCGGAGAAGATCAGGTCGGTGGCGTGCCCGAGGATGCGGGGCCCGGTGACGGAGAGGCCGACGCTCAGCACGCCGAACGTCAGGACGGCCGTGACCAGCGCCCGCTCCGGGCTCAGGGTGGCGAGCAGCCGCTTGCCGGAGCCCTTGAAGTCCATGGACTTCTCGATCGGGCCACCGCTCATGAAGCGCGCCGGGCCGCCCATCGGCGCCGGTCCGCGCCGTGGTGCGGTCTTGGGTGGCGTACTCATGCCCTCGTCTCCTCGATGGTCGCTTTCCCGCGTGTGCGGCCGAGGGGCGCGCGGCCACCCGGCTGACGGGCCGCAGCCCCTGTTGCGTCGCTCATGCCGCGGCCTCCTCCTCGGTGAGCTGGGAGAGCACGATCTCCCGGTAGGTGTCGTTGCCCTCCATCAACTCGGAGTGGGTTCCGGTGCCGACCACCCGGCCCTCGTCCAGGACGACGATCCGGTCGGCGCCCCGGATGGTGCTGACCCGCTGGGCCACGATCACCACGGTGGCCTCGGCGGTCTCCCGGGCCAGCGCGGTGCGCAGAGCGGCGTCGGTGGCGTAGTCCAGGGCCGAGAAGGAGTCGTCGAAGAGGTAGATCTCCGGGCGGCGCACCAGGGTCCTGGCGATGGCCAGGCGCTGCCGCTGGCCGCCGGAGAGGTTGCTGCCGCCCTGGGCGACCGGCGCGTCCAGGCCCTCGGCCAGCTGCTCCACGAAGTCCCGGGCCTGGGCGACCTCCAGGGCCTTCCACAGGTCCTCGTCGCTGGCGTCCGGGTTGCCGTAGCGGAGGTTGCTGGCCACGGTGCCGGAGAAGAGGTACGGCTTCTGCGGCACCATTCCCACCGTGCGGGCCAGCAGCGCCGGGTCCAGCTTCCTGACGTCGACGCCGTCGACCAGCACCTCGCCGCCGGTGGCGTCGAAGAGCCGGGGGATCAGGCCCAGCAGGGTCGACTTGCCGCTGCCGGTGGAGCCGATGACGGCGGTGGTCTCACCGGGGCGCGCCACGAGGTCCACTCCGCGCAGCACCGCGGCCTCGGCGCCGGGGTAGCGGAAGTCGGCGCCGCGCAGCTCCAGGTGGCCGTGGCGGAGCACCTTGTGGATCGGGGTGGCGGGCGGGACCACGCTGGACTCGGTGTCCAGCACCTCGGTGACGCGCTCCGCGCAGACCTCGGCGCGCGGCACCATCATGAACATGAAGGTGGCCATCATCACCGACATCAGGATCTGCATCAGATAGCTGAGGAAGGCGGTCAGGGCGCCGATCTGCATGCCGCCGCTGTCGATCCGGTGGCCGCCGAACCAGAGCACGGCGACGCTGGAGGCGTTGACCACCAGCATCACGGTGGGGAACATCAGCGCCATCAGCCGGCCGGTCCGCAGCGAGACGTCCATCAGCTCGCCGTTGGCGCCGCCGAAGCGCTCCTGCTCGTAGCTGTCGCGGACGAAGGCCCTGATCACCCGCAGACCGGTGATCTGCTCCCGCAGCACCCGGTTCACCGTGTCGATCCGCGTCTGCATGGAGCGGAAGAGCGGGCGCATCCGGCGGACGATCAGGCTCACCAGGACGCCCAGCAGCGGCACGATCACCACCAGCAGGGTGGAGAGGGGCACGTCCTGGTTGAGCGCCAGGATGATGCCTCCGAAGCACATGATCGGCGCCGAGACCATCAGGGTGAAGGTCATCAGCACCAGCATCTGCACCTGCTGGACGTCATTGGTGGTGCGGGTGATCAGGGACGGCGCACCGAAGCGTCCCACCTCGCGGGCGGAGAAGGACTGCACCCGGTCGAAGACGGCGGCCCGTACGTCGCGGCCGAGCGCCATCGCGGTGCGGGCGCCGAAGAACACCGCGCCCACCGCGCAGACGACCTGCGCCAGGGTGACGCCGAGCATCAGGCCGCCGGTGCGGAGGATGTAGCCGGTGTCGCCCTTGACCACTCCCTGGTCGATGATGTCGGCGTTGAGCGTCGGCAGATAGAGCGTGGCGATCGTCTGGACGAGCTGCAGCAGCACGAGGAGGACGATCGGCCTGGTGTAGGGCTTCAGATGGGCCCGTAGGAGTTTGATCAGCACGCGGGTTCTCTCGGACGGAGTGCGGACGGGGGGCGGTCGGGGCGAGTACATCATCGGCTATTCCGGCTCGTATGCGTATCGGATATGGGGACCAGGTCCTTCGGCCGAGGACCGCCCGAAACCCGGTTCGGTCCGAGGCACGCGCAGTGACGGCGCGTGCACCGCCCCCACCGGCGGATTTGCAATCCGCAGTGCCCCCTTACGTCACGGCGTGTTTCCCCCTACGCTGACCGTGCTTGCGAGTTACCCGCCAGTTAACAACGTCGTTGATCGGCACTCGGGCCCCCGGAGGTCGCCGTGAATTCCGCGCAGTCACTGATCGAGAACCGCCCGGCCTCCGTGGCACACCTCTTCCTCTCCCGGGTCGAGGCCACTCCGGAGCGTGAGGCCTACCGCTACCCCGTGCCGGTGGACGAGCAGGCGGCGGACAGCACCCCCGGCGCCGAGCAGTGGCGGTCGATGACCTGGCGGCAGGCCGCGGACCGGGTGCAGGCCATCGCGGCAGGACTGATGTCGCTCGGTGTGCTGCCCGAGGAACGGATCGCCCTCTCCTCCTCCACCCGCGTCGAGTGGATCCTCGCCGACCTCGGGGTGATGTGCGCGGGGGCCGCCACCACCGCGGTCTACCCCTCCACCAACGCCGACGAGACCGCCTACATCCTCGCCGACTCCGGCAGCCGGGCCGCGTTCGTCGAGAACCCCGCCCAGCTGGCCAAGGTGCTCGGCGAGAAGGAGCACCTGCCCGAGCTGGGGCATGTGATCGTCATCGACGCCCCCGCCGAGCTGCCCGAGGCCGAGGGTGTGGAGGTGCTCACCCTGGCCGACCTGGAGCACCGCGGCGAGCTGCACCTCAGGGACCACCCGGACGCGGTCGTCAAGGCCGTCCAGGCCATCGGCAGGGAGCAGCTGGCCACCCTCATCTACACCTCCGGCACCACCGGCCGGCCCAAGGGCGTGCGGCTGGTCCACGACTGCTGGGCGTACGAGGCGGCGGCCCAGGTGGCCTCGGGGCTGCTCACCGAGGACGATGTGCAGTTCCTGTGGCTGCCGCTCTCCCATGTCTTCGGCAAGACGCTCACCTCCGGTGCCATGCAGCTGGGTGTGGTGATCGCGGTGGACGGCCGGGTGGAGCGCATCATCCACAACCTGCCCGAGGTCAAGCCCACCTACATGGCCGCGGCCCCGCGGATCTTCGAGAAGGTCTACAACGGCATCGCCGCCAAGGCCCGCGCCGAGGGCGGTGCGAAGTACCGGATCTTCCAGTGGGCGGCCCGGGTGGCGCGTGAGTACGCCAAGGCCACCCAGCACTCCCTGGTGACCACCGGTACCCGCAGTGCGCCGCTCGGCCTCACCCTGCAGCACGCCGTCGCCGACAAGCTGGTCTACGCCAAGATCAGAGCGGCCTTCGGCGGCCGGATGCGCGCCTGCATCTCCGGCAGCGCCGCCCTCTCACCCGACATCGGCTTCTTCTTCGCCGGCGCCGGCGTCCACATCCTGGAGGGCTACGGCCTCACCGAGACCAGCGCGGGCTCCACCGTCAACCCCGGCGAGGGCTACCGCATCGGCACCGTGGGCACCCCGCTGCCCGGCACCGAGGTCCGGATCGCGGACGACGGCGAGATCCTGCTGCGCGGCCCCGGTGTGATGCGCGGCTACCACAACCTGCCGGAGAAGACCGCCGAGGTGCTGGAGAGCGACGGCTGGTTCCACACCGGGGACATCGGCGAGCTGGACAAGGACGGCTTCGTCCGGATCACCGACCGCAAGAAGGACATGTTCAAGACGTCCGGCGGCAAGTACGTGGCGCCCACCGAGATCGAGGGCCGCTTCAAGGCGATCTGCCCGTTCGTCAGCAACATCCTGCTGATCGGCAACGGCCGCAACTACTGCAGCGCTCTGATCACCCTGGACGAGACCGCCATCATGCCCTGGGCGCAGACCCACGAGCTGGTCGGCAAGGACTACGCGGAGGTCTGCGCGTCCCCGCAGGTCGACCAGCTGATCGACGGATACGTCAAGCGCCTCAACGGCGACCTGCAGCGCTGGCAGACGATCAAGCGCTTCGCGGTGCTGCCGCGCGACCTGGACATCGAGCACGGCGAACTCACCCCGAGCCTCAAGGTCAAGCGGCCCGTGGTGGAGCGCGAGTACGCCGACCTCATCGAGTCGATGTACGAGGGGGCCCGGGAGGCCTGACCCGCAGGCCGGCCGCGCCACCCCGCCCCGGCGGGGCAGCGCGGCCGATGCCGGACAATGGGGTCATGCCCTCCACCCTCCCCGACGGCGAGCCCGTGCCGTCCGACGGCTCCCTGCCCGACTCCGCCCTGGCCGGCGTCGGGGAGCGCCCCCTCGGCTTCTACGCCCATGTGCCGTACTGCGCCACCCGCTGCGGCTACTGCGACTTCAACACCTACACCGCCACCGAGCTGCGCTCCTCCGGAGCGGTCGCCTCCCAGGAGACCTACGCACAGAACCTGGTCGCCGAGGTGCGGCTGGCGCGCAAGGTGCTGGGCTCCGCCGACGCCCCGGTCTCGACCGTCTTCGTCGGGGGCGGCACCCCCACCCTGCTGCCCGCCGCCGACCTGGTGGCGATGCTGGCGGCGATCCGCGAGGAGTTCGGCCTGGCGGACGGCGCCGAGGTCACCACCGAGGCCAACCCGGAGTCGGTCGACCCCGGCTACCTGGCGGAGCTGCGGGAGGGCGGGTTCAACCGGATCTCCTTCGGCATGCAGAGCGCCCGCCCCCATGTGCTGCGGCTGCTGGACCGCCACCACACCCCCGGCCGTCCCGAGGCCTGCGTGGCCGAGGCCCGCGCCGCCGGGTTCGAGCACGTCAACCTGGACCTCATCTACGGCACCCCGGGCGAGAGCGACGACGACTGGCGGGCCTCCCTGGACGCGGCCCTGTCCGCCGGCCCGGACCACATCTCCGCCTACTCCCTCATCGTGGAGGAGGGCACCAGGCTCGCCGCCCGCATCCGGCGCGGCGAGATCCCGATGACCGACGACGACGTCCACGCCGACCGCTACCTGATCGCCGAGGAGGCGCTGACCGCGGCCGGGTTCTCCTGGTACGAGGTGTCCAACTGGGCCTCCTCCGAGGCCGGCCGCTGCCGCCACAACGAGCTCTACTGGACCGGCGCCGACTGGTGGGGCGCGGGCCCCGGCGCCCACAGCCACGTCGGCGGTGTCCGCTGGTGGAACGCCAAGCACCCCGCCGCCTACGCCCAGGCGCTCGCCGAGGGCCGCTCGCCCGGCCAGGGCCGGGAGCTGCTCACCGCCGAGGATCGCCGGGTGGAGCGGATCCTGCTGGAGCTGCGCCTGGTCGAGGGCTGCCCGCTCGACCTGCTCGCCCCCGCCGGCCGCCGCGCCGCCGAGCAGGCCCTCGCCGACGGCCTGCTCCGCCCCGAGCCGTACGCCGAAGGCCGTGCGGCCCTGACCCTCCGGGGCCGGCTGCTGGCCGACGCGCTGGTCCGTGACCTGGTTGACTGAGTGTCGTTACTGGTGGCGAGGGCCGCTCCCGGCCGCGCCGCACGGAACGGAGGAAGGGCCATGACTGCCGTGGACGACCGGGTCATAAGGGTCTTCGAGGACCTCGTGGTTCCTGAAGGTTTCAAGGCCGAGCTCATCCGGGGGGAAATCGTGATGATGGCCGGGCCGGATCTGGTCCATAACATGATCGTGACGTCGATCATGGACCAGATCCCGCCGTCACGCTGGCTGCGGGTGCAGACCCAGGACATCGCCATCCCGGCGGAGACCAGTTTGCCGCAACCGGATCTCGTCGTCCTCGAGCACGGTGCACAGAGCCGGGGCCGGCTCGTTCCCTCCTCCGCGGTCACCCTGGTGGTGGAAGTCGTGTCGGCCACGAGCCGGCATCGCGACTGCAAGGAGAAGCGGGAGATCTACAGCGCAGGGGGGATCCCCGTCTACCTCATCGTGGACCCCGTCCTGGCCAAGTGCGTGCTTCTCACCGACCCCATGGAGGTGTCGGCTTCGGGGCGGCCCGACTACCAGGACGAGCGCACCGCCCGCTTCGGGGCGCCCCTTCCCGTCCCCGCGCTGGACCTCACCCTCGACACCAGCGGGTTCCAGACGATCAGCCCGGCTCCGTGACGAAGTCGATCAGCTCCTCGACCCGGCCCAGCAGGGCAGGGTCCAGGTCGCGGTAGGAGTCCACCGAGGCGAGGATGCGCCGCCAGGCCGCCGGGGTGTCCACCGGCCAGCCCAGCCGGCGGCAGACCCCCTCCTTCCAGGACTCGCCCCGCGGCACCTCGGGCCACCCGGCGATCCCCACGCTGGAGGGCTTCACCGCCTGCCAGACGTCGATGTACGGATGGCCCACCACCAGGACCCCGGCGCCGGTCACCTGCTCGGCGATCCGCTGCTCCTTGGACCCCGGCACCAGGTGGTCGACCAGTACGCCCAGCCGGCGTCCCGGCCCGGGGGCGAAGTCGGCCACGATCGCGGGCAGGTCGTCCACGCCCTCCAGGTACTCCACCACCACGCCCTCGATGCGCAGGTCGTCGCCCCAGACCCGCTCCACCAGCTCGGCGTCGTGGCGGCCCTCCACATAGATCCGGGACTCCCGGGCCACCCGGGCGCGGGCCCCCGGCACGGCGATCGAGCCGGAAGCGGTGCGGCCGGGCGTGCGGGACGGCGCGGGCGCCGCCGGGCGGACCAGGGTGACCACCCGGCCCTCCAGCAGGAAGCCGCGCGGGGCCATCGGGAAGACCCGCTGTTTGCCGAAGCGGTCCTCCAGGGTGACGGTGAACCCCTCGGCGGTCTTCTCGCACCGCACCACGGCGCCGCAGAACCCCGTCGCGGCCTCCTCCACCACCAGGTCCGGTTCCGCCGCCACCTCGGGCGCGGGCCGCTGCCGCTTCCACGGCGGGGTCAGATCGGGGCCGTAACTCCTGCTGCGCATCCCATGGATTGTAGGGACGCCGTCACAGCCCTGGGGCGCCCCACACCGGGAACCAGCGGGAGAGGTCGGGCTCGATCCGCAGATCGTCGCCGATCATGGCCTTCACCTGGAGTTCCAGCGCGCTGTCCCGCTTCTCCCCGCCCCCCTGGACCGGGGCGAAAGGGTAGAAAGTACCCCGCTTGAAGAGATAGACCAGCGCCAGGGCGCGGCCCTCGGCGTCCCGGAAGCCCACCAGGGAGCAGAGCAGTTGCGGGCCGAAGCCGTTGGCCTCCAGCTCGCTGTTGACCGCGTGCAGATCGTTGACCAGCGACGGCAGGTCGTCGGGGGAGTGGCGGGCCAGCAGCCAGGAGTAGCCGTAGGAGTCGCGGCTGGCCTCCACCGGTGCGCCGCCCTGCGCCGTGTCGGCGTCCAGCAGCTCGCGGACCTGCTGCTGCACCTGGGCGAAGGCGCCGCCCTCCACGGCGGCGAAGCAGACCGAGCCCGCGCCGGTCGGCAGGAAGCCGGCCGCGGCCTGCAGGGTGACCGCGGCCGAGGGCAGGCCGAAGAGCTGGTCCAGGTCGGGGCGGGCGGCCCGGCGCCGGCCGAGCAGCGCGTCCAGGAACCCCACCTCAGCGGCCCAGCTCGGTGGAGATCCGGCCGAGCTGCTCCAGCCGCTTCTCCAGCGTGGGGTGGGTGGAGAGCAGCTGGGCGGCGCCCTCCTTGGCGCTGAGGGCGGGCGCGAAGTAGAAGGCGTTGTACGGCTGGGCCCGCCGCAGGTCCTCGCTGGGGATGCGGGCGATCTGGCCGGTGACCTTGGTGAGCGCCGAGGCGAGCTCCGAGGGGCGCCCGGTGAGCAGCGCGGCCGAGCGGTCCGCGGCCAGCTCGCGGTAGCGGGAGAGCAGCCGGGTCAGCAGGAAGCCGATGGCCCAGACGAGCATGCTCACCAGGGGGATCACCAGGGCCGCGATCGCCGCGTTCTGGTCCCGGCCGCCGCGGAAGCCGCCCCACAGCCCGATCCGGGTGATGGCGCCGGCCAGCACGGCGAGGAATCCGGCGATGGTCATCACCGCGACGTCCCGGTGGGCGACGTGGGAGAGCTCATGGGCGAGCACGCCCTCCAGTTCCTCCGGTTCCAGCCGTCGCAGCAGTCCGGTGGTGACGCACACCACCGCCCGCTCGGGTTTGCGGCCGGTGGCGAAGGCGTTGGGCATGTCGTTGACGGCGACCGCGACCCGGGGCTTGGGCATGTCGGCGAGGGCGCACAGCCGGTCGACGGCGCCGTGCAGCTGCGGGTACTGCTCGGGGGAGGCCTCGCGGGCGCCCATGGCCCGCTCGGCGATGGTGTCGCTGAACCAGAACTGGGCGACGAACAGCCCGGCGGAGACCACCACCACCAGCGGCCAGGCCCGGCCGAGCAGGGCGATCAGCAGCCCGGTGAACCCGACGTAGACCAACCCGATGAGGAACATCGTGGTGACCATCCGCCGGGTCAGTCCACGGTCGGGTGCGAAGCGGGTCCGCTGCCCGGACACAGCCATGGCTCCTCCTCAACGTGCGCCGCCGTGCGGCGGCCGGGGCGGCTGCGGGTCCGTCCCACTGCTTCGATGCTGCCACCGAGGCGGCCCCGGTGGCAGCACTCCACGAGGTGATCCTCGAAGGTGATCCTCATTGCTTCCCCCGACGGCCCGTTCCGGGTGTCGGGGCCGGGCCTTACACTGGCAGGTACGGTCCTGGCACTCGCCCGCGCAGAGTGCCAGACCCGAAGGGGCCGGGGCAGAACCCGTACTGGTTGAACGCGTAACGCCGGAGGTGCGTGCCATGCTTGACGAACGCAAACTCGCGGTGCTGCGCGCCATCGTGCAGGACTACGTGGGCACCGAGGAGCCGGTCGGCTCCAAGGCGCTGGTGGAGCGGCACAACCTCGGAGTCTCCCCGGCAACGGTGCGCAACGACATGTCGGCGCTGGAGGAGGACGGCTACATCCACCAGCCGCACACCAGCGCGGGCCGGGTCCCCACCGACAAGGGCTACCGGCTCTTCGTGGACCGCCTGGCCGAGGTCAAGCCGCTCTCCGCACCCGAGCGCCGGGCCATCCGGCAGTTCCTGGACAGCGCGGTCGACCTCGACGACGTGGTCGCCCGCACGGTACGGCTGCTGGCGCAGCTGACCCGGCAGGTCGCCGTGGTGCAGTACCCCTCGCTCTCGCGCTCCAGCGTGCGGCATGTGGAACTGCTGGCGCTCGCCCCCACCAAGGTCATGCTGGTGCTGATCACCAACACCGGCCGGGTGGAGCAGCGCATCGTGGATTCCCCGGTCCCGGTCGGTGAGACGGTGCTGGCCGACCTGCGGGCCCGGCTGAACGCCCGGGCCGGCGGGCGCCGCTTCCCCGAGGTGCCGGCCCTGCTGCAGGACCTCCCCGAGGCCTTCGAACCCGACGACCGGCCGATCGTCGCCGCGGTCCTCTCCACCCTCTTCGAGAGTCTGGTGGAGCGTACCGAGGAGCGCATCATGCTGGGCGGCACCGCCAACCTCACCCGCTTCGGGCACGACTTCCCCCTGACCATCCGGCCGGTGCTGGAGGCGCTGGAGGAGCAGGTGGTGCTGCTGCGGCTGCTGGGCGAGACGGCGGACCGGGGCATGACGGTCCGGATCGGTCACGAGATCGACCACGAGGGCCTGAATTCCACGTCCGTCGTCTCGGTGGGCTACGGTTCGGGCGACGAGTCCGTTGCGAAGTTGGGCGTCATCGGCCCGACACGGATGGACTACCCGGGGACGATGGGGGCGGTACGCGCGGTGGCACGGTACGTCGGTCAGATCCTGGCTGAGTCGTAAGGTCTAGAGGCGGAGCAAGCGGAGTCATTGGTGGCCACGGACTACTACGCGGTACTGGGCGTCCGACGGGACGCGGGGCAGGACGAGATCAAGAAGGCGTTCCGTCGCCTCGCTCGTGAGCTGCACCCCGACGTCAACCCCGATCCCAAGACGCAGGAGCGTTTCAAGGAGATCAACGCCGCCTACGAGGTGCTCTCCGACCCGGCCAAGCGGCAGGTCTACGACCTCGGCGGCGACCCCCTGTCGCCGAACGGCGGCGGGGGCGGTGCGGGCGGCTTCGGCACCGGCGCGGGCTTCGGCTTCTCCGACATCATGGACGCCTTCTTCGGCGCCTCGGCGGGCACCCGCGGACCGCGGTCCCGTACCCGGCGCGGCCAGGACGCCATGATCCGGATCGAGATCACGCTGGAGGAGGCGGCGTTCGGGACGACCAAGGAGATCCAGGTCGACACCGCCGTCACCTGCACCACGTGCAGCGGCGAGGGCGCCGCCCCGGGCACCTCGGCCCAGACCTGCGACATGTGCCGCGGCCGCGGCGAGGTCTCCCAGGTCACCCGTTCCTTCCTGGGCCAGGTCATGACCTCCCGGCCCTGCCCCCAGTGCCAGGGCTTCGGCACCGTGGTCCCCACCCCGTGCCCCGAGTGCGCGGGCGACGGCCGGGTCCGGGCCCGCCGCACCCTCACCGTGAAGATCCCCGCGGGTGTGGACAACGGCACCCGCATCCAGCTCGCCGGCGAGGGCGAGGTCGGCCCCGGCGGCGGACCGGCCGGCGACCTCTACGTCGAGATCGGCGAGACGGCGCACCGGGTGTTCCAGCGGCGCGGTGACGACCTGCACTGCACCGTGACCATCCCGATGACCGCGGCGTCGCTGGGCACCAAGGTCCCGCTGGAGACGCTGGACGGTCTGGAGGAGGTCGACATCCGGCCGGGCACCCAGTCCGGGCAGTCCATCCCCATGCACGGCCGCGGCATCACCCATCTGCGCGGCGGCGGCCGGGGCGACCTGATCGTCCATGTCGAGGTGCAGACCCCGGTCAAGCTCGACCCCGAGCAGGAGGAGCTGATCCGGCGGCTCGCCAAGCTGCGCGGCGAGGAGCGGCCCTCCGGCACCTTCGCGCCCGGCCAGCAGGGCCTCTTCTCCCGGCTCAAGGACGCCTTCAACGGCCGGTAAGGACCCTGTGCGATGACCGCCCCCGTCTTCGTCCTGGACGACGACCGCCTCCAGGACGTCTCCCCGGGCGCCCTGGTGCGCCTGGACGGCCCCGAGGGGCGGCATGCCGTCGCCGTGAAACGGCTGGCCGTCGGCGAACCCGTGGTGCTCACCGACGGCCGCGGCACCGGTGCGTACGGCACCGTCGCGCAGCTGCACGGCAAGGACGCCCTTGACGCGGCGGTCACCGAGGTGCGCCGGGAGCCCGAGCCCCGGCCGCGGATCACCGTGGTGCAGGCGCTGCCCAAGGGCGACCGGGGCGAGCTCGCCGTGGAGACCATGACCGAGGCCGGCGTGGACGCGGTGGTCCCCTGGGCCGCCTCACGCTGCATCACCCAGTGGAAGGGCGAGCGCGGCGCCAAGGCGCTGGTCAAGTGGCGGGCCACCGCCCGTGAGGCCGGTAAGCAGTCGCGGCGGCTGCGATTCCCGGTCGTGCACGACCTCATGACGACACGTCAGGTGGCCGCGCTGCTCGGCGGCGCGGCGCTCCCGGCCGTGCTGCACGAGGAGGGCGCCGAACCGCTGGCCGCCGTCCCGCTGCCCGCCGACGGCGAGATCGTCCTGGTGGTCGGACCCGAGGGCGGTGTCTCCCCGGAGGAGCTGGCGGTCTTCGCGGACGCCGGGGCGCGCCCCTACCGGCTGGGCCCCTCCGTGCTGCGCACCTCCACCGCGGGGGTCGCCGCCGGGTCGCTGCTGCTGGGCCGCAGCGGCCGCTGGGGCTGATCCCGGAGCGTACGGCGCGGCGCCACGGGCGGCCCGGAGCCGTCCGCGCCGCTCGCCCCGGCCGTCCGGCGGCGCCCGGCGACCAACCGGACGGGGCGTCCCGGATTCGCTGAGGGGGAAACCTCTCGCAGGCGTCCGACCCCCTGACTAGGGTGGCTGACGTGATCAATGCTGACTCCGGAACCACCGCGAACCCTGTCGGCGCCTACCTCCGCCATCCGCATCTCCACGGTGAGCTGGTCACCTTCGTGGCCGAGGACGACGTCTGGGTCGCCCCGCTCGGTGGCGGTCGCGCGTGGCGGCTCAGCGCCGACCAGTCGCCTCCCGCCCACCCCCGCTTCTCACCGGACGGTTCCCGGATCGCCTGGACCTCCACCCGCGACGGCGCCCCCGAGATCCATGTGGCCCCGGTCGACGGCGGTCCCTCCCGCAGACTCACCCACTGGGGCAGCGCCAAGACCGCGCTGCGCGGCTGGACGCCGGCCGGCGAGCCCGTCGCCGTCACCACCGGCGGCCAGTCGACCCTCCGCCGCACCTGGGCCTTCGCCGTCCCGCTGGACGGCGGTGAGCCGCGCCGGCTGCCGTACGGGCCCATCGGCGGCCTGGCCTTCGAACCGGAGACGGGCGGGGCGCAGGAGGGCCGGGTGCTGCTTCTCTCGGCCGGCCCGGTCGGCGCCGGCAAGGAGCCGGCCCACTGGAAGCGCTATCGCGGCGGCACCGCGGGCAAGCTCTGGATCGGCCGTACGGGCGGGCTGTTCGAGCGGGTCCACGCCGGTCTGGACACCCAGATCGACTCCCCGATGTGGGTCGGCGACCGCATCGCCTTCCTCTCCGACCACGAGGGCGTCGCCCGGCTCTTCTCCAGCCTGCCCGACGGCGGCGATCTGCGCCGCCACAGCAGCGGCGACTTCTACGCCCGCAACGCCACCACCGACGGCACCCGGATCATCTGGCACGAGGCCGGAGACCTCTGGGTCCTGGACTCCCTCGACGGCGGCGAGCCGCGCCGCCTGGAGATCACCCTCGGCAGTCCCAGGACGGCCCGGCAGCCCTTTCCGCTCACCGCGGGGCGGCAGTTGGGCGTCCCCTCCCCGGACCGCACCGGGCGGGCCAGCGCCGTCACCGTCCGCGGCACGGTGCACTGGGTCACCCACCGCGACGGCCCGGCCCGTGCCCTGGCGGCCGAGCCCGGTGTGCGCGCCAGGCTCGCCGAGGTCGTCCCCTCGGGCAGCGACCAGAGCGTGGTCTGGGTGACCGACGCCGAGGGGGAGGACGCGCTGGAGTTCGCCCCGGCGACCGGCGCCCTGGGGGACGCCCCGCGGCGGGTTGGGGCAGGCCGGCTCGGCCGGGTGCTGGAACTGGTCGCCGCACCGGACGGCAGCCGGGTCGCCGTCGCCTCGCACGACGGCCGGGTGCTGCTGGTCGAGGTGGAGAGCGGCGAGATCCGGGAGATCACCCGGAGCGAGGACGGCGACGTCGCCGACCTGGCCTTCTCACCCGACTCCCGCTGGCTGGCCTGGTCGCACCCCGGCCCCTGGCCGCTGCGGCAGCTGAAGCTGGCGGACACCGCCGACCTCTCGGTGTCCGACGCCACCCCGCTGCGGTTCAACGACAGTTCGCCGTCCTTCACCGCGGACGGCAGGCATCTGGCCTTCCTGTCGATCCGAAACTTCGACCCGGTCTACGACGCCCATGTCTTCGACCTGTCCTTCCCGACCGGCTGCCGTCCCTACCTGATCACCCTGGCCGCGGACACCCCCTCCCCGTTCGGTCCGCAGCGCCACGGGCGGCCTTTCGGCGACGACGAGGCCAAGGAGACCGCGGGGGCCGACGGGGGCAAGGACGGCGGTGCGGACGACGGCGAGGACGACGGCGCGCAGAAGCCGCCGGTCACCCGCGTCGACCTGGAGGGGCTGCCGGACCGCATCGTGCCCTTCCCGGTGGCGGGCGGCCGCTTCGGCACCCTGCGGGCCGCCAAGGGCGGAGTGCTGTGGACCAGGCTGCCCGTCACCGGGGTGCTCGGTGACGACCTCGCCTCGCCGGACGACGACGATCCGCGCCCGGTGCTGGAGCGCTTCGACCTGACGACCCGCAAGGACGAGCAACTCGTCGACGGGCTCGACGGATTCGCCGTCTCCGGTGACGGCGGCCGGATCGTGGTGCTCGACCACGGCCGGCTGCGGGTGCTGCCCGCCGACCGCAAGGCCGGCTCCGGCGACTCCGACGACCTCACGGTGGACCTGTCCCGGATCCGCGCCACCGTGGACCCGGCCGCCGAGTGGCGCCAGATGTACGACGAGAACGGCCGTCTTGCCCGCGACAACTTCTGGCGCGAGGACCTGAACGGCATCGACTGGGACGGTGTGCTCGCCCGCTACCGCCCCCTGGTCGACCGGCTGGGCAGCCATGACGACCTGGTGGACCTGCTCTGGGAGGTGCAGGGCGAGCTCGGCACCTCGCACGCCTACGTCACCCCGCCGGGCCGCCCCACGGACGCCGCCCGGCAGCAGGGGCTGCTCGGCGCCGACCTGGTCCGCGACGGCGATGCCTGGCGGATCGCCAGGGTGCTCCCCGGTGAGTCCTCGGACCCGCGGGCCCGCTCCCCGCTGTCCGCGCCCGGGGTGGCCGTACGGGCGGGCGACGCCCTGGTCGCCGTGGACGGACGGCCGGTGGACCCGGTGACCGGACCCATGCCGCTGCTGGCCGGCTCGGCCGGCCGTCCCGTGGAGCTGACCGTCGCCCCCGCGGGCGGCGGTGAGCACCGGCATGTGGTGGTGGTCCCGCTCGACGACGAGGAGCCGCTGCGCTACCACGACTGGGTGGCCGGGCGCCGCGCCGCGGTGCACCGGCTCTCCGCGGGCCGGGTGGGCTATCTGCACGTCCCCGACATGGTCGGCGCCGGCTGGGCGCAGCTGCACCGTGATCTGCGGGTGGAGATGGCGCTGGAGGGGGTGGTCGTCGACCTGCGGGAGAACCGCGGCGGCCACACCTCCCAGCTGGTGGTCGAGAAGCTCAACCGGCGGATCGTCTCCTGGGGGCGGGCCCGCGACGTGCGGAGCCCCGAGCCGTACCCCGCGGACGCTCCGCGCGGTCCGGTGGTGGCCCTGGCCAACGAGTTCTCGGGTTCGGACGGCGACATCGTCAATGCGGCGATCCAGGCGCTGGGCATCGGCCCGGTGGTGGGCGAGCGGACCTGGGGCGGGGTGATCGGCATCGACTCCCGGTACTCCCTGGTCGACGGCACCGCGGTCACCCAGCCCAAGTACTCCACCTGGATCGAGAACTACGGCTGGGGTCTGGAGAACCACGGGGTGGACCCCGACGTGGAGGTCGTGATGGCGCCGCACCACTGGGCCGCGGACGAGGACCCGCAGCTGGCGGAGGGCGTGCGCCTGGCCCTGGCCGCGCTCGCCGAGCGGCCCGCCAAGCGGGCGCCGGGCATCCCGGAGCTGTAGCGGCCCCGGCCGGGACGGGTGCGGGCAGCCGACGCACCGTCCCGGCCGGCGGCCGTCCCCGGCGGCCGCCGCGCGATAGTCTCTCGACGCGGGCCGGGCCCGCCCAGGCTGCGTGTACACCCCTGTGTGAACTCTCGGAGGAGAAACCGATGTCGGACGGGACCCCGGTGCCGGACTGCCTGTTCTGCAAGATCATCGCCAGGGAGATCCCGGCGGAGGTGGTCCGTGAGACGGAGACCACGCTGGCGTTCCGCGACATACACCCCCAGGCGCCCACCCATGTGCTGGTGGTCCCCAAGGCCCACCACCCCAACGCCGCGGCGCTCGCCCTGGCGGCTCCCGACCAGGCGGCCGCCGTCCTGGCGGAGGCGGGCGAGGTGGCGGCCCAGGAGAAGATCGCCGAGTCCGGCTACCGGCTGATCTTCAACACCGGTGCGGGCGCCGGCCAGACCGTCTTCCACGCCCATGTGCACGTCCTCGGCGGTCACGGCAGCCTGCACGGCACCCTGGTCTGAGGCGGACCGCCGCCGTGTCCCTCCGCGAGCTCGTCGTCCTCGGTACGGCCAGCCAGGTCCCCACCCGGCACCGCAACCACAACGGCTATCTGCTGCGCTGGGACGGCGAGGGCCTGCTGTTCGACCCCGGGGAGGGGACCCAGCGGCAGATGCTGCACGCCGGGGTCTCCGCCACTGACGTCACCCGGATCTGCGTCACCCACTTCCACGGCGACCACTCCCTCGGCCTGGCCGGGATCGTCCAGCGGCTCAACCTGGACCGGGTGCCGCACCCGGTGGACTGCTACTTCCCCGCCTCCGGCCGTCACTTCTTCGACCGGCTGCGGCACGCCACCGCCTTCCACGAGACGGTGGAGCTGCGGCCCCGGCCGATCGCCTCCGCCGGCCCGCTGGAGGCCCCGGGCAGCCCCTTCCGGCTGGAGGCCGCCGCGCTGTCCCACCCGGTGGAGTCGTTCGGCTACCGGCTGGTGGAGCCCGACGGCCGGCGGATGCTGCCCGAGCGCCTGGCGGCGGCCGGGATCCTTGGACCCGATGTGGGCCGGCTCCAGCGCGAGGGCCGGCTGGCGCTGCCGGACGGCCGCGTGGTCGGGCTGGACGAGGTCAGTGAGACCCGCCGCGGCCAGCGCTTCGCCTTCGTCATGGACACCAGGATGTGCGAGGGGGTGGCGGCGCTCGCCGACGGTGCGGACATGCTGGTGATCGAGGCGACCTTCCTCTCGTCCGACGGCGGGCTGGCCGAGGACCACGGCCATCTCACCGCGGCGCAGGCGGCCCGGGCCGCGGCCGAGGGAGGCGTGCGCACCCTGGTCCTCACCCACTTCTCCCAGCGCTACCCCGACCTTGACGCCCATCTCACCGAGGCGCGCGCCCACTTCGACGGCGAGATCGTCCTGGCCGAGGACCTCTCCCGGGTGCCCCTGCCACCGCGCTGAACCGGGCGGCCGGGGCGCCGGCGGGGGCGCGCGCCTGCCCGCGCACAGGGCAGCTGCACCGACACAGCGGGCTTTTGCTGCGGATTCCCCGCGAAAACCACTGGCGTACAGCTGTCCGATGCCGCAGCATCGATGTCGCCCCCGACACGGCTGTCGGAGCCTCGGCGTACGCTTGGTGTGCCAGGCCGGAAGAGGCGAACCGGATCTACGGATGGGATGAGGCAGGCCCCAGCGGCCGACCCATGACTGCGACATCTGACAGCGGCACCTCGCACACCCGCAGCCCCGCACAGCGCCCCAACGGCGCGCGTCCGGCCGGCGACAGCCAGGCACTGGACGGCGGCGGCCCGGCCCGAGCCCGCATCGTGATCCCCGAGAAGCACCCCATGGTGACCGTTCTGGGTTCCGCCGACTCCCTGCTGCGGGTGATCGAGAGCGCGTTCCCGGGTGTCGACATCCACGTCCGGGGCAATGAGGTGACCGCCGCCGGCGACTCCGCCGAGATCGCCCTGGTGCAGCGCCTGTTCAACGAGATGATGCTGGTGCTGCGCACCGGCCAGCCCCTGACGGAGGACTCCGTGGAGCGCTCCATCGCCATGCTCAAGAGTGCGGCCGCCGACCCGAGCCACCCCGAGTCGTCGGAGAACCCCTCGCAGGTGCTGACGGCCAACATCCTCTCCAGCCGGGGCCGCACCATCCGCCCGAAGACCCTCAACCAGAAGCGCTATGTCGACGCCATCGACAGGCACACCGTGGTCTTCGGCATCGGCCCGGCCGGTACCGGCAAGACCTATCTGGCGATGGCCAAGGCCGTGCAGGCCCTCCAGGCCAAGGAGGTCAACCGGATCATCCTCACCCGCCCCGCGGTGGAGGCCGGCGAGCGGCTGGGCTTCCTGCCCGGCACCCTCTACGAGAAGATCGACCCGTATCTGCGCCCGCTCTACGACGCGCTGCACGACATGATGGACCCCGACTCCATCCCGCGGCTGATGGCCGCCGGGACGATCGAGGTGGCGCCGCTGGCGTACATGCGCGGCCGTACGCTCAACGACGCCTTCATCATCCTGGACGAGGCGCAGAACACCAATCCCGAGCAGATGAAGATGTTCCTGACCCGGCTCGGGTTCAACTCCAAGATCGTCATCACCGGGGACGTCACCCAGATCGACCTTCCCGGTGGCACCCGCAGCGGCCTCAAGGTGGTCCAGGACATCCTCAGCGATGTGCCGGACATCCACTTCTCCCTGCTCACCAGCACCGATGTGGTCCGCCACAAGCTGGTCAGCCGGATCGTGGACGCCTATGAGCGCTGGGACGCCGAGAACCCCGACGGGTCCGACGCCGGCGACCCGCCCTCCCGCCGCCCCCGTGC
>NZ_LIQR01000343.1 GCF_001418575.1 Peterkaempfera griseoplana
GTTCGGGGGAGAGGCGGGGACGGCTCAGTGGACGGAGTGGCCGTCGCGGAGGACCGGCTGCTTCTCACCGGCCTCGACGGGCAGGTGGAGGCGGTTCTGCCGCGGCGGCATCGGACAGTTGTACTGGGCCGAGAAGCCGCACGGCGGGACGAAGGCCCGGTTGAAGTCCAGGACGACGGTGTCGCTGCCCGCCTCGTGCGGGACGAACAGGAAGCGCCCCGCGCCGTAGGTGTCGGTTCCGTTGGTGGGGTCGCCGAAGACCAGCAGCAGGGTGCCCTCGTCGTCGAAGGCGTGGAGGGCGTAGTCCACGCCGTCGAGGGTGAACCGGATGTCACCGGGGACCGGGAGGTCGCGGGTCGCCCCGGCGTCGCGGATGTGCTCGAACGGGATCCGGCGCTCCTCCGAGACCGGTACGAAGGCGGCCTCGACCACCCACTCCGGGTTGAAGGGGTAGCGGTCGATCCGCTCGAAGTGCCGGATGGCGAGCGATTCGGCGTCCCAGAACCGCAGGGCGTGCTGCGGCTGGCCGGTGGCCAGGTCGGTGCGCCGGACCGTGGTGACCGTCACACTCCCGGGCAGTCCCGTGCGGGCGGCGTCGAGGTCCGGCGACTCACCCTCCGGCAGCCAGCGGGTCTCCACCAGCGCGAGGTTCCCCTGGGGTGAGGTCACCGCCGCCTCACGGCTCAGACACCATGCCTCCCAGCCGTTTTGGGCGTCGGCGAGGCTCGCGGCGGGGGCGCGAAGGGCATGGTGCATGGGGCTGCTCACTCACTGGTCCAAGTGTTGCTTTAGTCGAACATTACATCCGCTTATCGGACTGTCGAACCGCGGGTCCGTCATTCAAGACGCTCCATGGACGGCGGCCGCCGCGCGGTCGGCCGCGCCGGCCGTGGGTGCAGCGCCGCCGGACGGCCAGGTCAGGGCGTACGGCGGCGCCGGGACGGTGCCACTCCGACCGGTCGCACCGGGGGCGGCGATGCCGCCCGGCTGCTGCCTCAGGCCCGCGCCCCACCCGGAGCGACAGCCGGAGCGGCGGCCGGGTCGGTGGCCGGATCTGCGGCTGGACCGGGCGGGGCGAGCCGGCGCAGGGCGAGTTCGGCCAGGAGGGCCGCTCCGTCGGGGACGGCCGCATCGTCGAAGGCGGCGTCCGGGGCGTGGTTGCCCGGCGCCGTGGCCGGGTCGCGGTCGGGGGGACAGGCCCCGACACCCGTCATCACGCCGGGGATCTCGGCCAGGACCCGCCCGATGTCGTCGGCCACCAGCGCCGGGCGGGTGCTGCGGACGAAGCGCCCCGGCCCGAAGAGGTCGGCGACGGCGCCGGCCACCAGGTCGGCCTCCGCCGGATCGTTGACGGTGACGGGGTAGCCCGGGGTGTAGTCGACCTGCGCCCGGAGGCCGTGGGCGGCGGCGATGCCCAGGGCGGTCCGCTCCGCCTCCTCGGCGAGCCGGGCCAGGGTGCCGTCGGACAGCGCCCGCAGGGTCGCCCCGATCCGGGCCTCGGCGGGGATGATGGCCGGCGAGGTGCCCGCGTGGACCGTGCCGACGGTCAGCACGGCCGGGTCGAAGGCGTCGAACCGGCGGGTGACCACGCTCTGCAGGGCGGTGACGAGTTCGCCGGCGGCGGGGATCGGGTCGCGGCTGCGGTGCGGCCAGGCCCCGTGGCCGCCGGACCCGAGGAGGGTGACGGCAAGAGTGCCGGAGGCAGCGAGGGCGGGGCCCGCCGTGTTGCTGAAGAGCCCGAGCGGCGAGGCCGCGCCCGAATGCAGGGCGTACGCAGCCACCGGCCTGCTGCCGGTGGTCTCCAGCAGGCCCTCCTCCAGCATCAGCCGTGCGCCGTCGTGCCCCTCCTCGCCCGGCTGGAACATCAGCAGCACATCACCGGCCAGCCGGTCGCGGCGGGCGGCGAGCAGCCGGGCGGCGCCGACCAGCATCGCCGCGTGCTGGTGGTGCCCGCACGCATGCCGCGGGCCGCCCGGGAACGGCAGGGCGTCCAGGTCGGCGCGGAGCAGCACCGTCGGTCCGGTCCGCGCCCCGCGCACGA
The DNA here is from genome assembly GCF_001418575.1 of Peterkaempfera griseoplana. Classification (GTDB taxonomy): domain Bacteria; phylum Actinomycetota; class Actinomycetes; order Streptomycetales; family Streptomycetaceae; genus Peterkaempfera; species Peterkaempfera griseoplana. The sequence continues at coordinate 2,042 of NZ_LIQR01000343.1, forward strand.
CGCCCACCACGGAGGTGAGCGCCGTGCCGGTGCGCAGATCGAGGCCGAGTCCGTCCAGGGCGGCCAGCACCGCCTGCTGGGTGCGGGGCAGCTGCAGGCCGGTCTCCGGGATCCGGCGCAACTCGGCGCTGAGGCGGTCGAGTTCGAGTGCGCGGGCGTCCTCGGGGAGGCTCATCCGGCGCTTGCCCGCAGTGCGGGCAGGACCGTCTCGGCGATCCGGTACGCCTCCTCCAGCAGCGGGTTGCCGGAGAGGATGAAGGTGTCCACGCCGAGCGCCTGGAACTCCTGGAGCCGCTCCACCACCTGATCGGTGCTGCCGACGACCGCGGTCCCCGGGCCGGGCCGGAACAGGCTCATCCCCGGCCACAGGTTGGGGTACCGCTCCAGTTCACGGGCGTGTGCCGGGACCTGGCCGCCGTGCTGGCGGAACTGGCGTGCCCACCCCTCGCCGTCCTTGGTCTCCGGATTGCCGAGCATCCGGGCGTAGGTCGCCTGGCTGGTGACGTCCAGCAGCCGGTCGGCGGCGGCCCACGCCTGGTCCTCGGTGTCCCGGACGATCAGCTGCAGCCGCAGGCCGAACCGCAGCTCGCGGCCGTAGTGCGCGGCCCGCTCGCGGACCCGGTCCAGCTTCTCCTTGAGCAGGTGCGGCGGCTCACCCCAGGTGAGGTAGACGTCCACATGCTCGGCGGCCATCTCGATCCCGGCCGCCGACGAGCCGCCGAACCACAGCGGGGTGTGCACACCGCCCTGAATGGGCGTCAGCTCCCGCAGCGACGCCCCCGCGTCGGTCAGCTCGTAGAACCGGCCCTTGTGGTCGAAGACCTCGCCGGCGGTCAGCCGCTTGACCAGGCTCCAGTACTCGGCACTCAGCTGGTACCGCTCGTCGTGGTCCAGCTGCAGCCCGGCCTGGCGCAGCTGCTCGGTGTTGCCGTTGACCACGTTGAACCGCAGCCGGTCCGGACCGAAGAGGTGCGCGAAGCTCAGCGCCATCTTGGCCAGCTGGGTGGGGGAGACCAGACCGGGGTGGACCGCCAGCAGCGGCTTGAAGGCGGGCCGGGTGACCGCGGCGAGGGCGCTCGCCAGCGGCCAGACGTCATAGAGGTCGGTGGCGAAGAGCGCGCCGTCGTACCCCAGGCGGTCCACCGCCACGCCCAGCTGCTGCAGATACGCCAGGTCGACCCGGCGGCGGCCCTCGGGCTCCCAGGGGTAGGCGCCTTCGCGCGGGATGATGTACCAGAGGATCTCGGGGCTGGTCATGGTCAGGCCTCCTGGGCCGGGGCGGTGAGGGCGGCGGCCACGGCCCGGTCCAGACCGGGGTGGCGGGCGTCGGCCACGGAGATCGCCCGGGACAGGAAACCGGCCCCGGCGAGGATGTCGGCGGCCTCCTGCTGCTCGGCGACGAAGGTGTCGGAGGCCGGCTCCAGCCGCCAGGGCAGCTTCGCCAGGGCCGCACGCCAGTCGGCCGCGTTGCCGCCCTGGTCCTCGGCGGCGACGGCGGCGGCCTCGTCGAGGTGGGCGGCGGCCCAGTCGTCGGCCTGCTGCAGCGCCCGGACCACCAGGCCGACCAGCTCGGGCCGGGAGTCGGCCACATCGCGCCGGGTGAAGAAGACGGAGCGGTCGCTGATCACCTCGCCGGCCTCGACCAGGGTCCGCACCGTGCCCTCCCGGCGGGCGGCGAACAGCTCCGCGCCCTGTGCCACCCAGGCGTCGACCCGCCCCGCCAGCAGCCCGGCGTAGGAGTCCTCGTCGGAGCGCTGCGCGGTGACGTCGCTGCCGTAGGAGAGGCCGACGCGGGCGAGGGCCTTGCCGAGGAAGTGGGTCTGCCAGGAGCCGATCGCCAGCTGGACGGTGCGTCCCTTCAGGTCGGCCAGGGACTCGATGCCGCTGTCGGCCCGTACCAGCAGCGCACCGTGGCCGGGGCGGGGCGCCGAGACGGCGGCATAGACCAGGTCGTGCCCGGCGGCCTGCGCGGACAGCGGCGGCGTGGAGCCGGTGCCGCCGAAGTCGATGGTGCCGTCGGCGAGTGCGGCCCCGGTGGCCAGCCCCCCGATCCGGTGCCAGACGACGGTCTCGCCCAGCGGCTCCAGCAACCGCTCCAGCAGGCCAAGGCGGGAGAGGTGGTACAGGGACGGGTTGGCGTTGTGGACGCCGATGTTGACGGTCATGCGGGGAGCTCCTTGGGTGAGACGGGGTGGACACCGAGGTCGGTGAGGAGTCGGGTGCGCAGCGCTGCGAACCGGGGGTCGGCGGTGTCCCGGGGGCGGTCGATGGTGATCTGCTCGTCGGTGACCAGCCGGCCGTCGCGCAGCACCGCCACCCGGTCGGCCAGCCGGACGGCCTCGTCCACGTCATGGGTGACCAGCAGCACGGCGGGGCGGTGCACCCGGCACAGCTCGCCGACCAGGTCCTGCATCCGCAGCCGGGTCAGCGCGTCCAGGGCGGCGAACGGCTCGTCGAGCAGCAGCAGTTCGGGTTCGCGTACCAGCGCCCGGGCGAGCGCGACACGTTGGGCCTCGCCGCCGGAGAGGGTGGCGGGCCAGGCCTTGGCGTGGCTCTCCAGGCCGACCTCCCGCAGCGCGCGCAGGCCGGTCTCCCGGGTCCGCGCCCCGCGCGGCAGCGCCACGGTGACATTGGCCAGCACCCTCTTGGAGGGGATCAGCCGGGGCTCCTGGAAGACCACGGTACGGGCCTTCGGCACCAGCACCGTGCCCGCGTCGTGCCCGTCCAGTGCGCCCAGGATGCGCAGCAGCGTGGTCTTCCCGGTGCCGCTGGCCCCGAGCAGCGCCACGAACTCACCGCGGGCGATGTCCAGGTCGACGCCGTCCAGCACATGGCGGGTGCCGAAGGTGCGGCGCAGACCGCGGAGCCGTACGGCGGTCGCGGGGCCCGGTGCGACGTCCTGGCCGGCCGGCTGGCTGCGGGTGGCGGTGGCCGGTGTCCCGCTCATCGCCGCACCCCCTGGGTGCGCCACGGCATCAGCAGCCGTTCCAGCAGCCGGACCGTGCCGTCGGCGGCCAGCCCGATCAGGGCGTAGATCAGGATGCAGACGGTGAGGATGTCGGTGCGGGAGTACTCCTGGGCCGTCGCCATGAGATAGCCGATCCCGGCGGTGGAGTTGATCTCCTCGGCGGCGATCAGGGCGATCACGCTGAGGGTCATCGACAGCCGCAGCCCGGACAGCAGCGCCGGCAGCGCCCCGGGGAGCACCACCTCGCGCACCAGCGCCAGACGGCCCATGCCGAAGCTGCGCACGGCCTCCACCAGCTTGCGGTCGGTGTTGCGGACACCGCCGGAGGACGACACGTACATGGGGAAGCTGGTCGCGACGGCGATCAGGACGACCCGGGCGGTCTCGCCGATGCCGAACCACACCATGAACAGCGGCACCAGGGAGAGAAAGGGGATGGTGCGCAGCAACTGCACGGAGGAGTCCAGCAGTTCCTCACCCAGCCGGGAGAAGCCGGTGAGCACGCCCAGGACGAGGCCGGCGGTCGCGCCCAGGGCCAGGCCGAGACCGGCCCGGGTGAGGGAGACGGAGAGCGCGTCGCCGAGCTGGCCGCTGGACCACAGCTCCCGCAGCGCGTCGAGCACCTGGCCGGGGGAGGAGAGCAGAGCGGGGCTGAGCGTCCCGGAGGCGGAGGCCCACAGCCAGCCGAGGACCAGGACCACCGGGCCGGCGATCCGCAGTGCCAGGCCGGACCCGCGGCGGCGGGGACGGGCGGTGCGGGCGGGCAGTTCGATCAGGCCGGTGGCCCGGGTGTCCGCGGAGGAGGCAAGGAGGCTCATGCGGCGCCTGCCGGAAGGGAGGCCACGTCGATCACATAGGGCTTGACGTCGAAGAAGCCCTTGGTGATCTTCTGGTCGGCGAAGAACCGGGCGACGGTGTGGAAGTGGGTCAGCTCCGTCGCGCCGATGGGCTGGGCGGTGCCGCCTGCCCTGTCGATCGGGATCTGCACGGCCTTCTGGGCGTCGCTGACGGCCTCCGGGCCGGCGGCGGTGTTGACGTTGAGGTACGCCTCCGGGTTCTGCTGCTGCTTCAGGCCGGCGTCGTGCAGGTACTGGTAGAGGGCCCGGACGACCTCGGGGTGCTGGTCGGCGAAGCCGGTGCGCACGGCCCACACGGCGTAGTTCTCCGAGCCGACCTGGCCGCCGCTGACCAGGAAGTGCGCGCCCGAGTTGGCGATCTGGGGCACCGAGTAGGCGGCCCAGGTCGACCAGGCGGCCACCTGGCCGGAGTTGAAGACGGCGGCGACCTGGTTGGGCATCAGATAGACCCGCTGCACCTTGTCGACCGGCACGTGGGCCTGCTCCAGGGCCTTGAGCAGCAGGTACTCGCTGGTGCCGCCGTGCCAGACTGCGACCTTGCGCCCCACCAGGTCCTTGACGCTCCTGATCGGGGAGTCGTTCTTGACCAGGATGCCCTCCCCCAGCCGGTCCGGGGCGGTGGCGGCGAAGAGCTTGAAGCCGGCGCTCTGCTCCAGCGCCGCGGTGGCGGAGGTGATGGAGCCCTGGGCGAAGTCCAGGGCGTTGGCGTCGAGCTCCTGGGCCGCCGGGGCGAAGGCCCCGGCGGTCCCGGTCCAGGCCACCTTGGCATGGACCTTGGCCAGGGCTCTCGCCAGGGAGCCGTCCTTCTTGCCGAGGGCGAGGACGCCGGAGTTCCCACCGTCCGGGATGCGCACCGTGACGGTGGCGGAGCCGGCGGGGGAGGCCGAGACGGTGGAGCCGGCCGAGGAGCAGGCCGACAGGCCCAGCGCGGTGACGACGGAGGCGGCGGCCAGGGTGAACTGACGGAACTTCACAGTGATCTCCAGAAGGCGGTGAGAGGTCAGCCGGTGACGGCGGTGCGGGCGGCGAGCAGTTCCCTGGCCTGCTGCAGTGGTGTGTGGTCGGCCCAGGCCCGTACGTCGACGGGGGCCGGCAGGAAGCCTTGGGCGTGCAGAAAGCGCTCCTGCTGCTCGAGCAGGGCCAGGCGCTCGTCGGAGAGGTCCAGGCCCAGGCTGTCGGCGGTGCCGGGGCGGTAGGCGCCGGCCACGCCCTCGGGTCCCGCGCCGGTCTCGGCGCTGAGGATGCGGGCGAGTCCGTGCGGGTGGCGGCGGGCCCAGTCGGCGGCCTCCAGCAGGACGGCGAGGAAGCGTGCGACCACGTCGGGATGCTCGTCCAGCAGCCGCTGGTGGACGGTGATCGGGCGCGGGGTGCCGTTGTTGACGCGGGCCCGGCGGTCGGGGGCGGCGTCCAGGTCGACGGCGGCCCTGGCGCCGTAGCGGTGGGCGGCCTCGACGGCGAGGGCGCCCTTGACGTAGACGGCGTCCACCCGGCCGTCGCGCAGCGCCGCCAGTTCGCCCTCCCACTGGCCCGTCCGTACGCCGGGCACCTCGACCAGTTCCGCGTCGGAGAGCGTCAGCCCGGCGAGCGAGAGGGCGCCCGCATGGCCGTGCAGGGCCATGGCGCGCCAGAAGTCGATGGAGATGTCATGGCGGGGGACGGCCAGTCGTCGTCCGCGCAGCTGCTCGGGCGTGCGGATCTCGTCGTCGTCGCGGACCAGGATCGACTGGCGCTCCTCGATCCAGGTCAGCGCGATCAGCCGGGTCTGCTCGCCGCGGGACCGTGCCCACAGTGCGGGAACGTTGCCGCCCTCGCGGAACAGTCCGGTCAGCTCATGGGTGAAGTGGGTCTGCGGAAGATCACTGTCCGGGGTGCGCTCCCGCAGATCCTGCAGGGAGCGGACGGTGATCCCGTCGCGGGCGAACTCCTCGGCGAGCAGGCCTCGGTCGGCGGCGATGCCGGTGGCGGTGGGGACAGGGCAGCGGGTGAACCAGAGTTCGTCCAGCACGGACACTCCAGGGAGAGATGAGGAGGCATGGGCGCCGGGCACGGGGGACCGCGGCGAAAGAGACCGTGCGCGGGCACGGTGGGAGCGGCAGCGCTCAGCGACAGGCGGTGCTGCAGGCCCGGGCGAGGTCGATGTGAAGCCGTGCGACCAGGGCGGGGAGGACCGGGGCGGGCAGGCGAGGCGTCGTCATCGCGGGCTGCTCCCTTCCGGTCCGGTGGTGTGGTGCGACAGAGATTGGCACGTCCTTGGGAGGGCAGCAACTCTTTCCACATCGTGGGATCTGTCTGCTGGCAGACACTTCACACGACGTAACACGGCGACACATTCCCACAACAGTTGCCAGATCGTGGCAGCCTTCCGCATGCTGGGGCGATGACGACGGATGCCAGGACCGCAACCGGCGCACCGCCGGGAGCGCAGGCCGTGACCCGCGCGCTCGGCCTCCTCCACTGCTTCCGCGACCGGCCGGGCGAACTCAGTGCCTCGGACCTCGCCCGGCGGATGGACCTCTCGGTGTCCACCGCGCACCGACTGGCACGGACGCTGGTCGCCGCCGGTTTCCTGGAGCAGAACGAGCAGACCGCCCGCTACCGCCTCGGCCCCGCCGTCGCCGAACTCGGCCGGCTCTCCCTGCACGAGCGCGGAATGCACCGGGCGGAACCCGAACTCACCGAGCTCGCCCGGGTCACCGGCGCCACCGCCGACCTCGCCATCCGCAGCGGCGCCCACGCCCTCATCCTGGTCGGCCGCTCGGTCGACCCCGCCTCCGGCCTGGGCCTGCGCCGCCCGCTCCACTCCACCGCGCTGGGCAAGGTGCTGCTCGCCTGGGCGCGTCCCGGCGAGGACGACCTCAGCGCACTGCCTCCGCTGCAGGCCCACACCGACCGCACGATCACCCGGCTCGACGCACTGCGGGCAGAGCTGGAGCAGGTCAGGGCGGTCGGCTACGCGCTCAACGACGGAGAGTCCGCCTACGGGGTGCGCACCCTGGCCGTGCCCGTGCTGGACGCCTCCGGCCACGTCCATGCGGCGCTGGCGCTGCGCTCCACACCGGACAGCCTCACCGACGCCCGGCTGCCCTGGTTCCTCTCCCGGGCACACGCGTGTGCGGACGCCCTGGAGGTGCTGCTGCTCCCCCCGGCTCAGCGGCGGATCCGCGGCGGAGCGTGATCACAGCCGGGGGTTGACGGTACGTCGGCCGGTGTCCAGGATGAGCGCGTGAACCTCAGCTGCCCGGCCGTCGCGGCCGTGTGCGCCGGCACACCGCAGGGCCCCGCCCTGCGGTGTCGCTGTTGTCGCTGCTGTCGCTGAGCATTCCCGGGCCCGGTCCCGGACGCCGGTTCACCCTTCGCGCCCCGTCGTGCCGAGCGCCGTACCACCACCATCCCTGTGCTTCCCGTCCGCAGAAAGCAGGACTGCCATGGCACCCGTCCGTCCCACCCCAGGTGAGGAAGAAGCCTCCTACGACCGCACCCGGCTGCGGCAGTGGCTCGCAGGTGAGGCCAGAGCCGACGGGATGTCCCGGCGGCGCCTGCTCACGCTGCTGGCGGCGGCCTCCGCGGCCACCGCCCTGCCGCGGCTGCCGAGAGCCGCCGCAGCCACCGGCCCCGGCATCGTCAAGCCGCTCCCCGAGGAGTGGTTCACCGTGCGGGGCACCAACGCCGAGACGAGGTGGGAGGCGCTGCGCGGGACCGGCTACCACACCCCCGTCGGCCGCTTCTTCGTCCGCAACCACACCTCCACACCGGTCATCGACGCCGCGACCTGGCGGCTGAGACTGTGGGGCAGCGGGCTGCACGGCGCGCCGGGCATCGACCGGGCGGTCGAGTTCGGCCTGGACGACCTGCGGCGGCTGCCCGCGGTGAGCCGCGACGCCTTCGTCGAGTGCGCGGGCAACGGCCGGAGCCTCTACACCAGCCAGCAGGGCCAGACCGTCTCCGGCACCGCGTGGACCCTGGGCGCCGTCGGCGTCGCCCGCTGGCGCGGCGTGCGGCTCTCCCAGGTCCTGCGGCGCGCCGGACTCACCCCGGACGCGGTCGATGTGATGCCGCGCGGCCTGGACGGCGAGTACGTCGCCGACGGCGTCAACCTGGGGCACGTACGGCGCCCGCTGCCGATCGCCAAGGCACTGGACGACGTGGTCCTGGCGTACGAGATGAACGGCGAGCCGCTGCCGTACGACCACGGCCACCCGGTCAGGGTCCTGGTCCCCTCCTGGGTGGGCATCTCCTCCGTCAAGTGGGTCGGTGACATCGAGGTCTCCGCCGAGCCGCTCTACTCGCCGTGGAACACCGACTTCTACCGCCTGTTCGGCCCCGGCTACCCGGACGGCGGCGCGCCGGTGACCCGGCAGACCCTCAAGAGCGCCTTCGAGCTGGCGAGCGGGGCGACCTTCGCCGCCGGCGGCAGCTATGTGCTGCACGGCAGGTCGTGGTCGGGCGCCGGAGGCGTACGGGACGTCCAGGTCAGCACGGACGGCGGCGCCCGCTGGCAGACCGCCCGCCGGCAGGACGCACCGCACCGGGACGGCTGGGTGCGGTGGAGCGTCCCCTGGAACCCCCGTACGCCCGGGCCCGCGGAACTCCTCGCGCGGGCCACCGACACCGCCGGGCGTACCCAGCCCGACCAGGCGGAGTACAACACCCAGGGATACCTCTTCGACGCCGTGGTCCGGCACCCGGTCACCGTGGTGTGACCGGGCGGGCGCCGCCCCAGGGCCGGCCGGAGGCCGGGGCCGCCCAGGTCCGTCACCGGCCCGTCGCCTCCGGCGGGCCGGTGCCGGGGACGCGCTGCCGCCGGACCCCCGGGCCGGTGACCCCGGGGTGTCGCGGTCACCGTTCAGTAGCGGCTGTTCATGGCGGTCCGGACCTCGTCGAGGGTGGCCTCGGCGATGGCGTTGGCGCGCTGGTTGCCCTCGCGCAGGACCTGGCGGATGTGGCCGCGGTCCTGCGCGAGCTGCCTTCGGCGAGCCCGGATCGGGGCCAGGAACTCGTTGACGGCCTCGCTGACGGTGTCCTTCAACGCTGCAGCTCCGGCGCCGCCGATGTCGTCGGCGACCTGGTGGGGATCGCGGTCCAGGCAGAGCGCGGCCAGCATGACCAGGTTGGAGACCTCGGGGCGGTTGACCGGGTCGTAGGTGATGTGCCGGTGGGCGTCGGTCCTGGCGCCGCGGATCAGCCGGGCGGTCTCGTCGGCGTCGGCGGCCAACCGGATGGCGTTCCCCCGGCTCTTGCTCATCTTGGCGCCGTCGGTGCCCAGCAGCAGCGGCGCGGCGGACAGCAGGGCGTCGGGCTCGGGGAAGAGGGCCGTGCCGGCGCCGTAGCGGTCGTTGAAGCGACGGGCGACGGTGCGGGCGAGTTCGAGGTGGGGCAGCTGGTCCTGCCCGACCGGGACCAGATTGGCCTTGCAGAACAGGATGTCCGCGGCCTGGTGGAGGGGATAGGTGAACATCAGGCCGCTGACGGAGGACTGCCGGGAGTGGGCGATCTCGTCCTTGACCGTGGGGTTGCGGCCCAGTTCGGCGACCGACACCAGACTGAGGAACGGCAGCAGCAGCTGGTTGAGGGCCGGGACGGCGCTGTGGGCGAAGACAGTGCTCCGGGCCGGGTCCACGCCGATGGCCAGGTAGTCCAGCACCAGCCCTTCGACGTGCTCGCTGAGGCGGTCGGCGGTGTCCCGGTCGGTCAGCACCTGGTAGTCGGCGATGAGCACCAGCATCTCCACCCCCAGGTTCTGCAGACGTACCCGGTTGTGCAGGGTGCCGAAGTAGTGGCCCAGGTGCAGCTGACCTGTCGGGCGGTCCCCGGTGAGCACGCGGAAGCGTCCGGGATCCCGGTGGATCAGTTCCTCCACCTCGGCACTGCGCGTCCGGGCGGTGGACGGTACGAGGGCGTCGGCCGAGGAGGGGCCGGCTGCGGCGGTTCGCCGGGCGACGGGCGTACTGGTCATGCGGGTCTCCTGAGCTGGTCGGCGGTGTGCCGTCCGCACGGAACAGGACCCTGATCAGGGAACGCAGAAGGGCCGTCCATCCGAACGGCCCTGGTCATGCGCGAGAGGCGGCCGCTCCTATGCGGAGCGCCACCAGCTCGGACACGACAGACGATGCATGCGGCAAGCGTACCCCTCCCGTCGGCCGCCGGTCCTGGCCTTTGCACGGGGTGGACGTCCGGAGGGACGGGGGCCGTCCAAGGCCGTGCGGCCGTACGGGCGGACCCATACCGGGCGGCCGCTGCCGCCGCCCCCGCGCAACCCCCCCGGAGCCCGGGGACGCCGTCAGCCGCCGAGCACCCGGTCGCGGCCCGCTCCGAAGCCGGCCACCGCCGCAGGAACGCACAGTGCCAGCAGCACCGCCAGCGGCGCCGCCCAGTTCCCGGTCGCCTGGTGCAGGGCACCCGCCGCCACCGGACCGGCCGCGGCCACCAGATAGCCCACCGCCTGTGTCATCCCCGACAGCTGCGCCGCGACCGCCGCACCGCCCGCCCGCAGGACGATGAACGAGAGGCCGAGACCCAGCGAACCACCCTGCGCCACCCCCAGCATCAGCGCCCATCCCCAGGCCCCGGCGGCCGGTGCCAGCAGCAGCCCGGTGACCCCCGCGGCGTTCAGCGCCACCATGGCCACGGCCAGCGCCCGCTGGCGGCGCATCCGGCCCGCCGCGAGCGGCACCAGGAAGGCGCCCACGACCTGCACCAGGTTGCTGAAGGCGAAGACCAGACCGGCCTCGCCCCGGTCCATGCCGTGGTCGGCCAGGATTGTCGGCATCCAGGCCACCAGCGTGTAGACCAGCAGCGAGGAGATCCCCATGAAGACGCTGATCCGCCAGGCGAGCCCGGAGCGCCACACCCCGGCGGGCGGCGCCGGGGACGCGTGCGCCGGCTCCGGCGCCGGGGCGCCGCCCAGCTGCGGCAGCCACCCGGCCGCGGCGACCAGCGCCAGTACCGACCAGAAGCCCAGCGAGGCCCGCCAGCCGCCGCCCAGGGCATGTTCCAGCGGTACCGACACCGCCGCCGCGAGGGTCGCCCCCATCAGCATCGCCGTGGAGTACAGGCCCGTCATCGCGGCGGCCCCGTCCGGGAACTCACGCTTGATCAGCCCCGGCAGCGCCACATTGAGCACCGCGATCGCCACACCGATCACCATGCACCCGCCGTACAGCGCCACCGGCGACGGCAGCACCCGCAGCAGCACACCGCAGCTCAGCACCAGCACGGCCCCCAGCACCACCCGCTCGGTGCCGTGACGCCGGACCAGCCGAGGGGTCAGCGGGGCGCCCACCCCCTGGAACAGCACCGGAACGGCGGTGATCAGCCCGCTCGCGGTGGAGGAGAGCCCGAATGCGCGCTGCACCTCGCCGACCAGCGGGGAGACCGCGGCCAGGCACGCCCGCATGTTCAGCGCCACCAGCACGATCCCGGCCGTGAGCAGCCAGCGGCGCTGGGCGGACGGAGAACTGACGGTCTGTCGGATGAATGGTGCGGTGAGCGGTCGGGACGTCGAGGAGTCGGCAGCGGGCATGGAAGGGCTCGGTTCCTGTCGTGAAAGGGAGTCGGGGCGGCGCCCGGCGGAGTCGGGACGGCGCCCGGCGGAGCGGGGTGAGGTGGCCCCGAAGGGGTCGGGGC